>NZ_JAPQKX010000009.1:0-237593 GCF_026800125.1 Pectobacterium jejuense | reverse complement strand
CAGAAGTGAAACGCCGTAGCGCCGATGGTAGTGTGGGGCTTCCCCATGTGAGAGTAGGGAACTGCCAGGCATCAAATAAGTGAAAAGCCCTCGTCGAAAGACGAGGGCTTTTTGCTATGGGGACGTTTTCGGGTTAGCTGCAACGATTTGCTCACTGTTGTGCACTTATTTAGGTGTATCCGGTAGATGATCTAGCGGCTATGGAACATGAGGGCAGAAATCCACGCCCTACCAGACATAACCCAATGGTTCAGTGTGAACAGTAGTCTATTCCGCACTATATATTGTTATTTTTGAGCCATTGTCGGATAAAAGCAGCAACCTGTTCTGGTTGATTGATATCGAGCACAGGAAGCCAGGTGTCTATCTCTGTATCCGCTGCAATCGCAATGACGTATTCATCGATCAAATCATTTAATTCTCTACCCAACGATTGGCGAAACAAGGCTATTTTAGCGATCTTCTCGTGTTTGAACCCCTCAACCAGCACTAGATCGAGAGCTGATGCATCCATTTTCCCAGCTAGATCGTAAATATTGGGTTCTTCCTGATCAGGAGTCTCCGTCATCAGCGCCCACCTTTGGCTGCTGGCAACAATCGTTTGTGCTGCGCCTGCCTTACGGAGCTCGTAGCTATCTTTACCTGGCGTATCAATATCCATCTGATGATGTGTATGTTTAATGAGTCCGACTCGAACACCATGCTGAGTCAGCAGTGGGATGACGTGTTTAAGTAATGTCGTTTTACCTGTGCCGCTATAAGCAGCAATAGCGAGCAAGGGGACACGATTAGGATTCACGGTGTTGCTCCTCCCAATTGGATAAATCTTCAGGCGAATTCATATTGCGAAACGCTTCAGGCTGATCGCTAAATGAAACGGCGTTTGCTCCAACCTGTTCCATAAATAGCATCAGCTTACGGTTTCCAAGGTGCAGATAGGTCTCTAGTGATTCAATAAGGTTTCTATTGATTAAGAGTAATGTGGGATGTGACCGTTCTCCATCAGTGGCATAAGCCGCATTGGCTTCCCCACGTGCTTGCCACAAGCGGCTTACCAGATCGCAAGGGAGTGCCGGGACATCGCAAGGGACGAATGCGACCCATTCGGATGGAGAGGCATGTAATCCACTTAGAATACCTGCCAGCGGGCCTGGAAAGCTTGTATCAACGTCACTAATAATGCGGCAACCACTTTGTGCATACACAGCCTGATTGCGATTAGCGCTGATCATGACTTCATTGACCTGTGCTTTAAGCCGAGACAGAACATGCAGATATAGCGGCTCACCGTTCAGTGCTATCAGACCTTTATCGTGCCCGCCCATGCGCGTTGCACGCCCGCCTGCGAGAATAACGCCTGTAATCATTTCACTTTCCAATTATCGATGCCCACTTTCCTCTACCGAAAGCTTGTGGGGCCAAACCATACGCTATTCTCTGAAAACTTTCGCAGAAGACCAAGTTCTTTCCTCATGTGAGCAAGGCTGTTATTTTTATCGCTATATACTCAATATCGCTCAAGTCGCTTCCTGCATATTGAAATTTATTGAGTACAAATCGTTTTTAAGGAGAAAAAAATGAAATGTCATCGCGTTAATGAGCTTATTGAACTGTTGCACCCAGCCTGGCAAAAAGAACCCGATTTAAATCTGGTACAATTTTTACAAAACCTTGCACAGGAGGCGGGGTTTGAGGGGCAGTTAAATGAACTGACTGATGATATCCTTATTTACCATCTAAAAATGCGTGATGCAGATAAAGAACAAGTCATCCCCGGTTTGAAGAAGGACTACGAAGAAGATTTTAAGACCGCTTTGCTTCGTGCCCGGGGAGTTATTAAAGACTAGTGGAAAGGAATAACACGTTCATGATGCTAACTATTGCACGCATATCTCTTACGTCGCCTCTAACCATTTGTGGCCGTGATGAATAGTTCGATATTTAATTTTCAGACGCTATTCCCAGATCTGATCGTGGATGCCTTACTGGACGTTGGGCTGCGCGTTGATTCTGGTTTGACGGCATTAAACAGTTATGAGAATCGGGTGTACCAGTTTGCGGATGAAGATCGTAAACGATTCGTGGTGAAATTTTATCGCCCGGAACGGTGGAGCGCGTCGCAGATTCAGGAAGAGCATATTTTTGCCCAACAATTGGCAGAAGATGAAGTCCCTATTGTCGCGCCCGTCTCGCTGAATGGGCAAACGTTGAACGTCTATGAAGGGTTTCATTTTGCCGTATTCCCCAGCGTAGGCGGGCGGCAGTATGAAATGGATAATGAAGACCAGCTAGAGTGGGTCGGTCGTTTTCTCGGCCGGATTCACCAGACGGGGCAGAAATCGTTATTCACCGAACGTCCTACGATCGGGGTAAATGAATACCTGCATGAACCTTATCGGTTGTTGGAGACATGTCCGCTAATACCGAAAATACATCGACATGATTTTTTACAGGCGACCCGTCAACTGATTGATACAGTTGAAACTTATTGGCATAACGACTGGAGACCACTGCGTCTGCATGGGGATTGTCATCCAGGCAATATTTTGTGGCGTGATGGCCCGCTCTTTGTGGATTTGGATGATGCCCGCAATGGTCCGGCAATACAGGATTTATGGATGCTGTTGCACGGTGACCGTCGTGAACAACGTATTCAACTGGATATCTTGTTAGAAGCCTATAGCGAATTTGCGGAATTTCAGGAGAAAGAGCTCTTGCTGATTGAGCCTCTTCGTGCGATGCGGCAGGTTTATTATCTGGCTTGGGTTGCCCGTCGCTGGGAAGACCCCGCTTTTCCGAAAAATTTCCCCTGGATGACGGATGCTGATTTCTGGTTGAAGCAAACGGCAATATTTATTGGGCAAACTCAGCTGTTGCAGGAACCTCCTCTACAGCTAATGCCAATGTACTGAAATTAAATGGAGAGAGTGAAATTTATGAAAAAATTATGGCTTGCGCTGATTGGCGTTGTTCTGGCATTTAGTGCTTCTGCTGCAGAGTTTTCTGACGGCAAGCAATATGTAGAATTAGATAAACCTGCAACTCAGGAGCCTCAGGTTCTAGAGTTCTTCTCATTCTATTGCCCGCACTGTTATCAATTTGAACAGGTTTATCACGTTCCAGATGCAGTAAAAAAAGCGTTGCCAGAGGGTACGAAGATGACACGTTATCACGTGGACTTCTTGGGCCCATTGGGTAAAAACCTGACGCAGGCCTGGGCTGTTGCTATGGCGCTGGGCGTTGAAGATAAAATTACCCCGCTGATGTTTGATGCAGTTCAGAAAACACAGACTGTACAAAAACCGGATGATATTCGCGAAGTCTTTGTGAAAGCTGGCGTGAGTGCGGAAGAATTTGATGGTGCTCTGAATAGCTTTGTTGTGAAATCTCTGGTTGCCCAGCAGGAAAAAGCGGCCGCCGATTTACAATTACGCGGCGTTCCAGCCATGTTCGTGAACGGTAAATATATGATCAAGAATGATGGTCTTGATACCAGTTCAATGGATGGGTATGTAAAACAGTACGCTGACGTGGTGAAGTTCCTCATTACCAAGAAGTAATTATTTAATAAGTCATGCGGGTAAAACCGCATGACCTTATACCTTCCCGCGGTTCATCTTCTTATCTTTTATATCTCATCAGCCCGCAATATCTATTTATCTGTTTGTTTATATCCACAAATTGGATGACGGTTTCTTATGCCTTAAAAATAAACAACTTATATTATAACTTAATGAAATTAATGGATATAAAAAAATAGCTGAAGAGAATAGGAGGAATTAGCAATTAAGCGGATAAAACTATTCACAAAGTTATCCACAGGAAGATCTTGCGAGGATCCATGCAAAATCAGCCAATATCTCACGTTAAGGATCGTCTCTTTCCCTGACCTATGGCATGCTTAGCGCTATGACAGACAACAACGATCATGGCAGGCTATGGCTCAGATTGCAGAAAATCCTTTAATACTGGTAGACGGTTCATCCTATTTGTATCGTGCTTATCACGCTTTCCCACCGTTAACAAACAGCGCGGGAGAAGCCACCGGTGCAATGTATGGCGTACTGAATATGCTACGCAGTTTGCTGCTGCAATATCAGCCCAGCCACGTTGCCGTCGTTTTTGATGCGAAAGGGAAAACGTTTCGCGATGAACTGTTCGAAAATTATAAGGCTCACCGCCCACCGATGCCGGAGGATCTACGCGAGCAAATAGAGCCTCTGCATAAGATGGTGAAAGCAATGGGGTTGCCGCTTCTGGCGGTTTCCGGCGTAGAAGCGGACGATGTGATTGGTACGCTCGCCGTTCAGGCGGAAAAAGCGGGTAGGTCGGTGCTGATTAGTACCGGCGATAAAGATATGGCGCAGCTGGTGACGCCGAGCGTGACGCTCATTAATACCATGAATAACTCGATTCTTGGCCCACAGGAAGTGTGTGATAAGTACGGTATTCCTCCTGAGCTGATTATCGATTTCCTCGCGCTGATGGGGGATGCATCGGATAACATTCCCGGTGTACCTGGCGTGGGTGAAAAAACGGCTCAAGCGCTATTACAAGGGCTCGGCGGGCTAGATTCGCTATATGCCAATCTTGATAAAATTGCCGGGCTTTCCTTCCGTGGTGCGAAAACCATGGCGCCGAAGCTGGAACAGCACAAAGACGTGGCCTACCTCTCTTATCAGCTAGCCACCATTAAAACGGATGTCGAGCTGGAGCTTACCTGCGATCAGCTCACCGTTAACGAGCTGGATGTGGATGAACTGCATCGTCTCTTTTCCCGTTATGAATTTAAACGCTGGTTATCCGATGTTGAATCAGGCACTTGGATGCAGGGTAAAAAGAGTAGCCAGCCTGTTCAACTAGCGGCAACTACGTTGGATAAAGCAGTAGTCAGCCATAGTAATGTTTATTGTAATACTGTATCGCCAGCAATAAATTTGCCTAAAAAATATGCAGTCAACCACAGTAATGTTTATTGCAATACCGTCGCATTGGCTTCACCTGTACTAAAAAAATCTTCCGAAGAAAACAGAGCCCCTACGCTTTCTGCCGACGGTTATGTCACGATTCTTGATGAAAAAACGCTGCTCGATTGGGTTGAGCGTTTAAAACAGGCTGAAGTTTTCGCTTTTGATACGGAAACCGACGGATTGGATACGCTTACCGCTAATCTGATTGGTTTGTCATTTGCGATTAAACCGGGCGAAGCGGCTTATTTGCCGCTGGCGCATGACTATCTGGATGCGCCAGAACAGTTGGATCGCACCAAGGTGTTGGCTTTGTTCAAACCGCTGCTGGAAGATGAGAAGCTGCTTAAGATTGGCCAGAATCTCAAATTTGATAAAGGCGTGATGCAGCGGTATGACATCGATTTACGCGGCATCGCGTTTGATACCATGCTGGAATCTTACGTGCTCGACAGCGTGGCGGGCCGTCATGATATGGATAGCCTGGCTGAACGCTATCTGAGCCACAAAACCATTACCTTTGAAGAGATCGCGGGTAAGGGAAAAAATCAGCTGACGTTTAATCAGATTGCGCTGGAACAGGCTGGGCCTTATGCGGCCGAGGATGCGGATGTTACGCTGCATCTGCACCAGAAGCTCTGGGGAAAACTCCAGCCGCATGCCGATCTGTGCCAGGTTTTCCAGACGATCGATATGCCGCTGGTGCCGGTTTTATCTCGCATCGAGCGTACCGGCGTACTGATCGATCCCGCCATTCTCGCGGAACACTCAAAAGAGCTCACAACCCGTCTGGCAGAGCTGGAAACACAAGCCTATGAGTTGGCGGGCGAAGAGTTCAATCTCTCATCGACCAAGCAGCTACAGGGCATTCTGTATGAAAAGCAAAAGCTGCCTATTCTGAAGAAAACGCCAAAAGGTGCGCCATCAACCAATGAGGAAGTGCTGGCTGAACTGGCGATGGATTACCCTCTGCCGAAGCTGATCCTGGAATATCGTGGGTTGGCCAAGCTGAAATCTACTTACACCGATAAGCTGCCGTTGATGATCAATCCGGCGACGAAGCGTGTTCATACGTCTTATCATCAGGCTGTTACTGCGACCGGGCGTTTGTCTTCCAGCGATCCGAACCTGCAAAACATCCCGGTGCGTAATGACGAAGGGCGCCGTATTCGTCAGGCATTCATTGCGCCTAAGGGCTACAGCATTGTTGCGGCGGACTACTCGCAAATCGAACTCCGTATCATGGCGCACTTATCGGGTGATAAAGGCTTGTTGAATGCGTTCGCGAACGGGCTGGATATACACCGGGCAACGGCGTCAGAGGTGTTTGGCATCGCGCTGGATAAGGTGACATCAGAACAGCGTCGCAGTGCGAAAGCGATCAACTTCGGTCTGATCTATGGCATGAGCGCGTTTGGCTTGTCGCGTCAGTTGAATATTCCCCGTAGCGAATCGCAGAAATACATGAACCTGTATTTTGAGCGCTACCCGGGTGTGCAGGATTACATGGAGCGTACACGCCAACAGGCTGCGGAACATGGCTATGTATCCACGCTGGACGGTCGCCGCCTCTATCTGCCTGATATCCATTCTCGTAATGCGATGGCGCGTAAAGGCGCAGAACGTGCGGCGATTAACGCCCCAATGCAGGGCACCGCTGCTGATATTATTAAGAAAGCGATGATCGCGATTGACGATTGGCTACAGAAAGACACGCCGAAGGTGAAGATGATCATGCAGGTTCACGATGAATTGGTTTTCGAGATTCATGATTCGGTTATTGAAGAATCCATTAGTAAAATCAAAGCATTAATGGAAGGTTGTATGCAATTGAATGTTCCGTTACAGGTAGACATCGGTACGGGCATGAACTGGGATGAAGCACATTAATGGCCGATTCTTGCGCTATTTCTGTAATTAAATAACAGTATTGTGTGACCTGGTTTAACTTTGTGTAATCGATAACCATTTTCTATGAAAGTAAACAACAAAAAAGCCTTTGTTCCCGTGAAAAAATAGGGTAGAGTTAAAGACGTAGGGTACAGAGGTAAGATGTTCTATCTTTCAGACCTTTTACTTCACGTAATCGGATTTGGCTGAATATTAGCCGCCCCGCTCAGTTTTGAGCGGGGCGTTTTTTATGGGCTTTATCCAGGATTTTTGCCCTTAAAACGCGAGTAACTGCCTGATCGATAGTTGTGAGTCAGCACGGTTTCGCGTGTGAAAAGAACATCTCGGGTGGGTGAGCATTGCGGGAAAGTGGGGGGCGTGATGCGAGTGATGATACTCTGCACCACGCGAAAGGATTACTCTGCTTCTTGTTCTTCTTCAGCGTGTTCCAACGTGCTGAACCAGTTATCCAGTTTCTGCCGTAGTTTATCGACGCCGAGCTTTTTCAGTGACGAAAATGCTTCGACCTGAATGTCACCCATAAATGGCAAGACAGCCTCGCGAACCATGTTCAACTGAGTCTTACGTGCGCCTGAAGCCAGTTTATCGGCTTTGGTCAGCAGCACTAAGACGGGAAGCTGGACATCAACAGCCCACTGAATCATTTGCTGATCGAGATCTTTCAGCGGATGGCGAATATCCATCAGCACAACCAGACCCTTAAGGCTGTTACGCTTTTGCAGGTATTCACCGAGCGCACGTTGCCATTTGATCTTCATTTGCTCCGGCACTTCGGCATAGCCATAGCCGGGAAGGTCGACCAAACGCACGCCGTCTACCACCTGGAACAGGTTAATCAACTGAGTACGGCCCGGCGTTTTACTGGTTCGTGCCAGGTTTTTCTGGTTGGTCAGCGTGTTCAGTGCGCTGGATTTTCCGGCATTAGAGCGCCCAGCAAAGGCCACTTCAATACCGCTATCTGTTGCCAGATGGCGAATATCCGGGGCGCTGATGATAAAACGCGTCATGTGGTAGTTATATTGCTGGGTCACGATGGTTATCTCTATCTGGATCTCTGTCTGGTTGGGGATTATACCTGTAACTGACAATAAAGGCGGCTTTATCTGTCTTGAAATGCAGCAGACTGATGCGAAAAGAAAAGCTCGGCCGTCTGATGTGGACGCTTTTTTATTCGCGGGCTTTCTGCTAGATTCCGCCGCACTTCCCTTATATCTGTGTACCTGAGAACAATATTATGAACCGACCTGTCAAAGGGGCTGCCGATAAGGCAGGGAAACCCAAAGTAAAAAGAAAGACCCGCGAAGAGCTGGAACGTGAAGCGCGCGAGCGGAAAAAAGATAAAAAGCATCGTGGCAACGCGTCGGGTAGCCGAACTCAGGAAAAAGCGTCTACCGATCAGCGTTCCGGTCAGCGTAAAGCTGCCGATCCGCGTATCGGCAGCAAAAAGCCTGTACAGCTTGGCGTGTTAGAGAGCGCTGTGGCTAAACCGAAGCCTAAGTCGAAGCCTTCTGAGCCTGTGGAGAAAGTCGTTGCTGCCAAGCCGACAATGTCACCGGAAGAAGAGCTGGAAATGTTAGAAAACGATGCGCGCCTGGATGCCTTGTTGGATCGTCTGGATAGCGGCGAGACGCTAAGCGCCAAAGATCAGTCATGGGTTGATGAAACGCTGGATCGTATCGACATCCTGATGGAAGAGCTTGGAATCGAGCTGGGTGATGATGACGAAGAAGAGCAGCAGGAAGATATGCTGCAGCTTTTGAAACGTAATAACCCGAAAGACACGTTCTAATCAATGAAATGGCTGTTTCTGTTCCTGATATTGCTGGTTGCGTTTTATCTGCTCTGTCTGTTCAGTAAACTATGGCTATTGTCGAAGCGTAAGCATCGGTTGCATCGCGCCCTGTTTAACGGGCGCATGAATCAGGTACGACGGCCAAGACAAAAACGCCGGGAGCGTTTTTGAACGTCACAGCGTGACGGCCCTTTAGGGCGAGTCTCATGGATGAGACGAGTAACAAAACGCCGGGAGCGTTTTTGAACGCCATTTTTTGGTGATCTGAAGGAGGGGAAGGATAACCCACCGAGTAAAAACTGGAAGGAGTGAGCGAATATGTCGATACCGTCCGTTGACTGGGATCTGGCCCTGATTCAAAAATATAACTATTCTGGGCCGCGTTATACGTCTTATCCCACAGCGTTAGAATTCAGTGAAGCTTACGATGAGCCAGCGTTTCAGCAGGCCATTGCCCGTTATCCGCAGCGACCGCTGTCGCTGTATATCCACATCCCTTTTTGCCATCGGCTGTGCTATTTCTGCGGCTGTAATAAGCTGGTTACGCGTCAGCAGCATAAAGCGGATGAATACCTTGATGTGCTGGAGCTGGAAATCCGCCAGCGTGCGCCGCTATTCGCCGGGCGAACGGTGACGCAATTGCATTGGGGTGGCGGTACACCAACCTATCTGAATAAAGTACAAATCAGCCGACTGATGTCGCTGCTGCGCGAGCTGTTCTCTTTTTCCGATCAGGCTGAGCTGTCGCTTGAAGTCGATCCGCGAGAAATTGAGCTGGACGTCCTCGATCATCTGCGTGCCGAAGGGTTTAACCGCCTGAGTATGGGCGTGCAGGATTTTAATAAAGACGTGCAGAAGCTGGTCAATCGCGAGCAGGATGAAGACTTTATTTTTGCCCTTATTGAACGGGCAAAAGCGCTGGGTTTCACCTCAACCAATATTGATTTGATTTACGGCCTGCCGAAACAAACGCCGGAAAGTTTCGCCTTTACGCTACAGCGCGTTGCGGAATTAAGCCCGCATCGGCTTAGCGTCTTTAACTATGCGCATTTACCCAGCCTGTTCGCCGCGCAGCGCAAGATTAAAGAAGCAGACTTACCGAGCGCGGAGCAAAAGCTGGATATTCTGCAACAGACGATTGGGTCGCTGACGCAATCGGGCTATCAGTTTATCGGTATGGATCACTTTGCTCGCCCGGACGATGAACTGGCGGTGGCGCAGCGAGAAGGGAAACTGCATCGCAATTTCCAGGGCTATACGACGCAGGGCGATAGCGATCTGCTTGGGATGGGTGTTTCGGCGATTAGTATGATCGGTGATAGCTATGCTCAGAACCAGAAAGAGCTGAAGCAGTATTATGCGCAGGTCAAAGATCAAGGGAATGGCTTGTGGCGTGGGTTACAGCTGACGCGTGATGATTGCCTCCGCCGCGATGTAATTAAGACTCTCATTTGTAATTTCCAGCTTAGCTATGCGCCCATTGAGGCGGAATACGCTATCGATTTTAAAACCTACTTTGAGCAGGATTTAGCACTGCTTGCTCCGCTGGTGGCCGATGGGCTGGTCGATAGTCATGAAGATGGGCTGGTGGTGACGCTGAAGGGACGGCTGCTGATCCGCAATATCTGTATGTGCTTTGATGTCTATCTACGTAGCAAGCTCAGAACCCAGCAATTTTCCCGTGTGATTTAGTCAAAAAAACAGCCAGTCGGTGCAAACATCGACTGGCTGCTCTCGAACGCTTATTGGATTAACTAAAGAAGTTAATCAGTGCAGCACACAAAACGGCGGCAATAGCAGCCTGCGGCGAATGGCTTGCCGCAGAGCCAATTTCAGCGCCATGTGTTGCAACGGAAATCAATGAATCCAGCATGGTGTTCCTCCCGAATCAGCGACACGATCATACTGCTGACTCGAGGCAAGTAAAGTACAAATTAATGACAATTTCGTGCGCCAGATTGTATTTTTTATCACCAGTTTGTTTGTTAACAATTGAGCAATAAAAAAGCAATCTTGCTACTCCATTCCCAGCTCTTTTAATTTACGCGTCAGGGTATTTCTGCCCCATCCCAGCAATCTTGCCGCTTCCTGTTTATGCCCCTGCGTATGTCGCAGTGCCGTCGTCAGCAACGTTCTTTCCATTTCCGGCTGTGCCTCTGCCAACAGATTTTGATGACCGGAACGCAGCGCGCGATCGGCCCATTGTGCCAACAGCGTGGCCCAACTGTCCGGCAGAATATGCACGGTGGAATCTGGTGCCGTGGTCTCGAACAGTTCAGGCGGCAGATCCTGAATCAGCACTTCCTGACCGGCGGCCATGACCGTTAACCAGCGGCAGGTATTTTCCAATTGGCGCACGTTGCCGGGCCACGGTAAACGGGTTAGCGCCGTTTCCGCTTCTGGATGCAAATTCTTCGGTTCGACGCCCAGTTCTTTGGCGGTAGCCTGCAAGAAATAACGCGCCAGGCGGGGAATATCTTCCCGACGTTCGCGCAGCGGCGGCAGATGGACGCGGATCACATTCAGGCGGTGGAACAAATCCTCACGGAACTTGCCTTCCTGCACGCGTTGCTCAAGGTTTTGGTGCGTTGCCGCAATAATGCGGACATCCACTTTCACCGCGGCATAGCCGCCGACGCGATAAAACTGTCCGTCAGCCAATACGCGCAGCAAACGTGTTTGCACGTCTAGCGGCATATCGCCGATTTCATCCAGAAACAGCGTACCGCCATCGGCTTGCTCAAAGCGGCCCTGACGAATCTGGTTTGCGCCCGTAAACGCGCCTTTTTCATGGCCGAACAGTTCTGATTCGATCAGATCCTTGGGAATGGCCGCCATATTCAGCGCGATAAAAGGGGCTTTGGTACGCGGGCTGTGGCGATGCAGGGCGTGCGCGACCAACTCTTTACCCGTTCCCGATTCGCCGTTAATCAGCACGCTGATCGACGAGCGAGACAGGCGACCGATGATGCGAAAGACATCCTGCATCGCGGGGGCTTCGCCGATAATGTCCGTCGTCGGGCCATTGATTGGCTGGTTACGTACCGGCTGCTGCTGTTCCAGATAATGGCTGATCGCGCGCTCAACCAGCGCAACGGCTTCATCAATATCGAATGGCTTCGGCAAATAGTCGAACGCACCCTGCTGATAAGCGCTGACGGCGGCATCCAGATCGGAATGTGCCGTCATAATGATGACCGGGAGCATCGGGTGGCGCTGTTTGATTTGCTGTAAGAGCGCTAATCCATCCATCCCTGGCATACGGATGTCGGACAGCAGAACGTCGGGCGTTTGTGTCGCCAGCGCATGCAGTACCTGATTTCCGTTCTCAAACGTTGCGCAGGTTAAACCCGCACCAGCAAGCGCGCGCTCAAGCACCCAACGGATGGAGCTATCGTCATCGACAATCCAGACTATCCCTCGTTGCATTGTGAACCTCACTGGCGAATGGGCAGGTAAACCGAGAATTCGGTGTGTCCTGGCCAACTGTTAAATTCAATTTTACCGGAGTGTTGGTCGATAAGACTGCGGGCGATGGAAAGCCCTAAACCGGTTCCCCCTTCGCGTCCGCTCACCATCGGGTAAAACAGTGTGTCCTGTAGTTGAGCAGGTACGCCGGGGCCGTCATCTTCCACATCAATACGAGCGGCGAGACGATAGCGCACACCGTGTAGCGTGAGCTGAAAAGCCGTGCGGGTACGTATCGTAATCGTCCCGCCTTCCTCGCCCAGCGCCTGTAGCGCGTTGCGGGTAATATTCAGCAGTACCTGTTCAATTTGATCGGGGTCATGAGTCAGCTCTGGCAGGCTGGGGTCATAGTCTTTCACCAGCGTCACGTTATCTGGCTTTTCCAGTGAAACGAGCTGGCAAACGCGTTCGGCGACCTGATGAATGCTTTGGGTGACGTGCAGGCCGGGCTGCTGTGGCCCCAGCAGGCGATCAACCAGATTACGCAGGCGATCCGCCTGTTCAATAATGACCTTGGTATATTCCGTCAACGCCGGGTCGGGCAGTGCTTTAGCAAGCAACTGCGCGGCACCACGCAATCCGCCAAGCGGATTTTTTATCTCATGCGCCAGACCCCGGACCAAATCACGGGCGGCCTGCTGTTGTGCATGTTGAAGCTGTTCCTGACTGAGGCGGCGCTGGTTATCCATCGGCGCCATTTCCAGCAGGATAAAATCGTTTTGTACCCGCTGAGCGGTGAGCGACATGATGTGCGCTTTGCCATCTACGACGATAGTGACTTCGTTATCCGTAAAACCTTGCCCTGAATCCAGACTTTCACGCAGTAAATCGATATTCAGAGAAAAGTATCCCAGCAAATCGGGCAGCGGCGTGCCGGATAATTTACGCGAACTTTGTGCCAGTAATTGCTGTGCTGCCGGGTTGGAATAGTGAATCGCCAGATCGTTATCCAGCAATAAGATGCTGTTTATCAGGGAATTTAGGATCTGCCCAGCATCGGGCAGCGTGCCTGTTGCCATAACGCAGACTCCCGCACCGTCGTGGTGCATTGTAGTGTGAATGATGGATGTTACGTCGCAACGGCCAATGCCGGTGGTGAAAAAAGCCCATCCGAAGATGGGCTGAAGCGTTTCCACGGCAACAAAAACAAACTTCTTAGTATTCTGTTGTTTATCGGTCATGGTCGGGTATCAGCACACCCAACCACGCCGAGGTAGAGATTAGACGCTGTCGTTATTAGACGCTGTAGTACAGTTCAAACTCAACTGGGTGCGGCGTCATGCGAACGCGGTCAATCTCAGATTTACGCAGTTCGATATACGCTTCGATAGCGTCGTCGGTGAACACGCCACCACGGGTCAGGAACTCGCGGTCTTCGTTCAGTGCAGCCAGGGCCTCGTCCAGAGAACCTGCAACTTTTGGAATCTCTGCTTCTTCTTCCGGCGGCAGGTCGTACAGGTTTTTGTCCATTGCATCGCCAGGGTGGATTTTGTTGATGATGCCGTCGAGGCCAGCCATCAGCAGTGCAGCGAAGCACAGGTACGGGTTAGCAGCTGGATCCGGGAAGCGCGCTTCGATACGACGTGCTTTCGGGCTAGCAACCACTGGGATACGGATTGAAGCAGAACGGTTACGGGCAGAGTAAGCCAGCATAACTGGGGCTTCGTAGCCTGGGACCAGACGCTTGTAGGAGTTGGTAGTCGGGTTCGCCAGGGCGTTGATAGCTTTAGCGTGCTTGATAACACCGCCGATGTAGAACAGTGCCATTTCAGACAGGCCGCCGTATTTGTCGCCAGCGAACAGGTTAGTGCCGTCTTTAGACAGAGACATGTGGCAGTGCATACCAGAACCGTTATCACCAAACATTGGTTTTGGCATGAAGGTCGCGGTTTTACCGTAGGCGTGAGCCACGTTGTGCACGACATATTTGTAGATCTGAATTTCGTCAGCTTTTTTGGTCATGGTGTTGAAGCGGGTAGCCACTTCGTTCTGACCAGCAGTAGCCACTTCGTGGTGGTGAGCTTCAACAACCAGACCCATTTGCTCCATGGTCAGACACATAGCAGAACGGATGTCCTGTGATGAGTCGACTGGTGGAACTGGGAAATAGCCGCCTTTCAGACCTGGACGGTGACCTTTGTTACCGCCTTCGTATGCTTTACCGGAGTTCCAGTACGCTTCGATATCGTCGATAGCAACGTGGGAACCGGAAGTGCTGCTGCCGAAACGGATGTCATCGAACAGGAAGAATTCTGGCTCAGGCCCGAACAGGACGGTATCGGCAATGCCGGAAGAACGCAGGAAATCTTCCGCACGTTTCGCGATGGAACGCGGGTCGCGGTCATAACCTTGCATCGTGCCTGGCTCGAGGATGTCACAACGAATGATCAGTGTAGAATCTTCGAAGAACGGGTCGATCATTGCGGTGCTAGCATCGGGCATCAGAACCATGTCTGACTCGTTGATACCTTTCCAGCCGCCAATCGAGGAACCATCAAACATTTTACCTTCTTCGAAGAAGTCGGCATTGACTTGATGAGCCGGAATGGTGACGTGCTGCTCTTTACCTTTAGTATCAGTGAAGCGTAAATCAACAAACTTCACTTCGTGCTCATTCAGCATCGTCAAAACATGTTCTGCGGACATACTTGGTTCTCCCGATTGGTCATTTATCGTCGTGGAACGAATATCGTTGTGGATTGATGTTGTTGCCGTGAGTAGACTAAAGCTAAAAGTGTGCCAACTTTTTAAATGTGTGCAATGTGTTGCCCCTTGGGGCTTTCTCACGTAAACCCACTGCACCATTATAGTCTAAAGCACCAAAATGGTGCTTAATATGTGAATTATTGCACTTATTTGGTGCATTCATGTTCGCTTGTAGCGCTTTTGCACCGTGAAAGGGATCACAAAGCAGGCAGCTCTAGGTTGTTTATCATAGATGCTTGTGATCTTGTTTAGTCCCTCGATTAATACGTGTACAATAGCGCGCTATTTCTAAATGCCTGAGGCAAAGCTGTGATCGAAAATTTGCGTAACATCGCCATTATTGCGCACGTTGACCATGGGAAAACCACCCTGGTTGACAAGCTGTTGCAACAATCCGGAACGTTCGGTGAACGTGTCGAAGCAACCGAGCGTGTAATGGACTCCAACGATTTGGAGAAAGAGCGTGGAATTACCATCCTCGCAAAAAATACCGCCATTAATTGGAAAGACTACCGTATTAACATCGTAGATACCCCGGGACACGCCGACTTCGGCGGCGAGGTTGAGCGTGTAATGTCGATGGTTGACTCGGTACTGCTGGTTGTTGATGCGATGGATGGCCCGATGCCGCAAACGCGTTTCGTGACCAAAAAAGCATTTGCCAACGGTCTGAAACCAATTGTTGTTATCAACAAAGTTGACCGTCCTGGTGCGCGTCCTGACTGGGTTGTCGATCAGGTATTCGACCTGTTCGTGAACCTGGATGCGACTGACGAGCAGCTGGATTTCCCGATCATTTATGCTTCAGCGCTGAATGGTATCGCGGGTCTCGACCATACCGACATGGCGGAAGATATGACTCCGCTGTATCAGGCGATTGTTGATCACGTTTCTCCGCCTCAGGTTGAGATGGATGCGCCGTTCCAGATGCAGATTTCTCAGCTGGACTACAACAACTATGTTGGCGTTATCGGTATCGGCCGTATCAAGCGCGGTAAAGTTAAGCCTAACCAGCAAGTCACTATTGTTGATAGCGAAGGCAAAACCCGTAACGGTAAAGTCGGTAAAGTTCTGACTCACCTGGGTCTGGAGCGTATCGATGCGACTGAAGCGGAAGCGGGCGATATCATCGCGATCACCGGTCTGGGCGAGCTGAACATTTCCGACACCATCTGCGATCCGCAGAATGTCGAAGCGCTGCCAGCACTGAGCGTCGATGAACCTACCGTTACCATGTTCTTCAACGTCAATACTTCACCATTCTGCGGTAAAGAAGGTAAGTATGTTACGTCGCGCCAGATTCTGGAGCGTCTGAACAAAGAGCTGGTACACAACGTTGCCCTGCGCGTTGACGAAACCGAAGACGCTGATGCGTTCCGCGTTTCTGGCCGTGGTGAATTGCACCTGTCAGTTCTGATCGAAAACATGCGTCGTGAAGGCTTTGAACTGGCTGTATCACGTCCGAAAGTTATCAACCGCGTTATCGACGGTCGTAACCAAGAGCCGTTTGAAAACGTAACGCTGGACATCGAAGAACAGCACCAGGGTTCAGTCATGCAAGCCATGGGTGAGCGTAAAGGTGATGTGAAAGACATGATTCCAGATGGCAAGGGTCGTATCCGTCTGGATTACCTGATCCCTGCTCGTGGTCTGATCGGTTTCCGTACCGAATTCATGACCATGACGTCTGGTACCGGTCTGCTGTACTCCACGTTCAGCCACTACGATGACGTGCGTCCAGGTGAAATCGGCCAGCGTCAGAACGGCGTACTGATCTCTAACGGTCAGGGTAAAGCTGTCGCGTTTGCGCTGTTCAGCCTGCAGGATCGCGGTAAGCTGTTCCTCGGACACGGTGCAGAAGTGTATGAAGGCCAGATCATCGGTATTCACTCACGTTCTAACGATCTGACAGTAAACTGTCTGACCGGTAAGAAACTGACCAACATGCGTGCATCGGGTACCGATGAAGCAACCACACTGGTTCCGGCGATCAAAATGTCTCTGGAACAAGCGCTGGAGTTCATCGATGACGACGAACTGGTTGAAGTTACGCCGCAGTCGATCCGTATTCGTAAGCGTCACCTGACCGAAAACGATCGTAAACGCGCTAGCCGCGGCAGCAAAGACGTCTAATTTCAGACGGATTTGTCTTGTTACGCAACAGGGCACCTTCGGGTGCCCTGAATTTTATGCGCTTTCTTCCACTTTAACCTTTCCTTTAGATTTCCTCCCTGTTCAGTTTCTTCATTTCCCGCTACAGTGAAAATCCTACGATTACGTCAGGAGGTCACTGCCATGCTGTATATCTTTGATTTAGGCAATGTCGTCATAGATATTGATTTCAATAGAGTATTGGGTGTCTGGAGTAATCTGAGCAGCGCGCCGCTCGCGACGTTGCAAGAGCGTTTTGTCATGGGCGAAGCGTTTGAACAGCATGAGCGGGGTGAGATCAGCGACGAGGAATTTGCTGCCAGACTGTGTCAGGAAATGGGCATCGCCCTGAGCTTCGAACAATTCACCGCTGGCTGGCAGGCTATTTTTGTCGCGTTGCGTCCTGAGGTTATCGACATCATGCAGCGCCTGCGTCAGGAAGGGCACCGCGTGGTGATTCTGTCGAATACCAATCGTCTCCACTGTTCACACTGGCCTGCGCTATTCCCAGAAGTGGCAACGGCGGCTGACAGACTCTACCTGTCACAAGATATTGGATTACGTAAGCCGGAGCTGGCGATTTACCAATACGTTCTGACAGAGGAAGGTGTTTCGCCTGCGCAAGCCGTCTTTTTTGACGATAATGCCGCGAACATCGATGCGGCCCAAAGCCTGGGTATTCACAGCATTCTGGTTACCGATCGTCAGGTAGTACCGGATTTTTTCGCCATGCAGGCGACGACGGCTAAAGCATGATTTATATCGTAGGGGCGGACATCGCCCCTATTGGGAATGATGACATCAGGAGTAGTCGGGTTTTATGATTGCGCTAATTCAGCGAGTATCCAGCGCCAGCGTTACGGTAGAAGGCAGTGTGGTTGGGGAAATCGATAAAGGTTTGCTGATCCTGCTGGGCGTTGAGCAGGGCGATGACGAACAAAAAGCCACGCGACTCTGCGAACGTGTGTTGGGTTACCGCATATTCGGTGACGATGACGGGAAAATGAATCTCAATGTTCGTCAGGCTGGCGGCAATGTGCTGGTGGTTTCGCAGTTTACGCTGGTGGCTGATACGCAGCGTGGCATGCGGCCTGGGTTTTCTCGCGGTGCGCATCCTTCAGAGGCCGATCGCCTCTATCAGTATTTTGTCGGACAGTGTCGTGAGCAAGGTGTTCACACGGAAACAGGGCAGTTTGCGGCGGATATGAAAGTGGCATTGGTGAATGACGGCCCGGTGACGTTCTGGCTACAGACATAGGGTTGTAACGTCATGGTGTTGTAACGCTATCGTTGTGAAGTGCTATTACCGCTGTCGTTTCGTGCATAAATTTGTCAGTGGTCCAATCTTATGAACCCCGATGCATTGAGGCATCTCGGTATAGAGGAAGGGTTATGTATCATTTGAGAGTACCTGAAAGCGCGGAAGAACTGGATGCGTACTATCAATTTCGCTGGGAAATGCTGCGTAAACCTCTACGCCAGCCGCTGGGTTCTGAGCGTGATGCTTACGATGCCCTGGCACATCACCAAACCGTGGTGGATGAGCAGGGAAGGCTGGTCGCGATTGGGCGTCTTTCTATCAATGCAGATAATGAAGCGGCAATCCGTTTTTTAGCCGTTCACCCCGATGTGCGAGGGAAAGGGTTAGGTACGCTGCTTGCGATTACCCTGGAGTCAGTCGCGCGTCAGGAAGGCGTCAAGCGTGTGGTCTGTAGCGCCCGTGAAGACGCAATGGATTTCTTCTCCAAGCTGGGCTTTGTTAATCAGGGTGAAATCACCGCGCCACAAACCACACCCGTGCGGCACTTCCTGATGATTAAACCGGTGGCTACTCTGGATGACATTTTGCATCGTCCTGACTGGTGCGGACAGCTTCAGCAGGCCTGGTATGAGCACATTCCCCTGAGTGAAAAAATGGGTGTGCGGATAAGCCAGTACACCGGAAAGCAATTTATTACCACCATGCCTGAAACGGGAAATCAGAACCCGCATCATACGCTTTTTGCCGGCAGTATGTTTTCTCTCGCTACGCTCACCGGGTGGGGATTAATCTGGCTGTTGCTGCGTGAACGGCACCTCGGTGGCACGATAATTCTGGCGGATGCGCACATTCGTTACAGTACGCCGGTGAGTGGCCGACCGAATGCCATCGCTGATTTAGGATCGCTGAGTGGCGATCTGGATCGCCTCGCGCGTGGGCGTAAGGCGCGTGTGCAGCTCAATGTTGAGCTCTTCGGTGATGACAATAAAGGGGCGTTATTTGAAGGCGTTTATATCGTGTTGCCTGCTCAACCGGATGCACCGCTGGAAGAAGGTGGATCGGAAGCGGATTAATACGCAGCGACCATATTATGATGGCCTTCCTATCGGTACATCAACGCTTCACTCTAACCTGCAGTATCTTATGACTGTTGTACCGCAAGACACAAGTACCCTGTGATTTTCACGGGGTTTGTCTGGTTGTTTCAGCATGCCATGACGTTGCGGATATTCTTCTAGCCTCCGAATTTACGGCGTTTCTGTCACAGTACCCTGATGCATCTGCTGCCTTATCGGGTTGTCGTTGCTATCCACGCCTTGCAGCGTACCGTTTAGCGTCGGCTTCAACGGCGTATCAGCGGCAAGCCGTCCATTCAGTTGCAATTGCAGATTCGTATTACCCGTCGGTGCGGTTGCGGGCTCTGGCCATCCCCAACGCGTCAGAACATCCAGCGGTACGGCGCGTCCTGTCAGTGACAGGGAGAAATTGCGTGCCGGTTGCTGGCTGATCGTTGCCTTGGCATCCAGCATGCCATTTTGCGTAAACGCGCTGAGTTCGTTAATGGCGATCTGGTTATCGTCGGCTACCAGTGCCATCGAAGGACGGCGGACATCGACTTTATTAAACGTCGCGTCGCTGGCATTAAGATTCAACGATCCTGTCCACATTCCCCACTGGTGGTTGCGAGCCAGCAGCAAATTGCTGCCGTAGCCATCTAATGCGGTTAGCTGGAAGGGGAAGTCTGGGTTGATATCGATTATCAGGTTGCGGTTCGCCGTGAATTTTCGCACATTCACTTCTGCCAGCCATGATGGCAGGGTCGCTTGCCAGCGTTGACGCCAGTCGCCGGGGAGCGTGTACTCCATCCCTGCGACAACAAACTCATTCAGCTGTAAACGGTGGTTACTGCGCTGCCAACTGCCGTTGGTTCGCAATAAACCGCCTTCCCAGCGCGTAGAGAACTGTTTGATGTTAACGCCCGCCGGTGACAAATCCAGATTCACGATAGGGTCGATAAGGTGCATGTTGCCGTTCACAATGTCGGTCGCATTGAATGACAGCGTTCCCCCTTCGCTCTGCCAGTCATTCTGCTTAAACGTGACATTTTGCAGGGCAACATCAAGGTCGATAAACGCCCATCCCGGCCCTTCAATGCGGGCATCAATCAAATCAAAGCGGTCAACCGTAACAGAAGGCAGCTCGGTCACGGGCTGCCAGAAGGCCTCCGGCGTTCTCTGCGTTTGCAAACGGACATTGCTGAGTCGCAGGCTACCGATCTGCCAACTGCCGTCTTCTGCGCGGCTGGCATTGCCCGTTAGCTGCCCCTGAGCGACATCTGCGCCGAAATTGCTCAGAATCAGCTGGTTGTGGTTGATTTCGCCCTGAACCAATACCTGACTGGCGGGAATATCGTTGAGTTCGAGTGAGCGGGCGCTGAGTTGGAACTGTCCCTGCTTGCCCAGCAGATAGCCCGCCTCAGGCTGCCACGGCATCATTCCGCCGTTAATTTGTTGACCATTCAGACGCCAATCGCCGTCCTTTGCCTGCAGTGCCATCGTACGCAGCTGTAGCACATCGGCTTCGATAGGGAGTGTGGCAGCCTGTGAGGAAAGATTTAGCGTACCGCCTTCCAGTTCGAGACTGGCGAAGTGGCGTGGATCGGTAATTTGACGGGCGCTAAACCCGGCTGAAATCTGCTTTGCAGTGAGTGTTGGCGGCTGATTTTTCTGGCCAAAACTGACATCGGTGAGTTGGATATGATCGGCTGTTGACCAGTCATGATTAATTTTGCCCAGTGACAACTGGTAGTCGGTATTCTGGTTTACCCAATTACTCACCCAGCCTGCTGCCCAACTGGTTTGCAGTAATACATATACGACCACTAGCGCTAAAAAGGCCAGCAGCAGTAGGGTCAGCAATAATTTCCCGATAAATTTCATCGTGTCAGTCCATGCCAATCGTCAGGGAGAACTGTTCTTATGCCGCAATTTCCCTGAAGGCTCAATAGGTAATGCTGTTACAGACAGTAAAAAGCGAGCGGTGTTGCATCACCGCTCGCTTTTACATGAACTGAACTGAAATTATTGCGGGCTGGCGCTATTTTTCTTCGTGTGGGAAGACAATATTCAGCACGATTGCCGTAATCCCGCCAGCGGCGATACCGGAAGACAGCAATGTTTTAATCCAATCCGGTGCGAACTGCAGAATCAGCGGCTGCTGCGATACGCCAAGGCCAACAGCCAGAGACAGCGCAATAATCATGATCGCACGACGATTCAGCGGCTCACGGGACACAATACGCACACCAGAAGCGGCGATCGTACCAAACATCACGATAGTGGCACCGCCCAGAACTGGCTCTGGAATATGCTGCACAAATCCGCTAACGGCAGGGAACAGACCCAGTGCGATCAGCATCAGCGAAACCACGAAGCCCACATAGCGGCTGGCAACACCAGTAAGCTGGATGACGCCGTTATTCTGGCCGAAACAAGAGTTAGGGAAGGTGTTGAATACGGCAGACAGGCAAGAGTTCAAGCCGTTTGCCAACACACCACCTTTTAAGCGTTTCATGTACAGCGGGCCTCTGACCGGCTGCTCTGAAACGTCGGAGGTCGCGGTGATGTCACCGATGGTTTCTAACGAGGTCACCATGAAGACTAGCATCAGCGGAATCAACAGGTTCCAGTCAAAGCCTAGACCGTAATGCAGCGGCGTGGGCACCATAATGACCGTGTCGTTTTGAGCAGGCGCATTTTCCGGCAGCATTCCCATCAACCAGGCACCCAGATAACCCACCGCCATGGCAATCACCAGCGACGCGACGCGCAGGTAAGGGTTACGCTGGCGGTTAAGCAGAATAATAACCAGCAACACCACACCTGCTAATAGTAAGTTCTTAGGTGCGCCGAAGGTGTTATTACCCATTGCGGCATAGCCGCCGCCAATGGAGGTCAGGCCGACTTGAATCAGCGACAGCCCAATGATCATCACCACAATGCCGGAAACCAGCGGGGTAATGATGCGGCGGGTTAAATGCAGGAAGCGTGAAAGAATGATTTCGGTGAAGGAAGCGACCATCAGCGTACCGAACAGTGCTGCCATCATCGTGGGAACATCTGCTCCGCCATTTTTCAGTGCCAGTCCACCCATAATCAGCGGCGTCACGAAGTTAAAGCTGGTGCCCTGAATAGACAGCAGACCAGAACCGACAGGACCCCAGGTTTTAATTTGTAGAATAGAGGCCAGACCGGAAGCGAAAAGCGACATGCTGATGATGCGCTGCGTATCTTCCGCGGGTAAACCTAATGCCTGACAGATTAGTAGCGCGGGGGTAATCACCGCAACAAACATGGCAAGTAGGTGCTGACTGGCGGCGAACAGCGTTTGCGGCAGCGGCGGCCGGTCTTCAAGATGATAGATGAGTTCACTGCGCTGAGGTGCGGCAGCGGCTTCTGTTTGGGACGTTTCCGTGGTGGTTGTCATGATGTAAGTTGGCGTTCCTGAAACGACAAAGAGCGCATTTTAATGATCTCTTTGCTGAAAGCAAACGTTTGCTAACGCATCTTTTTGATATGAATTTTGTCTGACAAGCAAGGCCTTATTATTTAAGGGGATATACCCGTCATACTTCAAGCTGCATGTGCGTTGGCCGCGTTCACTCACCCGAATCACTTACTTGAGTAAGCTCATCGGGATGAAATGAGAGACATCCTGTCTCTCACCGAAGGCCAGCCGCTGGCTGGTCAAATTCGTTCCCGACGAATTTGTCCTTCGCTTGCCGCCTTCCTGCAACTTGAATTATTTGGTGTATAGTTTTAAAAAATGAAGAATGCGCTGCTGCGATTAGGCGTTGGTGTACCGTGCACGTTCTGGTAGCCAGCGTTCGATGAGCGCGATGGCATGCTCGGGATAGTGTTCGTGCAAGTGGCGAGCAACGCGCTGCACCTGTGGAATCAGATCCTGATCGCGCAGGAGGTCAGCGACTTTAAACTCGGCATTGCCCGTCTGGCGCGTACCGAGTAATTCACCCGGCCCGCGAATTTCCAGATCGCGTTGCGCGATAACAAAGCCATCGTTGCTATCGCGTAGAACCTGAAGCCGTTTTTGTGCCGTCTTGCTCATCGGCGTTTTGTAGAGCAGCACGCAGTGAGATGCCACCGCGCCGCGTCCGACGCGACCACGCAATTGGTGCAGCTGTGCCAGACCCAGACGCTCCGGGTTCTCGATGATCATTAGGCTGGCATTCGGCACATCCACACCTACCTCGATGACGGTCGTCGCCACCAGCAGTTGTAGCTCGCCCTGTTTGAAAGCCTGCATCACCGCCTGCTTTTCCTGCGCTTTCATGCGGCCGTGAACCAATCCAACCTTGAGATTCGGCAGTGCCGCCTTCAGCTCTTCGCTAGTGGCTTCTGCTGCCTGCGCTTCCAGCAGGTCGGATTCTTCGATCAGCGTACACACCCAATAGGCCTGCCGCCCTTCCTGCTGACAGGCATTATTCACGCGCTCGATAATGTCGCTGCGGCGTGAATCCGGTATGGCGACGGTGGTGACGGGGGTTCTGCCCGGCGGCAGTTCATCAATGACGGACGTATCCAGGTCGGCATAGGCCGTCATCGCCAGCGTACGGGGAATCGGTGTCGCGGTCATGATCAATTGATGAGCATGAAAGCCCTGTTCTTCGCCTTTTTCCCACAGCGCAAGGCGTTGATGCACGCCAAAGCGGTGCTGTTCATCAATGATGACCAATGCCAGCCCGTTGAATTTTACCTGCTGCTGGAAAATAGCGTGCGTCCCGACAACCATGGAAACCTGACCGCTGGCGATGGCATCCTGTTGCGCCTGACGCGCTTTCCCTTTTTGTTTGCCAGCCAGCCAGCCGACTTCAAGCCCTAGTGGTTCAAACCACTGACGGAAATTATGGGCGTGCTGTTCGGCCAATAGCTCTGTTGGCGCCATCAGCGCGACCTGTTTGCCGTTGGCAATCGCGCGTAATGCTGCCAGTGCGGCGACCAGCGTTTTTCCTGAACCGACATCGCCCTGCACCAGACGCATCATCGGGAAATCTTTCGCCATATCCGCTTCAATTTCGGCTACGACACGTTCTTGCGCCTGCGTGGGGTTGAACGGCAGGGCAGCGAGTAACTGTTGCTTCAAACCGTCCTGCGCCTGTAGCGGCGAGGCTTTATGCCGTTGTTCCCCCGCCCGCACGGCGAGCATACTCAGGTTATGCGCCAGCAGTTCTTCCATAATCAGCCGCTGCTGTGCCGGGTGTTTCCCGTGCTCAAGCTCGCTGAGCTGCATATCTGGCGGGGGACGATGTAAGGTGCGTAGTGCGTCTGGCAGGCTAATGAGCGAGCGACTTAGAGATTCAGGCAGCAACTCATCGATGTGGTTGGCATCGAGCAACGCCAGCGCCTGATCGGTCAGTTTACGGAGCGTGGCCTGACGAACGCCCTCTGTGGAAGGGTAAACTGGCGTGAGCGATTCTTGTAACTCGACCTGCGTACTCTCCCCCTGAACTCGATATTCAGGATGGATGATCTCCGCGCCGATTTTGCCACGCTTGATTTCGCCATAAGCGGTAACGCGCTGCCCCGGTGCGAGGCTGTTTTTCATCGCGGCGCTGAAATTGAAGAAGCGCATGGTCAGCATGCCGCTGCCGTCGCTGATTTGGCAGGTCAACATGCGACGGCTGCCAAAGGTGATGTCGTTGCGTAGGATTTCACCTTCCACGGTGGCATACATGCCGGGAAGAAGGTCGCCAATCGGGTAAAGATGCGTGCGGTCTTCGTAGCGGAGAGGTAAGTGCAGCAGGAGGTCCTGCACGGTTTCCAGCCCGAGTCGCGCGAGCTTCGCAGCCTGACTTGCACCCACGCCGGTAAGTGTACTCAGCGGTTGGGTGTTCAGCAGGCGGCCTTTCATCAGCACTCCGACGATTGCATCGCGGCCCACCACGGGGTATCCGCTACAATCTGACCCTGATGGTCAATATAAGGACGAGGCAGCCCTTTACGTTTTGCGACGCGCGCCAGTACCGGATAGCCCCCTTCAAAAAGCAGGCGCTGTTGCTCTTCCTCATCCAGCGGGCTATCTTCACGCTGATACATACCAGCGATCTGGCGCTGGCGCTGGGCTTCGTACAGGATCAACGCCGAGGCCACGGAGACATTCAGCGACTGCACCATGCCAGTCATCGGAATGATGATATCCCGATCGGCCAGTTTGAGCGCTTCGGCAGTAATACCGGTTTTTTCTTGTCCGAGCAGAATACAGGTGGGGCGGGTGTAATCAATTTCCCGAAAATCGACCGCATGTTCAGACAAATTGGTCGCCAAAACCTGCATGCCTTCAGCCTTCAGGTGACCAACCGCATCACCTATGTTGCGATGGGTTTTCACCTGTACCCAGCTATTGCTGCCTGCCGCGGAGGAAACCAGCGTTTTCATCCTGCTGGTGGGCCAAATCGCATGGACCTCATGCACACCGACAGCATCCGCAGTACGGATAACCGCAGAAACGTTATGAGGTTTATGCACCTGCTCCATGCAAATCGTCAGGTCGGGCTGACGACAGTTGAGCATTTCTTTTATACGTGCATAACGTTGAGGGGTCATGACGATTAATTTCGGTTACGGTTAACTTTAATGACATCCGGCATCACGCGGATTTTACGCATAATATTGGCCAGATGAACGCGATCGAGAGTCGTGAGACGGATAAAGGCACTGTATACGCGGCCGTCCTTCTCTTCCGTATTGATGCTCTGAATATTGGAATTTGCGGCGTTGATCGCTGCCGTCAGGTTTGCCAGCGCGCCCTGATGGTTGAACATATCGACTTTGATTTCGGCGATGAACTCTTGTTCCGTCACCTTATCCCACTCTACCGCCATGAATTTTTCAGGTTCTTTCTGATAGCCGCGAATATTGCGACAGGATTCATGGTGAATAACCAGCCCTTTACCGGGACTGACGTGGGCAATAATCGGGTCACCGGGGATGGGGCGGCAGCATTTAGCAAATGAGATCATGACGCCATCTGCGCCTTTGATCGGCAATTTGCGCAGCCCGGTGGTTCCCAGTTCAGATTGTTCGTTCAGCAGATTTTTCGCCACAACGACGCTCATGGCATTACCCATACCAATTTCCGCCATCAGATCGTCCAGCGTAGCGAGCTTCATGCGCTCAAGCTCAAGCTGAATCGACTTTTCAGGGATGTCGGAGAGTTTGCGGCCGTTGCCCAATGCGTGATTCAGCAAACGGCGACCGAGGCTCACGGAATCATCACGCTTGAGGTTTTTCAGCATCTGGCGAATTTTGGAGCGCGCTCTGGAGCTAACCACGAAGTTAAGCCATGCGGCATTCGGTCTGGCACCCGGCGCGGTAATGATTTCAACGGTTTGGCCGCTGGTGAGCGACTGTGACAGCGGGTAAGGCTGGCGGTCGACGCGGGCGCCGACGCAGGCATGCCCAATATCGGTGTGTACCGCGTAGGCGAAATCGACGGGCGTCGCGCCTGCGGGGAGTTCCACAATACGGCCTTCCGGCGTAAAGACGTACATCTCGTCAGGGAAGAGATCGGATTTCACGCTTTCGATAAATTCGAATGAGCTACCGGCACTTTGCTGGAGTTCCAGCAGGCTTTGCATCCAGCGTTGAGCGCGGACCTGTGCCGTTGTGCTGCTCTCGCCTTCTTTATAGGCCCAGTGCGCAGCAACACCCATTTCCGCCATTTGATCCATGTCGTCGGTACGAATTTGTACTTCGACCGGCACGCCGTGCGGGCCAATCAGAGACGTGTGCAGCGACTGGTAGCCGTTAGCTTTGGGAATGGCAATGTAGTCTTTTACCCGACCTGGGCGCGGCTTATACAGGCTGTGAACCTGGCCGAGCACGCGATAGCAGGTGTCCAACTCTTTCACGATGACCCGGAACGCGTAAATATCCATAATGGAATGAAAACGCTGCTCTTTCAGGTGCATTTTGCAGTAGATGGAATACAGGTGTTTTTCGCGACCGCTGACGCGGCAGGCAATCCCGGCTTCAGTCAAACGCCCTTCGATTTCCGACAGGATTTTCTGAATCATTTCCTTGCGGTTACCGCGTGCGGCCTTGACGACCTCTTTAATGACGCGATAACGGTTCGGATACAGCGCCTCAAAACCCAGCTCTTCCAGCTCGGTTTTGAGGTGATGGATACCCAGCCGATGTGCCAGCGGGCTGTATATTTCCAGCGTTTCACGGGCAATACGGCGGCGCTTGTCCGGGCGCAATGAGCCCAGCGTGCGCATGTTATGGGTACGGTCTGCGAGTTTGATCAGGATGACGCGAATATCTTGCACCATCGCCATGATCATTTTGCGAAAGTTTTCAGCCTGCGCTTCTTTTTTATCTTGGAACTTCAGCTTGTCCAGCTTGGACACGCCCTCTACCAGTTCAGCAACGCTTTTACCAAAAAGCTGTTCCATGTCCTGATAGGTGGCGGGGGTGTCTTCTATGACATCATGCAGCAGTGCTGCCATCAGCGTTTCGTAATCGAGACGCATCTCCGCCAGAATACAGGCGACGGCAACAGGGTGTGTGATATAGGGTTCACCGCTGGAGCGAGTCTGCCCCTCGTGAGCATCACGTGCAACTAAGTAAGCCTGCTGTAAACGTTTGATCTGATCTTCTGGCAGATAACGTTGAATCAGCAGATTAAGGCTTTCAAAAATGTACAAGGGCGACTCGTGGTGTGATTAACGACGGCCTTCAGCAATCGCGGTAACCGCCTGAATCTCTGCGGCTTCCTGCTCTTGCTGTTCCTGACGGTCACGAACATCCAGAATCTGGTTGTTGATCAGACCTTCTTCGATTTCACGCAGTGCGATCACGGTGTACTTATCGTTTTCTTCAGGAACCAGCGGATCTTTGCCGCCAGTCTGGATTTGACGGGCGCGACGAGCAGCGACCAACACCAGGTCAAAACGGTTACCAATTTTCTCTACAGCGTCTTGAACAGTTACGCGTGCCATAATGTGCTACTCCACAGGAAATAAAATGACTGCGCATCATACTTAAAGAGGCGTCAGTCTGCCAATAGTTTGGTGATTAATGCATCATGCCGAACCTGTTGTCTGCTCAAACGCAGACGTTCGGCGCGAATAATGGTTTTTAGATCGAGCAGCGCCAGATCGAAATCATCATTCACAATCAGGTAATCATACTCGCCGTAATGCGTCATTTCAGCCACTGCCTGAGACATACGACGGGCAATGACTTCATCGCTGTCTTGTCCACGGCCACGCAGGCGGCGAGCCAACTCTTCTTTTGACGGCGGCAGAATGAAAATACTGCGTGCGTGCGGCATCTGGGCGCGGATTTGCTTGGCTCCCTGCCAATCGATATCCAGAAAAACATCAACGCCAGTCGCTAATACCTGCTCAATTGTCGGCCGGGATGTACCGTAATAATTGCCAAAGACTTCAGCGTGTTCCAGAAACTCGTTATCCTGAATCATACGCTTAAATTCATCGACTTCGACGAAGAAATAATGTTCGCCGTGGTTTTCTCCCGGTCGTTTAGCTCGCGTGGTATGCGAAATCGATACCTGAGTGTCGTAAAGCGGCTGAGTTTTTAATAACGCCTGAATCAGGCTGGATTTCCCAGCTCCACTGGGAGCAGAAACGATATATAACGTGCCTTGAGCCATAATGAAGTTTTATTAACGGTTACGATGGTGAATGGTGATATGCAGCAGAAAAATGCGCATTTCCCCGTATTATACACGCCTATATGTCATCAGTCGCGCTGCGATAAATTCTCCGCTGACTGTTTTTTCGTTATGCCATCGGGAAAACTTTTTGCCAACGTTTCTTTTTTAGATTGCGAAGCGCGTTCCCGTCTTTTTTATCGCTGCTGCAAACGATGAATCATCTTGCGGCGCGTTTGGCATTTCTCCTTTTTTTGCCTCGTATTTTCCTCTCCGTTGCTATGTACTGCGGCTCTTCGCTAATGGATGGCAGGAGGGTTTATGTGGCTCAGGATCCGCACATTTTTAATCATCATCGTCATGGGAGGCATCAGCAATTTCCCCGCCATGGCTGCGGTGTGCCCCGATTGGGATAGCACGCGTTCCAGCAAAGAAATTGATGCATTGCGTCACCAGTTAGAACAGTGGGATGACGTGTATTACACCGAAGGGAAAAGCCCGATAGAAGATGACGTTTACGATCAACTGCGGGATCAGTTAAACCAGTGGTTAGGTTGTTTTCAGCCTCAAAACGCTATTTCTGCTCGGTTACCCGATAATGGCAAACAGCCTCACCCTGTTGCCCATACGGGACTGAAAAAATTGTCTACGCGCGGGCAACTGGTGCAATGGATCGCACCGCGGGAGGATTTATGGATTCAACCAAAAGTTGATGGTGTGGCCGTCACGCTGGTCTATCAGCACGGTAAGCTCGTGTCTGCGGTTAGCCGGGGTAACGGCCTGCAAGGTGAAAACTGGACGGAAAAGGTGCGCCTGATTCCGGGAATTCCTCATCTATCAACCGATGCACCTTCCTCATTGGTACTACAAGGGGAGCTTTTCCTGAAGATGACCGATCATCGGCAGCGTACTCAGGGCGGCGTTAATGCCCGCTCGGTCGTGGCTGGTGAAATGCGTCGCCATCAGCCATCTCCCGTGTTGTCGCAGATTGGTCTGTTTGTCTGGGAATGGCCGGATGGCCCAAAGACGATGCCTGAGCGTCTGGAGAAATTGAAGGAAATGGGGTTTGCGATGACGGCGGACTATACCCATGCTATTGGGTCATTCGCCGACGCGGAGAAATGGCGTAATCACTGGTATCACACTCCGCTGCCCTTCGTGACGGATGGTGTGGTTATCCGCCAGACTAAAGAGCCGCAGGGGCGCTATTGGCGTAATACATCAGCTGACTGGGCGATCGCATGGAAATACCCACCTGTTCATCAGGTTGTGGAAGTGGCTGATGTGGTATTTTCTGTCGGGCGGACGGGTAAGATTGCTGTGGTGTTAAAACTCAATCCTCTTAAATTGGATGACAAATCAGTCAGTCGGGTGAATGTGGGCTCTCTGTCGCGTTGGAAACAGTGGGACGTGTTGCCCGGTGACCGGGTGAGCGTCAGTCTGGCGGGGCAGGGGATTCCACGTCTGGATGATGTGGTATGGCGGGGTGTTGAACGGCCTGCCATCGTTTCCCCCAATGAACATGATTTCCATGCTTTTAGCTGTTTTCGGTATAGCGCGGTTTGCCATCAGCAATTTCTGGCACGCTTAGTTTGGTTGAGTGGTGAACAGGGATTGAATCTGGCGGGAGTGCGTGAAGGAATGTGGCTGCGCCTGATACAACATGGTCTACTAGAAGATGTGCTGTCATGGCTATCTCTGACGGAGGCACAGCTTAATGCGATCAATGGTATGGGCGATAAGCGGGCGCGAGATATTTATACGAGCTTGCAGTCGGCACGGCAGATGCCACTATCCCGCTGGTTGCTTGCGCTGGGTATTCCTGTGCCTCGATCCGCCATTAGCGCATTGGATAGTGTGGATTGGTTGGCGTTACAGCAATGGACAGCGCAACAGTGGCGGCAGTTCTCTGGTATCGGAGAACGGCGTGCGGAAGAGATTATGGCGTTCCTGAAGCACCCTATCGTGGTGGAATTAATTGCCCGATTAGATCGCGAAGGTATACATAGATAAGCGGTGGTGATTTTTCATAACAGATTGGGATCGCTCCTTTTATTTTTTCGTGGATTCATTCACATAAAAGGACAATTTTTTTCTGTTTTCTCTGCTTAATCATAAGTAAAATTTACGAATTAAAATTCTAAGCCTATTTGCTGTTTTACGATATAGAAATGCCTGTGAGTCTGATTATTTCCGTTGAACTCAGGCATACGAATGTTGTCGTATAGCTTCAGATAATAAGAAAGGTTTGTTGGAGCACTTGTCATAATGAAGTTTGTAGCATCTTTTTCGCAACCCAAATTATCGTTTGTCCTGGCAGTCTATATTGGTCTTTTTCTCAATATCTCAGTATATTATCGCCGGATTGATTATTTTTCACTCTCTGCTGGTAGTCATGTTTCAACGTTTATTCCCGCTATTGTCGAATTGACCGCGAGCATCTTATTTACCTTTTTCCTGATGAGAATTATCTCACTTGGGGGACGTCGTTTTTATCGGGTTATCGCTTCTCTCCTGGTGCTGATTTCCGTTGCCGCCAGTTATTACATGACGTTTTTTAATGTTGTGATTGGCTATGGCATTATTGCGGCGGTCATGACCACAGATATTGATCTTTCTAAAGAAGTTATTGGTTTTCGTTTTTTCCTGTGGATGCTGGCGGTGAGTGCGTTGCCGCTGTTTTTGATCTGGAAGAACTCGCTGCGTCATACGCTGATCGAACAGCTTAAATCACCGGGAAAGCGTCTGGTTCCTCTTCTGGTTCTTGTCGCTGTCGTTGCGTTGGTTTGGATGCCGCTTCGCTATATGGACAATGTTCAGTCGGTGTCCGAGCGAGAATCCAATGTGGATTTGCCCAGCTATGGCGGTGTAGTGGCGCATTCGTATCTGCCTTCTAACTGGTTGTCTGCACTAGGATTATTTGCGTACACCAAGTATGACGAGAGTCAGGATTCTTCTAATCTTTTCGATCCGGCTCAGCATTTTACCTATGTCCCGCCGAAAGGCATTGATGATACCTACGTCGTTTTCATTATCGGTGAAACAACCCGTTGGGATCATATGGGGCTGTTAGGCTATGAGCGCGATACGACGCCGAAGCTATCAAAAGAAAAAAATCTGGTCGCGTTCCGTGGTCAGTCGTGTGATACCTCAACCAAGCTTTCTATGCGCTGTATGTTTGTGCGAGAAGGTGGTACGGAAGACAACCCACAGCGAACCCTGAAAGAGCAGAATATCTTTGCCGTACTGAAAGAGCTGGGCTTTACCTCCGAGCTTTTTGCGATGCAAAGTGAGGTGTGGTTTTACAATAGCATCGAGGCGAACAACTACTCTTTCCGTGAGATGATTGCGTCAGAGAAACACAATGACGGCAAGTCGGTGCAGGATATGTTGCTGGTCGACGAGGTCAAGGAATCGCTGGCACGCTACCCCAAAGGTAAGCACCTGATTGTGCTGCATACCAAAGGCTCTCACTACCTGTATTCCATGCGATATCCCCGCAGCTATGCGCGCTATCAGCCAGAATGTATGGGCGTTGATGCCTCCTGTACGCGTGAGCAGTTGATTAATGCTTTCGATAATAGCGTGCTCTATACCGATAGCTTTATTGATAGCGTGATCGATCAGGTGCGGGATAAGAAAGCAATCGTGTTTTATGCCTCCGATCACGGTGAATCTATTGATGATAACTATCATTTGCACGGCACGCCGCGTCACATGGCACCGCCTGAACAGTTCCGTTCACCGATGATGGTTTGGACATCGGATAAGTTTCTGGCTGATACCAATAATCAGCATGCGTTTGAGCAGTTGAAGGCTCAGCAGCGCATTGGCAAAACACATCGCCATGAAGAGCTGTTTGACACGATTCTTGGATGTGTGGGATACACGTCGCCTGACGGCGGTATTAACCCTAAAAATAACTGGTGTCAGAAACCCGCTAATTGATATGAATCACGGACAAGGACGTCGGTTTCAGGCTGTAAATACAAGAGATGGATACTTTAGCGGCAGCTGAAACCCTTTTGTTAAAAAGGTATTGACGCTCTAATAAGGTAGCAGTAATATGCGCCCGCATTCGGCGAGTAGCGCAGCTTGGTAGCGCAACTGGTTTGGGACCAGTGGGTCGGAGGTTCGAATCCTCTCTCGCCGACCAACACCCTTCCTCGGTAAATCCTTTTCAGTTTTTCTTCTGTTTCAATCATCGTCTATTCATACTATCGGTTTAAAAATAATCTCGTTTTAAGCACAATTTCGTTTAAAAAATAGTCGTTTTTAAAAAAATACCCTTTATCACTATAGGGTTTTACCTCAGTACTCTTTGGTGCCGAAAATTTCCATAACTCCTCGGTGTTCAGTTCAGAATGTTCCCAAAAAGTAGTGTTAAAACCGCACGTAAATTACCATGGATAATATATATCTATTTGTTTTTTAATGATTTAAATAAGAATTTCACCAGTTGTTTAAAAATAAAACTGACTTTACCTCGCCGTATTTAAATGTAAGTTTATGTGCGGCCAACATTTGCGAAATTTATATATTCGCTTTGTTGAAACCGTCTTTTTATTCAAACATGGAAGATGTTTCGATCATGAAAAAAACAACACTGCTACTCTCCACTTTGATTGCTTGTGCCATGGGAATGTCTGCTGCTCAGGCGACACAAACAGTGTCTTTGGGTTATGCTCAGGCGAAAATTGATGACTTGAAAGATCCAAAAGGGATTACGGCCAAATACCATTATCAGGGCGACTCCGCACTTGGTATTATCGGTTCTTTCACTTATCTGGGGGCAAAAGAAGATTATTATGATCGTGACTTCAACTCCAATGATACGACTAAAATTAAATACTATTCCTTGATGGCTGGGCCATCTTACCGTTTTAATGACGTCGTTAGTGTTTATGGCCTGGCGGGTGTTGGTCATGGCAAAGTGGATTGGAAATACGATTACGGTACTTTTGCTGATTCCGGTAGTGAGAAAGAAACACGCTTTGCTTACGGTGCCGGTATTCAAATCACACCAGTAGCAAACTGGGCGATTGATATTGGCTACGAAGGCACGAAGATTTATGAAACGCGTATAGATAGCTTTAATATTGGCGTCGGTTACCGTTTCTGATTTACCGATTATTGAATACCGGTGGACAGGTTTCTGCCGGTTATTACTGCTTTTCCCCTTCTTTGTTTTTATTCATAAAGCTCTCAATCGATTTATTGCCATTATAGTGAAGCCAGACCAGCAACGATTCATTGTCCATCGGCTTGGCATAAAGGAATCCCTGTATATATTTGACGCCGCGCCGTTGTAAATACATGAGCTGTTGTTCGGTTTCCACACCTTCCGCTACGGATTGAAGCTTGATGCGATGGCTCAAAGTAATAATGGCATCAAGAATAGGAGCTTCTTCATCCGGTGATGAAACCGCGCCGACGAATCCCTGATCTATTTTCAGGCAATCCAGCGGAAAATTTTGCAGATAAGAAAGTGAACAGTGGCCGGTGCCGAAGTCATCGATGGCAATCATAAAGCCATCTTCACGCAGCTGATGTAGGCGCTGTATGATTTCAGGGCCGTTGCTGATGAGGTTACGTTCTGTCAGTTCCAGCGTAATGCTTAATGAATGAGCGGCGACTTTCTCTGCGAAGCGGTGTACGTCTGAGACGAAGCTTGGGTGATGCAAATGCTCTGCTGCAACGTTGAGCCCCAGATGGAACCCCGGTTTTACCTGCCAACTGGCGATATCTGACGCCACCAGATCAAATAAATGCCGAGTGATAGGAATGATCATACTTTCTGCTTCGGCGGCAGAGATAAATACATCGGGTCTAATCCACTGCCCGTTGCTGCGTCGCCAGCGCAGTAGCGTTTCTACTCCAGTACAGGCTTGTGATTCCGTGTCATAGATAGGCTGGTAATAGACGGAAAATTCGCCGTTAGCGATGCCCTTACGGATTTCTTCGCGGAAGAATAACTTACGTTTTTGCCAGTACCACATCGCCGTAGTGAAAAGCAGAGAGAGGATAATGGCCAGTGGCAGAAACGTGAAAAATGCCTGCTTCCAGTTGGTGATTTCCTGAGTGGCAGGGGCGGTAACATTGAGGGTAATCGGAAAGCGGCTCGACTTGATTTCAAGCGCAGAGGTAGAAAATAGGCTCCTGTGCGGCGTAATGGTTGGGCCCGTTTGAATCGGGTGACCGTTATCCATTTGCAGGATAAGTTGATAGCCGCGAATCTTGCTAATCGCAGTCATGAGATCGATCAGATATTGCGCATCGACCATAGCATAAGCGCCGTAACCCGTAGGAGGCATCTGGACGAAGATCAGCGCTGGGCGTTCTTTCACGTTATCTGAACCGGCAATCGACAGGCTCCAGCGTTCAGAATAGGTCTCCGGTAGCGGCTGTTGAATGACGCGGCTGAGTGGTGTCGACGTGCTGCCAAACGTCGAAGAGCAATAGACGTCAGTATTATGGATAACGCCGATAGCGCGGAAGTAAGAAAAGACCGAGCCAAGGCGTTGCAGTTCATCGCCGATGACATCGCAGGGCTGACCATGAAAGCGCTGGAGGCGATCCACCATCTGCCATGCCTGTGTCGAAATATTCTCGGCATGATTCATTGCGATTTGCGCAGTGGATTCCAAATCGCGCTTTACCATTAATCTGGACTCAACAAAAGTGAACAATAAACCCAGCAGCAGTGGCAGCATACCTGCAACCAGTAGCAGCAATATGTTGATTTTATGTTCACTACGTCTGGGGCTCATTCACATCTCCTTTCTGGCAGCAGAGGCCTATGTAGAGACGTCCTTTTCTCCGTGAATCAAAGGAGAGTGCTGAATAGAGATTATTATAGTGGTTATTTGCTGAAAGAGATTCGGCGACAATAAAGTTTGTAACCTGAATAAGCGGGGATTGGATTGCTGTTCACTCGAGCTGAATATTGCCCTGTGCATTACACAGGGCATATTGCGAACATCAGCTTCCGTTACGGGACGTGACGACCTCTTTAAACACTGGCAATGCGGCAAACACTTTTGGCCAACCAGCAATAAAGGCCAACTGAGTCAGCGTTTCGGAAGCCTGCTCTTTGGTGAGCCCGCTATCCATTGCCCGGTTCAGGTGGTAAGGCAGTTGGGCTGACTGGCCCTCAGTGATGAGTGAGCTGACCGTAATCAGGCTACGATCTCGTGGAGCCAGCCCCGGCCGCAGCCACAGATCGCGGAAAAGGGCCTCAGTGGTGTACTTCTCCACGCCAGGTGCCAGATTGCCCAGGCTTTCTGATGCGAGCTTGACGCGTCGGGCTTCGGCAGCTTCATCAATGTGAAGCAGTGTGACGTCAGCCCCTGGAAGCTGCTCCGAGCGGATCCCCCGGCTGGCAAACACGCTGCTTGTGACCATCGCCGCTGAGGAAGCGTTAGGCCAGCCAGCATAGAACGCCAGATGCGTAAGCAGCTCTGAAATTTCGGACGGCTTCACGCCATTATCCAGCGCCACATTCAGGTAATGAGGCAGAAGGGTGGTATTGTCGCGGGTAACAAGCGCGGCGAGAGTGACCAGACTACGATCGCGGGCGGAGAGCTGCTGTCGTTGCCAAAGTTCGCCATCGGTCAGCTTTTGCGTATAGGCGGTCATGGCTGGTGCCGCTGTGCGAACGGCAGCATTAACGTCTGGTTGAGCAGGGAAAGTATGCTGCCCTTGTGTCGCGCAACCAGACAGGAAAAACGCGGCGGCGATCAGTGAAAGGGATGTTTTTTTCATCGCTTTCTCCTTAATGTCCGTACTGCTCGTCGGAAACCTTCTCCATCCACTGAACGTTTTTCCCTTCAGCGTCGCTTTCCTGAATCGCAAGGTGCACCATTCCGGTTGTTGCGGTCGCGCCGTGCCAGTGCTTAACGCCCGGTGGGCAGAAAACCACGTCACCTGCGTTGATTACTTTTTTCTCCCCGCCCCACTGTTGAACCCAGCCGGTTCCAGAAGTGACCACCAGCGTCTGACCTAGAGGATGAGTATGCCAGGCTGCGCGTGCGCCGGGCTCAAAGGATACGTAAGCGCCTGTCGTGCGCTGAGGTGATTGCGCTTTGATAAACAGAGGGTCAATCCAGGCTCTGCCGGTGAAGTTTGCTTCTGGAGCGCGGATAAACTCCCGGCTTCCACTTTCAGAAATCGTCATCTGGGCGTCTGCCGCCAGCGCCGTTGGTACAGCAAAGGCTGAGAACAGAAATGCACCGGCTATCGAAGAGGTTTTAACATTCATCACTAACTCCGTTAGAGGGAAAAGAAATAATGGGGCGGATGTTTATGAAATTAAGTTTTGTACTACCCCAGTGATATTTAGCAGAGTTGGTATGAAAGATAATTAATGAAAATCGATAGCCTTTATGAGTTTATCTCATCAATCAGGCTGATCTGTGCGAACGTTTTGGTGAGGATTGGTTGAAGTTATGACTGCATACCCGATGGGGAAGTCTGCTCGCGCAGGGCGGTAATATCTTTCTTGGCTGGAACGCCGAACAAACGGCGGTATTCGCGGCTGAATTGCGAAGGGCTTTCATAACCCACTTTGGAAGAGTGAGCGCCGCTGAGGCTCGCAAGGTACATTGAACGGTTTACCCTGCTCGCCTTACATCAATTCTATATCTATCAGCTTTCTACAAAAGGTAGCGCCTGCGCGCACGCCCATGCTGAGCTCCACGCCCATTGGAAGTTATAGCCGCCGAGCCAGCCGGTCACATCGACCACTTCACCGATGAAATACAGCCCCGGCACCGCGCTGGCCTCCATGGTTTTGGAGGACAGCGCGCGGGTGTCAACGCCACCGATGGTCACTTCGGCTGTGCGATAACCTTCCGTACCGTTTGGCTGCACGCGCCACTGTTGCAGACTCTGCTCAATCTGCGTTTGCTGTGCGCTGTTGAGCTGTTTCAACGTGACGTCCGGCAGTTGCCCTAACTCCTGTAGGCATTCAACCAGTCGTTTAGGTAGCCACTGTGCCAGCGTGTTTTTCAGGCTTTGGTTCGGGTGAGCGGCGCGCTCGTCATTAATAAGCTGGGTGAGATCGCGATCGGGCAGTAGATTGATGGTGACGAATTCACCCGCCTGCCAGTAGCTGGAGATCTGCAAAATAGCGGGGCCAGAGAGCCCACGGTGCGTAAACAGGATATTTTCACGGAACGTCACGCCGTTTTCTGCGGTGACGACGGTCGGCACGGAGACGCCGGAGAGCGTTTGCAACTGTTCGAGCAGCGGCTTGTGGAGCGTAAAGGGCACCAGTGCTGCGCGAGTTGGGAGCACGTTGATACCGAACTGGGCGGCGAGCTGGTAACCGAACGGCGTCGCGCCCAGACCGGGCATCGACAGGCCGCCGCAGGCAACAACCAGCGATGCACTTTGGAATGATGTGCCGTTGTTTAGCTGGATGGTGAACCGATCGTCTGATTTCTCCACCGAGGTCACTTCACTGCGCAGACGGAGGGTGACATTCGCTCGCTCACATTCTGTTACCAGCATGTCCACGATTTGCTGTGCGGAATCATCGCAGAATAGCTGACCGAGTGTTTTCTCGTGGTAAGCGATGCGGTGGCTGTTGACCAGACTGATGAAATCCCATTGGGTATAACGCGCCAATGCTGATTTACAAAAGTGAGGATTGTGAGACAGATAGGCCGCCGGCTCTGCATACATATTGGTAAAGTTGCAGCGCCCGCCCCCGGACATCAATATTTTCCGGCCAGCCTTCTTGCCGTTATCGAGCAGTAGAACACGCAGTCCGCGTTGTCCTGCCTGTGCCGCACAAAACATGCCTGCTGCACCGGCACCGATGATGACAGCGTCAAACTGTTCCACAATGCATTTCTCCGATGAGTGATTTTATCTTCTTGGATTGCCACAGGCTGATAAGCCGTAGGGCGGCAAATTGTAGTGTTGGTTTTTGTTCGATACCAGCGTAACAATTTGCATATTTTAGTAAAAATATATAATTATTTGATTTTTATTGATTAAGTGGTTTTTCCATCGATCGCCGTCACATATTAAGTCAAAAAAATGTCATATTTCGCTTTTCCCGACCCCTGCTTGTCGCCGATAATGCGCCGCGTTCATGACCACTAAATGGCCTAACGTTTATGCTACATTTATTTGCCGGTTTGGATTACTACACTGGCCTGATGTTGATATTGGCTTTGTTGTTTGTACTGATGTATGAAGCCATCAACGGTTTTCACGATACTGCGAATGCCGTTGCCACTGTTATTTATACCCGTGCCATGCGTGCCGAGTTTGCTGTTGTTATGGCGGGTGTCTTTAATTTCTTCGGTGTACTGCTGGGCGGCCTGAGCGTGGCCTATGCAATTGTTCACCTTCTCCCCACGGATTTATTGCTGAACGTGAGTTCGGCGCACGGCCTGGCCATGGTCTTTTCCATGCTGCTGGCTGCCATTATCTGGAACCTCGGTACCTGGTACTTCGGTATTCCTGCCTCCAGTTCTCACACACTGATCGGCTCCATTATCGGTATTGGTTTAACCAACGCGCTGTTGACGGATACCTCCGTCGTGGATGCGTTGAACGTGCCGAAAATGATCAGCATTTTCCTGTCGTTGCTGCTCTCGCCGATTGTGGGGATGGTAGTTGCAGGTCTGCTGGTGCTGGTGCTGCGTCGGTTCTGGAACAACAGCAAAAAACGCAAGCGCGTGCATCTGACGCCTGTCGATCGCGAAAAGCAGGACGGCAAGCGTAAGCCGCCGTTCTGGACGCGTACCGCGCTGATTTTATCGGCGATTGGTGTGAGCTTCTCTCACGGTGCAAACGACGGTCAGAAAGGTATCGGCTTGATTATGCTGGTGCTGATTGGCGTCGCGCCAGCCGGGTTTATTGTCAACATGAACGCGTCTGGCTATGACATCAGCCGTACCCGTGATGCCGTTGTCAATTTGCAGGAATACTACAAGCAGCACGGCGACGCGCTGACGCATGTGATCGACCTGTCTCCGCCAGTCATTCCTACGCCAGAAAGCACGATTCCCGGCAACGGTCAGAAAGAGTTTCACTGTGACAGTTCACGCGTGATGATTGCGATTGACCGTACACAGGGTCTGCTGAATAACCTGAAAAGTTACGACCAGCTGAATCCTGACGATCGTAGCAGAGTACGTCGTTTGCTGATGTGTATCTCTGACACGATGGATCGGGTGATCAAGCTGCCAGAAACGTCGGGCGAAGATAAGCGCTACCTGAGCAACCTGCGTAAAGACATGCTACAGACGGTTGAGTACGCGCCTCTTTGGATTATCGTCGCTGTCGCATTGGCGCTGTCTCTGGGCACAATGGTGGGCTGGAAACGCGTTGCAGTGACCATCGGTGAGAAGATTGGTAAGAAAGGCATGACCTACGCACAGGGCGTTTCGGCGCAGGTGACGGCGGCCTTGTCGATTGGTGTTGCCAGCTATACCGGTATGCCGGTTTCCACCACGCACGTATTGTCCTCGGCGGTTGCCGGGACGATGATTGCGGACGGTGGTGGCGTACAGGGCAAAACGATAAGAAGTATTCTGCTTGCCTGGGTGCTGACGCTACCTGTCTCAATGCTGATGTCCGGTACGCTGTACTGGCTGGCGTTGAAGCTGATCTAACGGCGTTAATTCATCACGCATAAAAAAACGTAGGGAACGTTTTTCAACGTCGCTTGCGACGGCCCGAAGGGTAACGGACAAGGATGTCCGTCATAAAAAAAGGCGATTCTGTGGGGAATCGCCTTTTTACTTTTTATCGACGTTCATGGTTGTCATACCAATGATGGTGTTAATAGCAATAATAGTGTTAATGCCAGAGAGTTGTGTCAGTACCCGCGTTTAATACCATATTGTCATTGCAAACAGACTGATGACGATAAGGCCGCACAGAGCGGTTGTAAGCAGAAACTGTCCCCGCACTCGCTCGCAACGGCGAATAAACTCAGGGTCGTGATGATCAAGATAGCGTTGCGCGTAGATATAGCGTACCAGCCGGATTTGTTTACTTGGCTGGCCGTGCGATGTAAAGAAGCCACCCCCGTCAACGTATTGGTAAAGCAGCGGGTCACAGTCACGCAAAATCAGCAGTAACACGCGTAATGAAGAGTAGTACCTCGCCATATTGATGATGCAGACGATACATAAAGCCCAGAAAAGCGCAAATGTACTAATCATGCTTCCCTCCCGGTCGTTCTATTCGTCAGATTCGATGGTCATACCTTCCCGTTGTCCACCTGTCACCGATGACAAGCGTTACTATTTATCCGCGACGCTTATCTACGACGTTTGTCTGTGACATTTTTCTACGAATAGTTATGCCACGCGCTTGCGCACGATTTTATTGTCATTTGGATAGCCAACGGCATCACGGCTAGCCCCATTCTCGTTTTCCATCCCAGGGTGCAGCGGACAGGCTCACCGCTCCCTACTTGTAGTGTAGAAGAAGAATGTTCGTTTGTGCCAGAGAGGCAGGCGCAATCGGCATGAAGGACGATTTTCGACGAGATAATGCCCTTTCTGAAAGGAGAAGCTGCGCGATTTAACTGTGAAAAGGAGCGGTTTCTACTACACTTATCAATAGAATTAACAGGTTTGAAAACGGGTTGTGATCGACTGAACAGTCCGATAGCGCGGACGAGTGCTATCGTATAACTCTCTGTTAAGTATTAAAGCGGCAGGAGAAATATCTGCTAACCCTTAATTAGTCTTTACGGAAGGAGTCTTATTATGGCTTACAAACACATCCTTATTGCTGTTGACCTTTCTCCAGAAAGCAAAGTGTTAGTGGAAAAAGCGGTTTCAATGGCAAGGCCGTACAATGCGAAAGTGTCGTTAATCCACGTCGATGTGAACTACTCCGATCTCTACACCGGGCTGATTGACGTCAATTTGGGTGACATGCAACAGCGTATCTCCGAAGAAACCCAGAACGCGTTGGCTGAGTTGTCCCAGAACGCGGGCTACCCTATCAGCGAGACGCTGAGCGGCAGCGGCGATTTAGGGCAGGTGCTGGTTGATGCGATTAAGAAATATGATGTCGACCTCGTGCTGTGCGGTCACCATCAGGACTTCTGGAGCAAACTGATGTCTTCTGCTCGTCAGCTGATTAATACCGTACATGTCGACATGCTCATCGTGCCGCTGCGTGATGATGAAGACGAATAAAAATTAGCTTTTTTTGCATTTTTTTTCAGTGATGAAAGGCACGGCTTCTTAGCTGTGCCTTTTGTTATATAACAAAAACTTATAGCAAATTTCTCTTCTCAAATCGCCAAAAAACCCTTCCTATCCCATTGGATTATAACGTTTATCTGAAAAGAAAACGCTTGCTTAAATATCCATCGCCAGTGTTATAGTCCAGAGGACACAACATCATTTTCACCGATCCCACAAGCTTCTGCGTGTCTAAAAATAAAGAAGCAGACGGGAACTTATTCGTTCAATCAGGAGCTGTTCATGGCACAAATCGTATCTCTGGCAAGTTTTCTTGATTCTGTTCAACAACGCGATCCGCATCAGCCTGAGTTTCTACAGGCCGTTAATGAAGTCCTTTCCACTCTGTGGCCTTTTCTGGAACAGAACCCTCACTATGCGGATTACAGCCTGCTGGAACGATTGGTAGAACCAGAACGCGTGATTCAGTTCCGCGTCGCATGGACGGACGACAAAGGTCAGGTACAGGTAAACCGCGCCTGGCGTGTCCAGTTCAGCTCTGCGATCGGCCCATACAAAGGCGGCATGCGTTTCCACCCGTCCGTTAACCTGTCGATTCTGAAATTCCTCGGCTTCGAGCAGACCTTCAAAAATGCGCTAACGACGCTGCCAATGGGCGGCGGCAAAGGCGGCTCGGACTTTAACCCGAAAGGGAAAAGCCAGGGCGAAGTCATGCGCTTCTGTCAGGCGCTGATGACGGAGCTGTATCGTCATCTGGGTGCGGACACAGACGTTCCGGCGGGCGACATCGGCGTGGGCGGCCGTGAAGTCGGTTTCATGACTGGCATGATGAAGAAACTGACCAACAACACCGCGTGCGTCTTCACCGGTAAAGGATTGTCGTTCGGCGGCAGTCTGATCCGTCCTGAAGCGACGGGCTACGGTCTGATCTACTTCACGGAAGCGATGCTGAAACGCCACGGTCTGGGCTTTGAAGGCATGCGTGTCGCGGTATCCGGCTCCGGTAATGTGGCGCAGTACGCGATTGAAAAAGCGATGGAACTGGGTGCACGCGTGGTTACGGCATCGGATTCTAACGGCACGGTGGTGGATGAGAACGGGTTTACCCCAGAGAAACTGGCGCTGCTGGAAGAGATTAAAAACAAACGCTATGGCCGCGTGGAAGATTACGCGCGCGAAGCGAAACTGACCTACCTCGCAGGCAAAACGCCGTGGGAAGTACCGGTAGATATCGCGCTGCCGTGTGCGACGCAGAATGAGCTGGATCTGCCAGCGGCGCAGACGCTGATTGCTAACGGTGTGAAAGCCGTGGCAGAAGGTGCCAACATGCCAACCACGATCCCAGCGACCGACGCGTTCCTGGATGCAGGCGTACTGTTTGCGCCGGGCAAAGCGGCCAACGCCGGCGGCGTGGCGACATCCGGTCTGGAAATGGCGCAGAACGCAGCTCGTTTGGGCTGGAAAGCCGAGAAGGTGGATGCGCGCCTGCACCACATCATGCTGGATATTCACAATGCCTGTGTGCAGTACGGCGGTGAAAACAGCCAGACTAACTACGTGCGCGGTGCCAACGTGGCTGGCTTTGTAAAAGTAGCCGACGCGATGCTGGCGCAGGGCGTCGTGTAACACCTGCTTTACTTAAAGCGCCTGTATTCGCAGGCGCTTTGATTTCTCACTTATTTATCTAAATTTTAGCGACATTTCTTGCTGGACACCGCTTCCTGCCTTTCTTTATCTTAATCAGCATTGTGTATCGTCAGTCTTCTGGTACAACCCGTTCTCTTCAAGGCTTACACCATTGTGAAAATCAAACATCTTCCTTTCGATCAGAATCGTAATGGCTGGTCGGCAGATCTTATCGATAAACCGAATTACCCGCAGCAGCGTGGAAAAACAACAGCGGACTGGCTGGTGATCGGCGCGGGCTATGCGGGGATTGCCTTTGCACAACGTCTGGCTGAACAGCGCCCGGATAAACACATTATCCTGCTGGATGCGGGCGAGATTGGCGACAATGCTTCTGGGCGTAACTCCGGTTTCGTTATCGATTTGCCGCATAACATCGGTAGCTCGACGGCCGAGCTGGAAAAAGCGGCGGCTTATCGTCGCTTGTTGCAGTCCGGTGTGGCGCATCTGAAAGAGAAGGTGGATCGCCATGCGATTGCGTGCGACTGGAGCGTAGCGGGGAAATATCACTGCGCCGTCAGTTCAACGTTTAACGGCCTGATCGATACCTATGTCCGTGAATTGAACGATCTGGGTGAACCCTATCAGGTGGTGGAAAAAGACGAGCTTGCTCGCCGCCTCGGCACGTCTTTCTACCATCGTGCTGTGTATACCCCCAATTGCATTCTGCTAAACCCGGCGGCGCTGGTGGTCGGGCTGGTGGCGAATTTGCCGAAGAACGTGACGGTTTACGCCCATTCACCCGCGCTGAATATCGAGACCGGATCGCGCATTCGCGTGGAAACACCCTACGGCGAGATTCAGGCAGATAAGCTGATGATGGCGATTAACGGCGCGGCGCGCGGTCTACCGCTGTTCAATGGCCGGGTATTTGCCGTGGCGACCTTCGCGACCCTGACAGAACCGCTGAACACGGAACAGATAGCACGCATGGGTGACATGCCGGACTGGGGGCTGACGCCGGTCAATGCCCTGGCCAGTGCGACGCTGCGCTATACGCGCGACCATCGCTTCCTGATTCGGGAACATGTGAAATTTGCCCCGGAGCTGGTCAATAGCGCGGTAGAAACCGGACGCCACGCGCGTCGCCACGCCGCTATTTTTGCCCGGATGTTCCCGCAGTTGAGCGATGTGAAGATGGCGCATACCTGGTCAGGTTTGATTAGCGTAACACGCAACGGCGCGCCAATTTGGGGGCAGCTAAGCGACAATGTGTACGCGTCCGCTGGCTGTAACGGAGCGGGGCTGTCGAAGCAAACCGCTGCCGGACATATTCTGGCGGATTTGGCGCTGGGTGAAGACAACCCGCTGATCGCCGATATGCAATCGCTCGGACAGGCGAACTACCTGCCGCCACGTCCTTTCCTGGATGTAGGCGTGAACGGCTACCTGACGAGCGAACGCTGGAAAGCTCGCAGCGAGAGATAACACAGCCTGCCAATGGCAGGCTGTGCAGCGTCTTTACGATCTATCCATTATCACCGCTCGACGCACGTTGTCAGCGGTCTTGGATTCCCGCTGAGGCGTCGGTTAGTTAATGGCTGCGATAATCGTCAGCTGATCGTTCAGCCGCTGTTTGATCAACGCGTTGGTGGTGCTGTCGCGCTGTTGCGTCAATTCCGCTACGCGTTTCTCCTTCTGCGCGGCATCTGGCAGCAGCAATGCTTTCACGTTGATGGATTGCACGTTGCTGTAGCGGCCATCATCTGAGGTCGGTATGCTGATTTTTCCGCTGTTGAGCAGCGATTCGACGATGTGGCGTTCGCGCTCATAGCCCTTTAATCCCGCCAACTTCCAGCGCTGCGGTACTGTACCTTCGTATTGGCCTTTTTTCACTTCGGTCAGATAGCGGATGGTCAGGTTACGAATCGTGCCCGCCTCTTCGCCATATTCCGCTTTGGTGTCCGACAGCACCGGGAACTGCATGCCTTCTAGCACGCCGCCTTTCTGCGTCAGGTGGCCCATGCGGTAGCTGTTCATGCCCAGACGAATCGGCGTGTCGTCGGTAACCGGCGTGCCGTTATTCATTTTCAGGTCGGTGATGCGCTGCCCAGCGGGTTTCGTCAGGTCGATGGTGTACGTCACGCCGTCGAAGAAATCATTGGTGGAATACTTGGACGCGCGGCGCTGTGGATTGAAGCTGTAAGTCACATCGCCGTCCTGCAACTGGTTGAAGTAACCCGCTGACCATTCCATGTATTTCTTCAGTTCTTTACCGGTGAGCTGATAAACCGTGATCTCACCGCCAGCATATTGATAGTTAAAGGCAATGTCCTTCGCGGCGATGGTGCCGACGTTCAGCTTGGGCCGGTCGTTATCAATTTGCAGCGCGATAACCTGTGCTTTAGGGGCGTAATAGCGGCTGGCTTCCTGGAACAGGGCGCTGATGCCTGTGTCCTGCACGTGTACCTGAGGAATGCCTTTCACGACATCTTGCGGCACCAGATCGTGCCCAAGAAGCTGGGCAATCGGACGGTTGGCGTTGGCGCGCAGGGTATTGTGATAAGGCTCGTAGATATCTTCCATCTTGCGGTCAGAATCCACGTCCTTGATCGAATAGGTATAGCTGTCTTTGTTGATCAGCACGTACTTGCCGTTCTGCTGCTCAAACTGCAAATCGATGCGCGACAGTGCACGACCATATCTGTCTGGTTCGGTGACGATCACGCCATTAATCACCTCTTTGTCCACTTTTACGTGCATATGGCCCGCGACGATGGCGGCTAATTCAGGATTCGCACGAGCGATATCACCGACACCGGTGCCCGGTCGCTGGTTCTCGTTATCGATTCCCATATGGGCGACCAGTACGATGGCATCCACTTTGCCGTGGAGTTGCTGGATAACGGTTTTTACCGCCCCGACGGGATCGGTAAAGTTCAGCCCTTTCACGCGGTCAGTGCCTTTGGCGAATTCCGCGGTCATCGGCGTATCCATACCGATGATGCCAATCTTCACGCCCTGCCGTTCGACAATTTTATAGGCGGGTAAGTAAGGTTTACCGCTTTCCCAAAAAATGTTGCCTGCCAGCGCGGTGCCTTTGAACTGGTCAAGCGAGGTGGAGAGCACGTTCAGGCCGAAATCGAACTCGTGGTTGCCCAGCACCCAGACATCATAATTCAGGGCGTTAAAACCGAGGATCATCGGGCTGGTTTTGTCATTTTTGAAGGTTTCGACAAAGTTGCCCTGAATGGTATCGCCCGCATCAACCAGAATCACATTCGGCTGCTGTGCGCGAATCTTATGCACCTGTGTGGCGATCTGGCTCAGGCTGCCCGCCATGTTGGCGGTGTCAGTGGCGTAATCCCAGGGAACAAAGGTGCCATGCAGATCGGATGTCCCTAGAATCGTAATATTGACGGGTTCTTGAGCGGCCATAGCAGAAGTACTCAAACAAAGCAGAAGTGACAGAAGCGTTTTTTTCATTATGTCATCTTAGTGTCATAAACGGTGATAGTGCGGAATTATGCGATTTGCTTCTCATTAGTGCCACAGACTTTGCAAAAGCAGCGTAGGAAATGCGAAGCAGGGTAAGTTTTTAGTCGCCGATACGCTTAGCGTCGCGGCGATGAGATTTTTCAGGCGGGAAGATAGAAATCAAAACGGTGGCTTTTGGTTTCCAGCATGGATTGTGCCGGTACGCCCGCCAGCGGCGGCGCATAATCTGGTCGCTTCACCACGACGCGTTTTTTCGCCAGCGCGCGGGCGGGTTCCAGCAGCGCATCGGCATCGTCATCTGCACCTACTAGCGACTGAAACACGCGCATTTCTTTCTTCACCAGCGCGCTCTTTTGTTTGTGCGGAAACATCGGATCGAGATAAACCACATCCGGCGACGGTGTGATATCGCGCAGCGCGGTCATACTCGATGCGTGCAGCAGCGTCAGTCGCTCCCGTAGCCACGGGCCAATTTCTGCGTCCTGATAGCCACGCTGTAACCCGTCGTCCAGCAGCGCCGCGACCACCGGATTGCGCTCCACCATGCGTACGTGGCAGCCTAATGCGGCCAGCACAAAAGCATCGCGGCCTAGCCCGGCCGTCGCATCTACGACATCCGGCAGGTAATCTTTTTTGATCCCGACAGCTTTGGCAACGGCCTCGCCGCGTCCACCGCCAAAGCGGCGACGGTGCGCCATCGCCCCACCAACGAAATCCACGAAAATAGCGCCAAGCTTGGGTTCGTCCTGCTTACGCAGTTCCAAACGTTCCGCTGTCAGCACCAGTGCCATGACCGCATCGGGATCGGAAACTAACCCCCAACGTGCGGCCAGAGAAGATAAGGCGCCACTATCGGCGCCTTCTTCTGCAATTAAGCAGATGCTCATCCTTTGATGCCGTAATGCGCGAGCATGGCATCCAACTGCGGTTCACGGCCACGGAAGCGTTTGAACAGCTCCATTGGCTCTTCGGAACCGCCGCGGGTCAGGATGTTATCCAGGAATGACTGACCGGTTTCACGGTTGAAGATACCTTCTTCCTCGAAGCGAGAGTAAGCATCCGCCGCCAGTACGTCGGCCCACAGATAGCTGTAGTAGCCTGCGGCATAACCGCCAGCGAAGATGTGGCTGAACGCGTGCGGGAAGCGGCCCCAGCTTGGGCTTGGCACCACGGCCACCTGCGCTTTGATTTCGGCCAGCGTCGGCAGAATCTGCGCGCCTTTTGCAGGATCAAACTCGGCATGCAGGCGGAAATCGAACAGGCCGAATTCCAGCTGACGCAGAATGAATAGCGCAGCCTGATAGTTCTTCGCCGCCAGCATTTTATCCAGCAGTTCCTGCGGCAGCGGTTCACCGGTTTCGTGGTGGCCGGAGATAAAGGCTAGCGCTTCCGGTTCCCAGCACCAGTTTTCCATGAACTGGCTCGGCAGTTCGACCGCATCCCACGGTACGCCGTTGATGCCCGCGACACCGGCGGTATCGATCTGGGTCAACATGTGGTGCAGGCCGTGACCGAATTCGTGGAACAGCGTAGTGACTTCGTCGTGAGTAAACAGCGCTGGTTTGCCGTTGACCGGACGGTTGAAGTTACAGACCAGATAGGCGACCGGTTTTTGCAGTTCACCGTTGCCTTTACGCAGTTTACCCGCGCAGTCGTCCATCCAGGCTCCGCCGCGCTTGTGTTCACGGGCGTACAAATCGAGGTAGAAGCTGCCGCGCAGTTCACCGCTTTCATCGAACAGATCGAAGAAGCGAACGTCCGGGTGCCAGACATCGACGTCTTTGCGCTCTTTGGCGGTGATGCCGTAGATGCGTTTGACCACTTCGAACAGGCCGTTCACCGCGCGTTCTTCCGGGAAATACGGGCGAAGCTGCTCGTCGCTGATGGAATACAGATGTTGCTTCTGCTGTTCGCTGTAGTAGGTGATATCCCAGGCCTGCAATTCATCCACGCCGTAGTGTTCTTTGGCGAAGGCACGCAGCTGCGCGAGTTCTTCTTCAGCCTGTGGACGGGCGCGTTTAGCCAGATCGGTCAGGAAATCGAGCACCTGCTGCGGGTTTTCCGCCATTTTGGTCGCCAGCGACTTGTGCGCATAGCTGTCGAAGCCCAGTAGCTGTGCCAGCTCGTGACGCAGTGCCAGCTCTTCTGCCATCACCTCACTGTTGTCCCACTTGCCCGCGTTCGGCCCCTGATCGGACGCGCGGGTGCCGTAGGCGCGGTACATCTCTTCACGCAGCGCCTGATTGGTGCAGTAGGTCATCACTGGCAGGTAGCTTGGGATATCCAGCGTCAGCAGCCAGCCGTCTTTTTCTTTGGCTTCAGCCTGCGCTTTGGCCGCTGCCAGCGCGCTTTCCGGCATGCCATCCAGCTCGGCGACATCGGTAATCAGCTTGCTCCAGCCCATAGTGGCATCCAGCACGTTGTTGCTGTATTGCGAACCGAGTTCGGATAAACGAGCGGAGATTTCGCCGTAGCGTTTCTGTTTTTCTGGCGACAGGCCGATACCGGACAGCTCAAAATCGCGCAGCGCGTTATCAACGGATTTCTTCTGCGCCACGCTCAGTGCGGCATAGTGCTCGCCGTCGCGCAGGCTGCGATAAGCTTGATAGAGGCCGGCATGTTGGCCGACCCAGGTGCTGTGCTCGGACAGTAATGGCAGACATTCTTCATAAACCGCACGCAGCTCTGGGCTGTTCTTCACCGCGTTCAGGTGGCTGATGGGTGAGAAGATGCGGCCAAGACGATCGTCGCTGTCTGCCAGCGGTTGGCACAGATTATCCCATGTAAACGGCCCCGCTTGCGCCACCACGCGTTCTACCGTCTCGCGGCATTCATCCAGTGCGGACTTCACCGCAGGGACAATATCTTCCGTTTTGATACTGGAGAACGGGGGCAGGGTAAATGAGGTCAGTAATGGATTCGTCATGGTGCCGTCCTGATAATTGTGGGTGATCTCGTTGCCGGTAAGTGAAATCCGTTGCAGAGAGAAACCGGCAAGGCGGATATCTATTGCGGATTAATCACTAAGATGAGGTCAAGCGCCGTGAAAATCAATGGCGGAAGGGATGCTGTTCATGACCGAAGGTGCGTTTTGCGGTGATGGAGAAGCCCCGTTGATCGCCAGAACACGGCTGCTTACATCGCATTGAAGAGGTTTTCCTGAAAATTTTTGCACTTTTTCTGCCCGATTTGGTTTTTCGCGTGACCTACCTGATGTGTCTTTTTTTTCAATACTTCAGGGGAATGACAATGGCGATAAATAATCATAATGGCGGGCGCATCGCGCACAAACCCGCCTTGACGGTGGCGCGGGCAGTGCATCTGGCACTGTCTGGCGTGTTGATCTTGAGTACCGGAACGGTAGGCTCGGCGCTGGCGGCGGAAACGGCCGCTACTGCCGCAGCACCGACAGTGGCGTTTTCCATTCCGGCAGGGCCGCTCGGATCCACGCTGCAGGCCGTCGCCAGCCGCGCCAATGTCATTCTCACGTTTTCTCTCGATCAAACACAGAATAAAACCAGCGGGAGCATACAGGGAACCTACACCGTTCAGGCCGCGTTTGCGGCTGCACTGGCCGGAACGGGGCTGAGTGCAGTCCAGACGGCCACGGGCTATCGGCTGGAATCCGCGCTTGCCGCCGAAGGAAGCGACGGCAGCCTGATGATCCCGACGCTCTCGGTCGTTGGCGGCACATCGGACAGCGCCGCCGCCGGACGTTCCGTGCTACGTCAGGCCGATGTTGACCGCGTACAGGCCGATAATATTGCCAGCCTGCTCGATAAACTCCCCGGCGTGTCGATGGCAGGGTCTCCACGTCCAGGTGGGCAGAGCCTGAATATCTGGGGCATGGGCGATATGGAAGACGTCAAAGTCGTGCTGGACGGCGCGCCGAAAGGCTTTGAGAAATACCGCCAGGGCTCGGTATTTATTGAGCCTGAGCTGATTAAACGGATCGATGTCGATAAAGGGCCGCATGATATTCGCAGCGGCAACGGCGGCTTCGGCGGCACCATTCACGTTGATACCAAAGACGCCAGCGATCTGCTGATGCCGGGAGAAAATTTCGGTGGGATGGTCAAATACAGCTATCACACCAACGATCGGCAAAATATCTACAGTGGCGCGCTGTATGGCCGCACGGAAGAGGGAATGGCTGACGGCCTGCTCTACATGAGCAAGCGCGATGGCGACAACATCGAACGCCCTGACGGCACACGCTTTGTCTACTCGACCAGCGACATGGCGTCCTACTTACTGAAGACCAACATCTATCTGACGGACGCTCAGACGTTGACGCTCTCTGCGATGCGCTCCGAATCTGACGGCTGGCAGCCGTTTGCCGCTAAGCGTGACGACATGGCGTCGCCCACACAAGCGGAAATTACTCGCTACGGCTGGGAAGAGGCCTGGCGGCGTAAGCTGGTTTACCGCGATCAGGTGGATAAGAACTACTCGTTGAAATGGAATATTGCACCGGAGGATCAGCCGTGGCTGAATCTGACGGCGTCATTTGCCACCTCAAAAACCGAACAGCATGACCGACGCCCTGATTCAGCTTCACAGAGTAGCTATCTGGGCTCGCTGGGGAACGAAAGCTGGGTGAGCTACAAGGATCAGCTTGCGGAGGTCAGTAATGAAATTCTGTTCACTACCGGCCCGCTCGATCATAAGCTGCTGGTGGGTATGCGCTGGCATCAGCATAAGCGCGACACGCTGATCTACTATCCATCCGGTAAGAATAACGCCGAGTATAACTACGGCTATTTCCAGCCTTACTATATGCCGGCAGGGGAACAGGAAACCCGCAGCCTGTATGTACAGGATGCGGTGACGCTGGGTAGCGTGACGATCACGCCGGGCGTACGTTATGACCACGTGACGAACACGGGGAAACCCAACGCGGCACCACGTTATAACAGCAGCATTCCGGCTGCAGGGCATGACTACAGCAGCGTGACCTACACCGGCTGGTCGCCGCGTATTGGGGCGCTGTGGAAGGCGACGGACAATCTGTCGCTGTTTGCCGATGCCAGCCGTACCTGGCGCGCGCCCGTCGTCGATGAACAGTATGAAGTGCAGTCTGCCGCGTCCAGCGTGCCGGGAACCAGCCGTAATCTGGAAGTGGAAAGCATCAAAGCATTTCGTCTGGGCGCGATTCTGGACTTCAACAACCTGATGCTGGAAGAAGACAGTCTGCAAATCCGCACCACGCTATTCCGTAACCGCGGTAAAAACGAAATTTTCTACCGTCGCGGTATCTTGTGTGAAGCGCAGACGCAGAGCGGTACGTCATCATCTTGTGGGCAGCCGCTCTCTAACTACCGTAATCTGCCGGGCTATACGATTGAAGGGGTAGAGATTGAATCCTTCTACGACAGCCGCTGGCTGTTTGGCAGCCTGTCCTTCTCCTCAATTCGTGGCGAGCGCGATGCGTCACCGCGTAATCCGTGGGGCAATAAAACCTGGATCGCCGAGATTCCACCAACGACAGCACACGCCACGCTGGGCACCAAAATCCCAAGTCTGGATATGGCCGTAGGCTGGACGGGTGATTTTGTGCGTAAGCAGGATCGTTCACCTGCCGATGGCGATCCACAGGCCGATATTTGGGCGTTGCCGAAGAGTAAGGGATACGTGCTGCATGGCCTGTTCGCTAGCTGGCAGCCGCAGGCGATAAAAGGATTTGAAGCACGTGTGACGGTCGATAACCTGCTGAATACCGATTACTACCCGTACCTGGGCGAATCCGTATCCGGCGTGGGACGTAACGTAAAAATCAGCGTGTTACAGCGTTTCTAATCGTGGTGCTCGGGGCGGATATCCTTGCCGCCCCGTTAGCGGATGATGTTGCATGGGCGTAATGCAAATTCAGCAAATTTGAATAATTTTCGTTTCGGAACTTGACAGTCAGAGGGAAAAAACATAAATAAGAACGATTATCATTCTTATGTTTAAATAGTGCTCTGGGGTAAAGTTCGATGGTGAGGAAAGCGACGGCCAGCGTTAATGACTTTGCTCAGCAGCTCTATTTCGATCACCACCGCTGGTTGTGTAACTGGCTGCGCCATAAACTGGACTGCGCCCAGCATGCGGAAGATCTGGCACAGGACACGTTCCTTAGCGTGCTGATGAACCCGGAACTGCTCACGATTCGCCAGCCGCGCCCGTTTCTGGCTACCGTGGCCCGCCGTTTGGTCGCCAATCATTACCGTCGTAAAAAGATTGAAGATGCCTATCTGGATGTGCTGAGTACGCAGCCGGATGCCTGTATGCCCTCCCCGGAAACGCGCCTGCTTACCCTCGAAATTCTTGAACAGCTTGATGCTGCATTGGATGGCCTGCCAGCGCCGGTCAGGGAAGCGTTTCTGCTCGCACATCTCCACGGCATGCGCTACAGCGATATCGCCGAACGCTTGCGGGTTTCCAGCAGTTCGGTGAAACAGTATCTGCAACGCGCCAACCTCCAGTGTTTCTTTGCACTGCCGCTATGAACGATCGTACTTTTTATCGTGATAGACAGGGCCAGCCGATTCAGCCAGACAGCGCACGTGAAGCGGTGGCGTGGCTGACGCAGCTGATGTCCGACAGCGTCACCGAACAAGATCGCCGCGAGTGGCAGCGTTGGCGGGACGCCTCGCCGGATAACGAGCAAGCGTGGCAGCATATCGAATCCGTGTGTGCCAATTTGGGTCAGCTTAACGCGCGGGCGGCACACCAGAGCCTGTCGACGCTTAACGGTATGCAGCGCTGCAGCGTACTTAAAGCGTTGGCGATCGTCTGTCTGACCGGGGGCGCTGGCGTGGCCGGATCGCGCACCGACCTCTGGCAGTCGTTGACGGCGGATTACCAGACGCAGGTGGGCGAACAGCGCCATGCGGTATTGGACGATGGCACCACGCTGCTGCTGAATACGCAGACGGCGCTGAATGTGGCCTACGGTGACGACCTACGCCAGCTCACGCTGATTCGCGGTGAAGTCATGATCGAAACCGGTCAGGCGGAGAAGAGCGCGTTGTATCCGCGCCCTTTCATCGTGACGACGGCACAGGGAAAGGTGCAGGCGCTGGGGACACGCTTTAGTCTGCGAGTGCAGGATGAACACACGCAGGTGGCGGTGTATGACGGCGCGGTGAGACTGCATCCGCAGCAGAACGGTCAGGATGTACAGGTGCTGAAAAGCGGACAGACGGCGACGTTCACCACGCAGAGCTGCGGCCAGATAGCGACGACGAAGGCTGAACCTGGCTGGGTGAAAGGACAACTGCTGGCGGATAATCAGCGTCTGGTGGATTTTGTTGACGAACTGAGCCGCTATCGCAGCGGTGTTATTCGCTGCCAGCCCGAGGTGGAGAGCCTGCGGTTTTCCGGCGTCTTCCCACTGTCGGATACCGATAATATTTTAGCGGCGCTGGTGGAGGCGCTCCCTGTACAGGTGCGTTATTTCTCTCGCTACTGGGTTCAGATTGCTGCGCGATAAAATATCCTGCTAAAACGTAATAACATTACTTTTTATGCTGTTTTCATTTTTTTTCTGCCCGATCCCCGTAGCTGAACGACCTACTATTATCTGCTATCCGTTTTATACCTAACGATGTGATGAAGAACGCATGATGACCTCCTCGGAACCCCATTCATTGAGAGTACAGCCCTGTCTCCACGGCGAGGGGCAGTAGGCTAATGGCTGCACAGACGCTGAAATACAATACGGTTCGGCCCGCCACGACGGTTCGTTGGGGGAGTGGCGGGCTGCTGGCATTGGCGCTACATGCGGGACTGATTGTCTGGATTAGCTACCACGCGCTTGATTCCTCCATTGAAGCGCCGCCGCCCGCCATGATGTTAATGGTGGCGGATAGCGTGCAATCGACTCCCAGCCCTCAGGATGCGCCAGTCGGCCCGCAGCAGACGCTATCCACGCCGCAAGAAGCGTCGACTCAACCGGAAAAAATGACGCAGGATGTGCCGCCGCTCGCGCCTGCACCGAAGCCAGTTATTACGACGGCGCAAAAGGAAAAGCCGCAGCCGCAGAAAAAAGTGCAGAAAAAAATGGAAAAGCCGGTGCAGGAGACGACGCCACAGGAAGAGATTGCGCCATCGGAAAAACCGCCCGCTCCCGTTACCAGCGCGCCGCTACCGGGCAGCAGCCAGCAAGTCGCAGCGCCGTATAACAGCGATGCCGCGCAGATGCGTAAAGGGGTTGCAGATTGGAGCAGCCAGCTGCTGGCGCACCTGAGCCGCTATAAGCGTTACCCGGCGCAGGCGGTAAGGCAGCGATTGCAGGGCGTCGCCCAGATTCGCGTGACGTTGGATCGGGCGGGGAACGTGCTGGCCGTCTCGTTAGCCAGCAGCAGCGGCGTGATGCCGCTGGATAAGGAGTCTGTCGCCTTGCCGCAGCGTGCTCAGCCGCTTCCTGCTCCACCAGCAGAGGTGATAGGGGATAATGCGCAGCTCACCATCACAATCCCCATTAGCTTCGATTTACGCGACGTGCGCCGCTAGCGGGTATCTACTAGCGCGGCGTGTGCGCATCATAGCCCGCATAAAAAAACCGAATCGCGTACGGGTTACCTTGTTCGGTAAAGAACTCTGCGACTCTCTCTCGCTCCAGCCCATAGCGGCGTGACAACAATCCTGCCTCGAAGGCGGCCTGCTGGCGGTCGCCTTTAGTTTCCGCCAGATTGTGGGCGTAGCCACAGATATAGCCGCGCCGATAGTCGTAGCAGTAGGGATTAATGTCGTTGGTGGATTTTGGATTGGCCGATCTCAGCCCCGCGAGGACGCCCCGCTCAAAATGGTTTCCCATGATAATGCTCCGCAAATGATCGTTATATAGTAAATAATATAACGCTTATTTATCACTCACCAGATCTGTTGAAAAATATTCCTGAATCCGTCGTGCGCGGTCTTTCCCGATCAGTATGTATATACTGTTGCTCTGCTCGCCGAACAGGCTACCGATCTGCGCCTGATGGGCACTCTGGGAATAGTTAGTGTACGGAATGGTTAAATAAGGAATAACAGCATGACGCACCCGCAAGATGCTTCTCTGGCGATTGGTATCGATCTGGGCACGACGAACAGCCTGATTAGCGTTTGGCAAAATGGCGAGGCCCGCCTGATACCGAATGCGCTGAATGATAACTTCACTCCCTCGGCCGTCAGCATTGATGAAGACGGCAGCATTCTGGTCGGTAAACCCGCGATTTCCCGTTTGACCACGCACCCGCAGGTGTCGGCGTCGCTGTTTAAGCGCTACATGGGGAGCAAGAAAGCTTTCCGGCTCGGGGATAAAACGTTCTCTCCCGCCGAACTGTCGGCCATGGTGTTGAAATCGCTCAAAGCCGATGCGGAAAGTTACCTCGGGTACCCCATTAAGGATGTGGTGATCTCCGTGCCAGCCTATTTCAGCGATGAACAGCGTAAGCAGACGCGTTTTGCGGCAGAACTGGCAGAGCTGAATGCGGTTCGTTTAATCAATGAACCCACCGCTGCTTCTATGGCTTACGGCTTACACACGCAGGAGCTGGGGCGTACGCTGGTCTTCGATTTAGGCGGCGGCACTTTTGACGTCAGCGTGCTGGAATACGCGTTTCCGCTGATCGAAGTACACAGTTCGGCGGGTGACAACTATCTGGGGGGAGAAGACTTCACGCAGGCGATGGTGAAAACCTGTCTGAATGCATGGAAGCTTGAGGAGTCGGCGATTCCTGCGACGGATCTAGCGCGTCTTTACAGCCATGCAGAAGCGCTGAAATGTCAGCCCGGTTTTCCTTCTCAATCGAATGAGCTGGTATGGCACTGGCGAGAGGAAGAATGGCGCATCGTACTGGATAATGAAGAAATCGAAGCGGCCTGGCTGCCGTTGATGAACCGCATTCGCGCGCCGATAGAGCAGGCGTTGCACGATGCACGCCTGAAACCGGAGCAGCTAGACCATGTGGTGCTGGTCGGCGGGGCATCGAAGATGTCGATTATCCAGAAGCTGGTGGTCAGACTGTTTGGCAAATTACCTTATCAGCATCTGGATGCCGATACCGTTGTCGCTAAAGGCGCGGCGGTACAGGCCGCTTGTCGGCTACGCGAGCAGGATATCGAAGAAGTGATCCTGACGGATGTTTGCCCGTACACCCTCGGGATTAAGACCGCCAACGATAAGCAAAATGGCCTGTTTTCCCCGATACTGGAGCGCAATACGGTGGTGCCGACCTCGCGGGTCGAGACGTTTTCCACGGGCTCCGCCGGACAGGACAACATCTGCATCGCGATCTATCAGGGGGAAAGCCCTTACGTCGATAACAACGTGTTTATCGATGAATTCACCATGCCGATAAAAGCGAAAACGTATAAGCAATCCATCGAGGTGCGTTTCAGCTATGACATCAATGGGCTGCTGGAAGTGGATGTTAACCTGCCGGACAGCGGCGATAACTTCACGAAAGTGATCGATCGCAGCCCGACCGGCCTGAGTGCCGAGCAGCAGCAGAAAAGCCACCACAAGCTGCAAGCGCTGAAAATTCACCCCAGAGACAATCTAATGAACCGCAACCTGCTGGCACGGCTGGAAAAAGCCTGGGCGCAGACGCGTCTGGAAGAGCGAGAACAGATTGGCTTCTGGCTGCGGGATTTTGAACAGGTGCTGGCGGGGCAATACGCTCCGGCGATTGACGAAACGCGGCAGCGTATTGAGCAATATCTGGATGAGGTATCCCGCTAAATATACCCGTCATCTTTCAAGCTGCAGGTGTGTTGGCTTCGCTTACTCACCCCAGTCACTTACTTGAGTAAGCTCCTGGGGATTCCTGCGCTTGCCGCCGTCCTGCAACTCGAAATCTATTGGGTATATGCATGCGTATAATTGCTACGCCGCCCGAGTTATTTTCGTCAGCTAGGCATGGTGTCCGTTTCGGCTTTCTTGCCAGCTGGCGGCGGCCCGAATTGGTTCCAGCGATTCAGGCTCGGCGTCAGCAAGGGGAGCAGCAGAAACAGCGGTATGAGTAGAGTGAAGAAACTCATCACCCACGGCATATTGGAACCGATATCGTTATAGCGCCGACGCGTCGCACTCAGCAGATTGAGCACGATGAGCACCATCAGTAGCCCCTCAATAAACGCCGGTGGCGACCCGATCCAGTCACTCGCGCGATAGAGAAAATAGCTTCCCAACCCGGCCTGCATCAGAAAACCGAGACGGCCGATGCGAGCGTTCGTGCGCCAGAGCTGCCACCAGTAGCTCTTTTTAGCCTGTGATGCCTGAAACTGACGTTCGCGCCGATCGGCACATTGCAGCAGCATTTTCGACACCAATCTCAGCGTAACGTCTTCGTGCGGATAGGACAGATGCTCGGTTAGAAATTCCTGATCGCTGTTATCGAATAAGGACGTGTCATCCTTTGCACAGCTCTGAATAAGCTTGCCGATGAGCGTGACCCGTTTGTCGTCGGAGAGCTGTTTTAGCTGTTTCTCCAGTTCATCCGACCCTTCGGTAAAGGCAGTACGGATCGCATCTTCCTGTTCCGTTTCTACGGGGATAGCCGCCAGCCGCTCAAGGTGTTGCTCAGCCTGTCCTTCCTCTCCCACAAGGGCATAAAACGCGTGGAAAAATATCTGGTAGATGATGGGCGATTTCGCCAGTTCCGTCTGCCAATGCTCATCGGTGAGATAAAAATGGCTTGCAGCGGATTCGCTGTAAGTCTCCCTGCTGCCGAGATATTCCTCAATAGACGCGGGGAAGTTCATCCAGCAGTGATAGTGCAGCGGATTGGTGAGTTCCAGCTGTTTTTTCAACGGCGTTACCGCATCACCATCGTGGCATTCCGCCTTGCGGAAGAGCCGAGAGAGCGAATGTGCAGGGTGGGTTAAGGCCAGTTCGGGCAGCACCGATTGACGCGGTAAACCCAGACAAGAGGTTGGATCGGTCATCATTAATGCGATCAGCATAGCCTGTCTCAGTTCCTCTTTGGCGCTGAGATCCTGCGGCTTCTCCACTCCTTGCGGCACCAGAGACACATCGCGCCGGTAGCGTGCGGACAGCTCGACCAGACAATCGTTGATCGGGTCGATTTCCTCCGTATGTATGCCGCTGCTATATAGCTTGTTAAGCTGATTCAGCGACAGCGGACGCCATTGCCGCAGCCAGGTTTGCGCCTGCAGCCAGGCGGACGATTTCTGGTTAGTGAATACGTTGGGCAACGCGTCTTCTGACGGCGAATACAGCCATTCCGTGAAGGCGTGAATCGCGCCGGAGGTGTCCAGCCAGGATAGGCGCTGTGTCGCCTGAAACTGTAACCCCTGTAAGATCAACGCATACAGCGGTTCCTCGGGCAACGGCTGCGCCAGAATGTCCTGCAACAGACGCTCATTACCCACGGTTAACATGCTGGCGTGCCAATACAGGCGATCCTGAATCGCGTCCCCGCTGTGTAGCAGCAGATGTCGGTAGATATCCCGCAGCTCCTGCTTGCCCAGCTTCCAGCGGGCATAGCTTTCTGCCATGGGCGACAGCGGCAGTTTCAGCGCTTCTCCCCAGCGTATCAGCATCTGGGTATTATGCTGAGAAATGAAGAAACGCTGGCGCGGATCGTCCAGCGCTAGTCCTGTCAGATCCGGCGCTGGCGTGTGGTTGAACGACTGAATCAGTAAGGGAAGCGCATCCGGCTGATGCTGTTTGCACCAGTTAATCAGCCAGTGTTCCGCTTGTGCATGGCGGGTTTGCTGATAAAGCGTCAGCCACAGCGTGAAGGCCTGCTCGTTCTCTCCGGTCAGTGAGCAGAGGCTGGCGCTGAGTTCGAGCCATTCCGCGTCGTTCGGAGCCGCATCCAACTGTTGCAGACAGTAATCGCGCAGGGTGGCGTTGGGCACACCGGCGTGGCTGTGCCAGCGCGCGAGCTTTTGCATCAGCGCCGGGCTGTCGGGCCAATAAATCGCGGTCGGGGTGCGCAGCAGCGTGCCCAGCATAAATGCGGGCCGATTCCAGTACATTCCGTTGGCCTGCTGGAAATGGAAGATGGTTTCCAACTGTGCGGGCAGGTTCAGGTGCGATAGCAGGGAAAAATCGAACAGATCCTCATAGCCGAGCGAGTCGAGGAAGTGGCGGACATCTTCCACCCCGTCGCCGGACAGCTCTCCTTGCCGCTGCTGCCAGCGCAGGCGTTCGGCCAATACGCGGACACAGAGAGTTGAGATGCAAGACTCGCGCATCAGACGCTGAAGCAGCGGCCAGCGAATGCGATCGATCACCTCGAAAGCCTGCTGATTCAACAACTGAATGTAGCGTTCCCAGCACAGCGGAACGAAACGTTCGGCCGGGTTGCTTAACAGCTGCTCAAACGCGTTAACCAGCGCTTCTGACTGGGGAGCGGCCTGCTCGGCGGAGGCATTCTCGGTTGCCGAAGTGGCGTTTTGTGATTCGGCGGGGGTCTGCTCTTCTTCATCCGACAGTACGGGATTTTTCGCCAGCTTACAGGCGGTATCGTACGCATCGCGCAGCTGTTTAAAGCCCTCTGGGTCGGTTTCCGGATGAAACTGCGGTACTTTCTGACGATAAGCCTGACGGATAACATCCAGATCCTGAGTCGGCTCAATGCCTAGTCGCTGCCAGCATTGTATGTCCATTATATTTCCGCTTCTGGTAAGGACTCGGGCTTATCCATTTCTATCGGATCAACATCCCAGTCGAGGTCATGAATCGGGCAGTCCGGGTGGGTATAGAGCGTGCCGATCTGGTCAATGTAGTCAGGAATCTGGCTACAGTTGCTGAAAATGTAGCGCTGGCATTCTTGATCTTCCTCATCCGAGCCGAGCCAGTAGGTGCGGCCGATCAGGAATGCTGCGTAATAATTTTCCCAACTGCGGTAATAGTAACGCGCTCTGTCGGCCAGCCGGGTGTGAATCCACAGGTTCTCTTTTTCGCTAATCCAGCCGTTGAGTAATCCGATGCGGCTCAGGAAACTCATGCGCCCCAGATCCCAGGCGCGGATCCCGCCTTCACCGCACAGCGCGGCCGTTTCGGTCACCAGCGCGAGTGTACCCTGTACGTCTTCGGATTGATTGGCGCAGTGCTGCTGCCATTCGGATGCCGTCAGGTGGTGCCAAAGGTGATAGTAATACGCCAGACGCTCGGCGTGGCCGCCGTCTGTCATATCGTTAATCATTGTGATCAGGCCTTCGCGGGAGGTGATGCCCCAGCTGTTACTCAGACTGATGGGTTCACCGGGCTCATAAAAGGTCGGCTCGCAGAAGCGGGCGCCGTACTTGATATTGAGTGCGACCATCGGGGCGGAAAGCGCCATCAGCCAGCGCTGATATTCAGGTTCCATCAGAATAACGTCCAATTCCATCATGGTTAGCGTGCGATCGTACTGTATGTGACCCGTCTGGGAAACGAAAAATATCCCACGCTAAAGCGGTTTTTTATCCAGATTGGATCTGTATACAAGTTGGAATCGGCCGCGCAATGGGCACGTTTTCCAGACCCCAGAGTAAGGTGATGACGCCCGTCAGGTGAAGGCTCGAAACGGAACGCTCCCTTTCACTACACTCCTCTCACTTATGAGAAGTGGACTGTCATTTATCACTATACCCTTTTGGCTCTGCTGCTTTTATGCTGCGGGGATTACGGAATCCTGCCAATTCGCTAGGTTTTGCGCGGGCTTTGTTCCTGTCCCTCCCGTTTTTGGTACATGAATCAGAAATGGGACTCAGCGTCGTGAATTGACGGAGAAAAGATGACACAGTATTTCGACGGAAAACTGAGGAAAGCTACATTGTTGCTCACAACGGTTATGGCACTGACGGCGGCAGGCTACGCAGGTGCGCATGAAGAAACGGCGGGTGCAAAAACGCTGCTCGCACATAATGCCGATTTTCAGAAGCAGATCGTGGAAGTCGCAAAAGGCGTTTATGTGGCCGTTGGGTATTCGGCTGCAAACGTGACCCTGATTCAGGGAAAAGATGGCGCGATTATCGTGGATACGTCGGCGAATCCTGTGGATGCAAAAGCGATCATTGAAGCATTTGGCAGCCGTATGGTTCGGCCTGTGCAAGCCATCATTTACACACATAACCACCCCGATCACTCCGGCGGCGCGACGGTTTTTGCCAGTAATGACAAGCCAGAAATTATCAGCCACCGCCTTTTGGTTACAGCAAAACCGGATACCGGTCGTGGAAAGCGTGAGGGCGGTGATGCCTTCGGGACTTCCTTGCCTGATGACAAATTTATCAATGCGGGCACGCAGCTTGAATACGGTCGTAAAACGCCACACACCCGTGAAGGTTTTCTGCCACCGACCCAAACATTTGACGGTGACAGCAAGAACCTGACCCTTTCAGGCGTAAAAATGGAACTGCTCCATACGCCGGGTGAGTCTGACGAAAACACTGCGGTCTGGCTGCCTGAGCAGAAGGTCTTGCTGGCGGGTGATAATTTTCTGAAAACCTTTCCGAACATCGCCCCGCTGCGTGGTCTGCCAACGCGTAAGATTGATGAATGGATTGCCAGTCTGGATAAAATAATTGCACTGAACGCAGAGCACCTCATTCCTGGGCACATGCAGCCAGTCAGCGGTGCTGCCGACGTCAAGGCTGCGCTGACCGCTTACCGCGACGGCATCAAAAGCGTCTGGGATCAGACGATGGCCGGTATCGCGAAGGGAATGACGCCGGATGAGCTGGTACAGACGGTGAAACTGCCTCCAGAGTTGGCAAAAAATCCTTATCTACAGGAATATTACGGTAGCGTGGCGTTTACCGTACGCGGTATTTACGCGCAGCAGGCGGGCTGGTTTGACGGCAATGCCACACACATCTATCCGCTGACTGAGAAAGATCGAGCCACACGGTTACTGGCTATGATCGGAGGTCAGGCGAACATGCTTAAAAGCGCGGAGAAAGCGCTGTCGTCCGGCGATTTCCAGTGGGCTGCCGAACAGGCGGATTACGTGCTGGCCGTTGAACCCCATCATTCAGAAGCTAGAAAGATTAAAGCGGATGCGCTGACTGAGTTGGGCGAACGTCAGGATAACGCCACTGCGCGTAATTATTACCTGACCGCGGCACAGTATCTGAAGAAAAATCCCTAACCTGCTACCCTTGCTTTAATACCCTTATCGAATGCCGGATTTATCCGGCATTCTGCTTTCATCAACGCCTGTTTAGGCACTTGTAAAACCTGTCCAGCGTATCGCGTAAAAGGAGACTGATATGAATATTTCCGGAGAGTTGACCGCGTTCATCATGGATCAGCTCTCACCACTCGGTCGTTTTGTTCCGCGTAAGATGTTTGGCTGTCTGGCGATTTTTCACGATGGCTTAATGGTTTTACTTATCAACAATCAGGGTGAGATTTTCGTTAAAACAGACGACCTGAATCGCAGTTTTTTTGATAAGGCAGGGTGCCCGCCGTTCACTTACACCCGCCGTGGAGAGGATGGCAAACTCAAAACCATTTGCCTGTCTTTCTCACAACTGCCGGACGATGCGATGGAGGAACAGGAAACGTTTGTCCGTTGGGTGGCATCTGGTATTGAGGCCGCACGACGCACTGCGCTCCCGAAAGGTAAATCTACCCACGTGCCAACTCCGTGAATGTTTTTAGCTGTCCGTAAGAGGTTACCGCGCTGGCGTGGTTGATTTTTCGAGTGCTGCGTTGCCCCCCCTTTATCTGCCTGAATATCGGAAGTTTTCAATCGAATGAAAAACGACCCTGTTTCTCAATTTACTGATTTAAGACGATAAAAATGACTGGTTTGCGGGACGGTTCGCAGAGGGGAGTGTTTGACGGGATATTTTCCGTCGCAGACGGTTATACTGTCAGTTAATCGACGTTATTTATAAAAACTTCACCGGAAAGCAAGCATGCTAAGTTACCGCCACAGTTTCCATGCCGGCAATCACGCCGACGTGCTGAAACACACCGTTCAGAGCCTGATCATCACTGCCCTGAAAGAGAAAGAGAAACCTTTCCTGTATCTGGATACCCACGCGGGTGCGGGTCGCTATCAGCTCAGCGGCGAACACGCCGAGCGCACAGGCGAGTATCTGGATGGCATCGCGAAAATCTGGCAGCGTGACGACATTCCGGCTGAACTCGAACCTTACATGCAGGCCGTACGCACCTATAACCACAACGGCCAACTGCGCTATTACCCGGGCTCCCCGCTGATTGCGCGCCAGCTGCTGCGTGAACAGGACAAGCTCCACCTGACCGAACTGCACCCTAGCGATTTCCCATTGCTGCGCAATGAATTCCAGAAGGATTCGCGTACCAAAGTGCTGCGTGACGATGGCTACCAGCAGTTGAAATCACAGCTGCCGCCGCTTTCCCGTCGCGGTTTTATGTTGATCGACCCGCCGTATGAGTTGAAGACGGACTATCAGGCCGTGGTGAAAGGCATTCAGGAAGGGCATAAACGTTTTGGCACCGGCGTCTTTGCGCTGTGGTATCCGGTGGTGCTGCGTCAGCACATCAAACGCATGCTGAAAGAGCTGGAAGCTACGGGCATTCGCAACATTCTGCAAATTGAGCTGGCGGTGCTGCCGGACAGCGATCGCTACGGCATGACGGCGTCTGGCATGATTGTGATTAACCCGCCGTGGAAGCTGGCATCTCAGATGAAGAGCGTGCTGCCGTGGTTGCATAGCGTACTGGTACCAGAAGGCACCGGACATACGCTGGTGGAGCAAATCGTACCGGAGTAATGCGCACGGTTGCGATGGGCGACGCGGTTGGTTTTTCCTATCGCAACCATAGGCATAACCTTTATTCGGCGTATGGCTCTGGCGTTACACTCTAGGCAAATTTTATTCACTTAAGCATGGATACACTGATGACCAAACACTATGACTACCTTGCTATTGGCGGCGGCAGCGGCGGTATCGCGTCTATCAACCGCGCGGCGATGTATGGACAAAAATGTGCGTTGATCGAAGCAAAATATCTGGGCGGCACCTGCGTCAACGTCGGCTGTGTGCCGAAGAAAGTGATGTGGCATGCGGCGCAGATTGCCGAAGCGATCCATCAGTACGGGCCGGATTACGGGTTCGATACCACGGTAAACCAGTTTAACTGGGGCATGCTGGTTAAGAACCGTAGCGCCTACATCGATCGTATCCACCAGTCATACGATAACGTGCTGGGCAAGAATAAAGTCGATGTCATCCACGGTTTTGCCCGCTTTGTCGATGCGCACACGGTGGAAGTGAACGGCGAAAAAATTACGGCTGACCATATCCTGATCGCGACGGGTGGTCGTCCGGTTCACCCTTCTATTCCCGGTGCGGAATACGGTATCGATTCCGACGGCTTCTTTGAGCTGGATGCGTTGCCGAAGCGTACCGCTATCGTCGGTGCAGGTTATATCGCGGTAGAGATTGCCGGGGTGCTGAACGGGCTGGGTTCTGAAACCCACCTGTTTGTGCGTAAACACGCGCCGCTGCGCAGCTTTGATCCGCTGATTGTCGATACGCTGGTGGAAGTGATGAACACCGAAGGGCCGACGCTGCATACCGAGTCGATCCCGAAAGCGATTGTGAAGAATGCCGATGGCAGCCTGACGCTGGAGCTGGAAAACGGCCAGTCACAAACCGTCGACTGCCTGATTTGGGCGATTGGTCGTGAACCCGCGACGGATAACCTTAACCTGAGCGTCACTGGCGTAGAGCTGAACGACAAGGGCTACATCAACGTCGATAAATTCCAGAATACCAACGTTCCTGGCATTTACGCTGTAGGCGATAACACCGGTGCCGTCGAGCTAACGCCGGTTGCTGTCGCGGCAGGGCGTCGTTTGTCCGAACGTCTGTTTAATAACAAGCCGGATGAGCATCTGGACTACAGCAACATCCCGACCGTCGTCTTCAGCCACCCGCCGATTGGCACCGTTGGGCTGACCGAACCGCAGGCGCGTGAGCAGTACGGCGACGATCAGGTGAAAGTGTATAAATCTGCTTTCACCGCGATGTACACCGCCGTCACCCAGCACCGCCAGCCGTGCCGCATGAAGCTGGTCTGCGTGGGTAAAGAAGAAAAAATCGTCGGCATCCACGGCATCGGTTTTGGTATGGATGAGATGCTGCAAGGCTTCGCGGTCGCCGTCAAAATGGGCGCAACCAAGAAAGACTTCGACAACACTGTCGCTATCCACCCAACTGCGTCAGAAGAGTTTGTGACGATGCGGTAATGGAGTAGGGAAGCGGGTTTTACTGCTTTTCTGGAAGGTGAAAACATGCTGGTCGAATAGTGAGCTATTTGGCCAGCATTTTTTATGCTCAGCCTAACGCAGCTACCTCATCCGCTCACTCGCCAGATGATAAACACCGCTGCGCTCACGTTTGCCTACCGCCACCACGGCGATAATCAATACGTCGTCAATAACCTCATAAACCAAACGAAAGCCTGACGCTCGGAGCTTTATTTTGTAGCAGTCCTTCATCCCTCGTAACGTTACCGAAGGAATATGGGGATTTTCGCAGCATTTTTTTAGTTTTTTGGCAAATTGCTGCTGAATGGTTTTATCAAGCTTGAGCCATTCTTTTAGCGCATCTTCCCTGAATTTGACGCGATAACTCATAAGAAACTATCCAAATCCACGTCAACCAGCGGCTGGTTTTTACGTTCACCGATCAGCTTAACCAATTCCTGATCGTCCAGCGCATCCAGCATTTTTTCGTAGAGAGCCGCAGGAATGCAATAAAACGCAGGCTGGTTGCGGTTCAAGATAGCCACAGGCAGGCCATCACCAGCATTGACGGTCGCCATTGGATTCTTTTTCAGCTCACTGACGCTGGCACTGGTATCACTCAATATAATATTCGGCATGACAGACCTCTAATGACCGGTTAATAGGTCTTTAAAATAAGCAATCTAAGACCTGTTAACAAGTCTTTTGATGGTTTTTTATGCCCGGCCTGAATGGCTTCCTGCCCACGTTGTGAAGAAAATGCTGCTTTTATCACGGCATTCACCTGAATGGTGATAATGATTATCGTTAGTGTTTTGTTTATGGTAAGTTGCGGTGAATGGGTTTTATCCCGTGGACTGATTTTCCTTACAAAACATGCGGTTTTCTCACTATGTCTTTAGCTACCCGTACAACGTCTTCCGCCTATCGGCTGTTCAACTTACGCTTAGAGAGTAAGACGTTACTCTCACCTTCATTGGCTCGCTGCGTGTTCACCGGCCCGGAAGTGCGCCAGATGAAACTGGACGCGCCGGATCAGCGCATCAAGCTGCTGCTCGCCAGTGAAAGCGGGGAGCTAACCCCAATGGCCGTGAGCGATACCTGGTATCAGGACTATCTGGCGTTGCCGCGTGAGCGTCGTCCAACTTTGCGCACTTATACGCTGCGTTCCGTCTCACGCGAGTCACAGCAGGCAACGATCGATTTTGTGCTGCACGGCGATACCGGACCGGCTTCAAGCTGGGCGGGCCACGCTAAGCCGGGTGATGCGCTACAGATTGTCGCGCCCAATGCAGAGGCCGATGGCGACAGCGGCGGCTATGAATGGGCACCGCACGAGGGCGTTGAGCAGGTGCTGCTAATTGCGGATGAAACGGCGCTGCCCGCGGCAATGGGAATTCTTGAACAGCTGGCTGCCCAGCCTTCTTCGCCGTCGGTGCAGGCTTTTTTTGAAGTACCAAAAGTGGCTGACTGCGTGACATCAGGCGACTTCCCTTTTGCGCAGATTCACTGGCTGCCGCGTGAGGAAACGGGCAGCACAGTATGGGGCGAACGCCTGCTGGCGGCGGTTCAACAGGACGTGAAGATTCCCGCCAGTGCTTGTACCAACCGGAATGAGATCGCACAGGAAACGCCAGAAGACGAACTACTGTGGGAACGGGCAACGGCACATCGCCCGTTTTACGCGTGGGCGGCGGGAGAGTCTTCCGCCATCAAACGGCTGCGCCGCTATCTGCTCGACGAGCGGCACCTCGATAAAGAGACGATCAACTTTATGGCGTACTGGTCGCATCGCTAAGAGAAACGTCAGGAGGGAAATTCCCTCCTGTGCCTATTTCCCCATCATCTCCGCCAACTGCTGTGCATCCGGCAGCCCGACCACTTGCTGTAGCTCATTCTTATCATTCAGGTAATAGATGGCAGGCGTAACGTTTGCACCCAGTTCATCCATTAGCCGCTGGTTATGCTGAATGTTATTCCAGATATCGCGTGATGAGTCCTTGGGGAACGGGGGCACCGTTTTGCCGTTAGACAGTTCATATTCATGCCAGGCTTTGGCCGGATCGCTGGCCGCAAGAATCGCGGCGGCATAACGCCCGCTTTCCGGTTTGATGACGCCGACCAGTAGCGTTTGCAGTTGGACTTTTCCTGCTTTTACCCACGGCTGTGCCTGCTGCCAGAACTGTTTGCAGTACGGGCAGAATGGGTCGGCAAAGACGATGATTTTACGCGGTGCATCCTTCGCCCCTTCGGTGATAAACGGTGCCTGCTGTAATTTCTGCCACATCTCCCGACCGGCAGGCACATACACTTCCTGCTGAATTAGCGCTTCACTCAGGTTGTTGCCGTGTTCGTCATACATATAGCCTGAAATGGCATGCTTACCGTCCGGCGTTAAGTAGATGGTTACCCCAACGCCCTGATAGCTGCCCAGCCAGCCTTGCACGCCGCCGGGTGCAGTGAACGGTTTGATGATCGTAATACCTTGTTTTTCGATGCTCTTCACCGCATCTGGCAGGGCATCTTGCGCAAGTGAAGACGCGGAAAGTGTCAGTAAAGCGAGTGTGAGTAAGAAGCGTTTTATCATGGTGTTGCGCCTGTATCGTGAGTCATTGCCTGCCGGATAGCGTAGCGGAAGGTAACCGATCGGGGGAGTTTATTTACGCTTTCTGAATTTGGGTCTGATGTGAGCTGTTGCTATGCGATCTGGCTGAAGAGAGGTGTTGGGTAGGGTCAGGCTCTGTCGTATATTACGTGGGGCTTAATTAGGATTGCCTGTCGGTTGTCTTGCACCATTCTTCTCACAGAGAAGGATGCTTTTTGTGGTTTTCCCTGCTGGAGTGATGAATTACCGTGACGTTGACCGAATCGCTGATTGCTTTTACGTTTGCCGCAACGCTGCTGACCCTGACACCGGGTTTGGACACGGCGTTGATTTTACGCACCGCTACCGTTGAAGGCAGTAAGAAAGCCTTCCATGCCGCGTTTGGTATTCAAGTGGGCTGCCTGATTTGGGGCGCGATGGTGGCGTTTGGTCTGGGAACGCTGATTGCGGCGTCGGAACTGGCCTATAACATCCTGAAATGGTGTGGTGCGGCGTATCTCTGCTGGCTGGGTTTGCAAATGATCCTGAAACCCAGAACCGAGCTGGTGATGGCGGTATCACAAAACGCACCGAAGCAGCAGAACTGGTTTCTCCGTGGAATGCTGGGTAACGTATTAAATCCAAAAATCGGCGTGTTCTACGTTTCATTCCTGCCACAGTTTATCCCTGCCGGCCATTCGGTCGTGCTGTGGACTTATCTGCTTGTTCTTATCCATGTCTTTATCGGCACGCTGTGGTCGTCCACGCTGATTGCCGCCACGCGCCCGCTGTCACGCTTTCTGCGTCGCGGTTCCGTAGTGAAGTGGATGGACCGAACGACAGGCGTTATCTTTCTGGCATTCGCCGCACGTCTGGTTTTGTCCAGGCGGTAAGTTCTGCGCCACTGCACCGATACCTGCAGTGACGCAGCAAGGCGTTTGATTCTGAAGCACTAAATCCTTTCTGCATTGAGAATGCTCATAAGATTCAGGCGGTGTCGATAGCACCGCAGCGTTGTCTCAATAGCGTCCGCAGGCATAAAGGAATCCCGATAGGTTGATTCAACGCATTTAGCTTCTTTGAGGAAGTCTGCCAGTAGCTTTTTGGTCAGGTTTTCACTCAGCCCGATACGCTGCCCGAACAGAATGAAATCCATACCAAGGTATTCTCCGTATGCGGTTTCAAATCCTGGCGCGAGTGCTTCATCCCCCTCTTCTTGAATCAGTAGTGGTAGTGCCATGAAGCAGGAAGAAAAATAGGTGGGATAGGGGGCGACGGAAACAAAATCATAAATGGGAGCCAGCACTAACGAACCTGAGCGCGAATGTATCAAACCAAAATTACGCAGGTGCATGTCGTTGTTACCCAGCATGTAGGCGTAAGCGATGCGGCGAAACAGATCTATTTTGAAGACGATATTGTCATTAACGTGTTTGCTAAGGAATAAGGCCAACCGCTCATAACTGACGTATTGTTTGCCATCTGTATGTGTTTTTCCGAATTTTTCACCGATCCCCATCGCCCCGTCCAACTGTTCCTGATGGATAGGGTGACCCGTTTTTTCGTCGCGGTCGAAGCGCTTAATAACGAAAGCGAACTCAGGTTCGTCATCCGCCTGTTCCGGTTTAAAACGGAGTAACCCGTGTGGTGGAACGGCAAATCCCAGACGTGCCATTAGCGTCATCGTGGCATGTTCATTTTCTGCCAAATGGGGAAATTCAATTGGAGAAGGCTTGAGGATGTATAGCCCTTGATGATCAACGACGGTAAACGCCCGTTCTTCTAATACCATCTGAATTTTGGGCTGATAGCCAGAGATGCTCATGCCTTTCTGTGCTTGTGGCAGGTCGTGCATAAATTGCTGGCGGGTGAAACGTAAGGTTGGGGAAGCGTGCATTTTCCCCGCCAGATGCTTCAACCCTTTACGGCTATAGCCTGTGGTAATTTCTTCTTCGTGTGTCAGCGGTGTCAGCAAAATTCGACATCTTGTCATGACTTATCCTCCGCGATCAGCTGTACTGCGCCGATCAGGTTCTTACCGTTTTGAATGAGGATGCCAAATAAATCCTTCTCATCCAGATGCTGAAGCTGGCTGTACTGTCGCCGGAGCCAGCCTTCGGGAGCTAATGAGGCAAAATAAGGCGGTAATGTCTTGCTGCGAAATGTTCCGGTCTGTATCGGTAGGCTCAGTGATAATGGCGTGCCGATGTAGGACTTTTTATATTCAAACAAATAGCCTTTATCGTCCTGACTTAACTGGCCGATGTGGACACCGTAAAGATAGACCTTTACTTGACGGCGCATAGTTTTATCCCTAACGCGGAACAGACGCTATAAACCGTGGAAAATTTCACCTGAGCGGGATCGTTGAATAAGCGCTTTAAGGTGGAGATCGATACACCAGTCTGTAATTCCAGCGTAGCGAGTTCGATGCCCAATGCCTTACGCCGCGTATTTAGCTGAACGCCAAATACATCCAGCGAATGAATGTGGTCTTCCAGCACAACCTCTTTGCTGGAAGCATCGCTACGCGCGAGTTCGTGCCGGAGTTCGTCGATAGCTTCGCTAATGGCGTCGAGCTTTAGTAATGTTGGTGCAGTGGCAGGAGTGTTCATAAATGGACTCTACCTTCTAAATATAACCGATTATCGGTTAAGTATAGCCCTTAAGTTTTCTTAATATCCATATGTAAGACTTCTTGTTAGTTTTTACTTAATTTAGTTCATTTATGAGCTAAAAGGTGTTTGATCGCTTAATCACTTAATAATCCTCATACCTCAGAGCCTGCCGAACAGTAGCGCAATGAGCGTCAGAATCTCTTTGCTGAGCGGCTGCCCTTTCTCTTCGGCTAACAGATAGAGCAGGGTGGTGCGCCTTTCCCCTTGCTGTAACGGCAGTATTTGTAATTCACCCCGCGTAATGTGTTCTACAATTCGTGCTTCCGGTAGCCAGCCGTAGCCTACCTGATGCAAAACGGCCTGCGTGGCTGCTTCAAATGTGGTGAATGTCCAGCTTTCGGCGGAGGAGGGCTGTGTATGTGGCGTCGTGCGCGTCACAATCTCTACGCAGGGGTAGCGAGACAGTGCTTCATGGCTTAGCGGCGTGGGGAGTGAGAAAAGTGGATGATGGCTGTGTGCGACGGCAACAAAATCAACGTTCATCAGCCATTGCCCGGCAATGTCGTCAAGTTCACGTGAGGTGATGACATAAATATCCGCCTCGCGTGCTTTCAACTGTTCCGACGTTTCATTACGTAGCACTTCGGTCAGGTGGATACGGGTGGCAGGATGCTGTTTTTGAAAGGCTCTGAGCAGGTGAAATAGGCGATCTTTGGGGAAGGTGCTGTCAACCACCAGGTTGATGCTGGTCTGTTCACCCATTTTCAGAGAATGGGCGTGGGCTTCCAGCGCATGAAACGAACGTATTACGGGTCGCACCTGCGCGAGCAGGTTTTCACCCTCTGGAGTGAGCTCAGCTTTGCGTCCGTGGATGATGAGTAGCGCGATGCCCAATCGCTCTTGTAGCAGAGAAAGCTGATAGCTGACCGAAGACTGGCTGCGATGAAGCGCATTTGCCGCCTGCGTATAGCCGCCCAAATCAATAACCGCCTGAAGGATTTCCCACTGTTCCAGCGTCGTCTTTGCCAGCATTTTTAATACATCTAAATATCGAATGATTTTCCCTGAAAAATAGCGTTATTCATCGAATTAATAAAGCTCTAGAGTGAATTCACATATTTAGGGAGAACCACCATGCCGTCATTTAATCAACACGATCTGAGCCATTTTGTGGGTAAACACTTGGTATATACCTATGATAATGGTTGGAATTACGAGTTGTATGTCAAAAATGCCAACACGATAGACTACCGTATTCATAGCGGTATCGTGGGTAATCGTTGGGTGAAGGACCAGCAGGTGTATATCGTGCAGGTTGCCCGCGAGGTTTATAAAATTTCATGGACAGAACCAACGGGAACGGACGTCAGCCTGATTGTTAACATTGCCGATAAGCTCTTTCACGGCACGATCTTCTTCCCGCGTTGGATCATCAATAATCCAGAGAAAACCGTGTGTTTCCAGAACGAACACATTGCTGAAATGGAAGCCCATCGCGAATCGGGTCCGGCGTACCCTACCGAAGTCATCGATGAATTCGCCACTATTACGTTTATCCGCGACTGTGGCGAGAACAACAACGAGGTCATCAACTGCCCTGCCAGCGAATTGCCTGCGGATTTCCCTGCCTGCTTGAAGAAATAAATCGCAACAGGCGACACGGGGTTGTGTCGCCTGACTGGCTATCGCACTAGGTTGCTTAATGCTCCGGCCAGAACGGTTCGCCTAGCGTGAGCATCAGTCGGTTGGCCCATGAGAAGAAGGCGGCTGACTGCACCACATCGACAATCTCTAGCGTATCCAATCCCTGTTCTTGCAGCTGTTTCAGGTCGTTGGCGTTGACCTGTGCGGGCGTGGCGGAAAGGCGTGCCGAGAAATCGATAATTGCCTGCCAGCGCGGGCTTTGGCCGATGCTTAAATCCCCGCCGGGGACGACGTCCAGCAGCCGTTGTACGTCGCTGTCCTGCTTGGAGAGCTGGCTGGCTTTACGCGCGTGCACCGAGGCGCAATAGATGCAGCCGTTGACCTTACTGGTGACGGCGGCAATCAGTTCGCGCTCTTTGCGCGGCAGGCCGCCAGCAGTATAGAAAATCCCTTTATCCGTCAGCGTGCGCTGTTCCAGCACTGGAAGGTTGCGGCCTAGCAAACGGAAATAGTCGGAATCGGTATGGCCGAAGCGCGCCAGAATTGCCTGCTCATCCGCATTGAAAGCAGCCAGCGGTTTGGGCGCGATCCACGGTTCCCAGCCCAGTTCTGCTTGAGTAAATGCCTGCGGTGCGGACTTGCCGCTGTGCGTCTGTGGTTGGGTATGCCACTGACCTGCGACAGCGGCCTGCGAATGCGGTTGGCCGACGCGATGGCCGGCAATCAGGCGATAGCCGCGCAGCAATCGGCTTTGAAAATTCACAAATGCAATGAGCTGCGACAGCGTCACGATGTCGTCTACCGACCAGCCCGCCTGCTCCAGCGCGTTGACGTGTGACGCCGAAGCTTGCACGGGCGTTTTCGTCAGACGTTCGGCATGGTCCAATGCCAACTGTAGCGTGGGTGTCAGTACGGGCTCAGGGAAGTCCGTCAGTCGCTCGGCATAAAAATGCTGTAGCTGCTCGTCCTGCTGCCAGCCGCTGATTTTGGTCGCAAACCAGAAGCGCAGCGATAGCGGCAATGTCGCATCGTCTGCGGCGTTGGCGTTAAACAGCGCGTCGTAGCTGCCTTGGGTGTGGCGGGTTGCCGCATCACGGGTTTTTCTGGCGGCGGCGAGGGTGGAATCAGGGCTGATTTCGGCCAGCGCATCCAGGACGTCATGGGTGTGTAACGTGTTAGCGTGCGTCATGCAATCTCCTGCCCGATCGGGCTTTTCTGTTTGACGGCGGGCTTCCAGCCCAAAGCGGGGGCGACCTGAGTGGCTATCAGTTCGAGCGAACGCAGAATCAACTCATGCGGTGGATCGATGGAATGCACCTGGAATGTCACATCGGTTGCACGCTCCAGCGAACTGTCTGCCCGCAATGACGTGATGACATCCTGCGCGGTACCAACGTGGCTATCGAAGGAGGCGATCAGCGCCTCTACCGAGTCGTGAGGGATCGGGCGGAACGTGCCGGAGCGGGCGGCGGAACGATTAAGCCCCTTCTCTGCCAGACTCAGCGCTACTTGACGATCGTCAGCCACGAAAACGCTGCGTGAGCTGAGGATACGCGGTGCGACGCCAGCGGGCAGCGCGGCCAGATAGGCATCGATCATCGGATTTTGCAGATCGGCGAGCGTGGCATCGGGGAAGTGTTCCGGGCGTGGCTGGGTGCGAGAGAGCATCAGGCCATCGCCTGCTTTACCGGCTCGCTCCGCGCCTTCGATAGAAAACGTAGCCTGCCAGACGCGCTTATCCAGATGCGGTGCGGCAGGGTAGAGTTGATTACCGTCTTCGCTCAATGCCTCTCCCCGCCATGCGGCGCGCAGTTTTTCCAGATAGCGCCCGAGGATTTGCCCGCGCTGCGCGCTATCGTGACCGAACGCGGCAAATGAGGACGGCGTGCCGCCGGAGCCTACGCCGACTTCCAGCCTGCCGTTGCTGAGTAAATCGAGCACGGCGGTGTCTTCCGCCACGCGCAGCGGCTCTTCCATCGGCAGCGTAATCACGCCGGTGCCGAGTTGGATACGCTGAGTGCGGGCGGCGACCAGTGCCAGAAACACCAGTGGTGAAGGCAGCCCGCCTTCATCGGCGTGAAAGTGGTGCTGCGCGACCCAGGCGCTGTCGAATCCGAGTTGTTCAGCTTTGACGATCTGTTCCGTCGCCAGCCGATAGCGCTGCTGGGCGGATACGTCATCCAGCAATCGCGTGAAAAATCCCAGCCGTTTCGTTGTCATTCTACAGTCCTTGGTTTAGTGCGACTTTTGTTTCAAAGTGAATGTGTTTCAGAGTGAATGTGTTTCAGAGTGAATGTGTTTCAGAGTGAATGTGTTTCAGAGTGAATGTGAGCGTGGAACGAGCGGGCAAAAGCCGGGTGTTGCTGCCCGGGGATGGCCTCGATGAGTTCACGGGTATAGCGATGTTCGGGTTGGGCGAAGATCTGCTCCACTGGGCCGGATTCAAGCTGCTTGCCGTGGTACAACACGGAGACGGTGTCGGCGATTTGACGTACCACAGCTAAATCGTGCGAAATGAACAGGTATGTCAGCCCGAGTGATTCCTGTAGCTCGGCCAGCAAACGCAGAATCTGCGCCTGCACGGTGACGTCCAGTGCCGAAACGGCTTCGTCCAGCACTAGCACCTGCGGTTCCAGCACCAGCGCGCGGGCAATGGCGACACGCTGGCGCTGGCCACCGGACAGTTCACGCGGCTTTCGTGACAGCAGCGCGACCGGCAGGGCAACTCGCTCGAACATCTCATGAATTTTTTGCTCCCGCTGCGCGGCGGTATGGCGATTAAAATTGCGCAGCGGTTCCTCGACGATGTCGTATAAGCGCTGTGACGGATCGAGCGAGCTAAAAGGGTTTTGATAGACCAACTGGATTTTTTGCCGGAACTGACGCAGCGCTTCACCTTTCAGATGCGTGATGTCGGTGCCGTCGATCAGAATGCGCCCCGCGCTAGGATGATGGAACCCGAGCAGGCTACGCGCCGTGGTGGTTTTACCGGAACCGGACTCGCCAACAATGGCGTGCGTTGTGCCGCGTGCCACGCTGAAAGAGACGTCATCCACGGCCCGAAAATGTTCCCCTTTACGGCCCGACAGAGGAAAGGTCTGCACCAGATTTTCAACCGAGACGATAATGTCAGGATCTGATGTATTGGCACGCTGTGGACGCGGAGTGGGGTTAAGCGACGGAACGTTTGCCAGCAGCGTGCGGGCATAATGGCTTGAGGGCGCGCTGAGCACCTCAAGCGTTGGGCCCTGTTCCTGAATGTAACCGTTCTGGAACACCAGCAGCCGATCGGCACGCTCGGCTGCCACCCCCAGATCGTGCGTGACGAACAGCACCGCCGTTCCATTTTCGCGCCGTAGTTCATCAAGCAGATCGAGAATACGTTTCTGCACCGTGACGTCCAGCGCGCTGGTGGGTTCATCGGCAATAATCAGCGCGGGTTTTAGCGCAATCGCAATCGCGATCAGGACACGCTGTTTCATGCCGCCGGACAGCTCATGCGGATACTGCTTCGCCCGCAGCTCCGGCTGGTTTAGCCCCACGCGCTCCAGCAGCGCCAGCGTTTTCTGGCGGGTCGTCTGGCGATCTTCCCGCTGATGAATACGCAGAATCTCGTCCACCTGCTCGCCGATGGTTTGCACTGGATTCAGGGAACTGGTGGGATCCTGTGGGATCAGACTGATCTGTGCACCGCGCACGCTATCCAATCGCTTCTGCGACCAGCCACTGATATCCACGCCGTTTAGCCGAATAGCACCGCGCGTTAACCGTCCGTTCTCGGCGAGTAAGCCGATGACGGCCTGCGCAGTGGTCGTCTTCCCTGAACCCGATTCCCCCACCAGCGCCACCACTTCACCGGGCTGAATATGGAAAGAGACGCCTTCGACCACGGTCTGCTCGCGATCATCGCTGCGGTAGGCAATCGTGACATTCTCCAGAGCCAGTACGGGCACCGCCGCGCTGGTTTGTAAGCTGGCTGACAGGCTCATCGTTCCGTTCTCCTGATCGACTGGCTGATACGATTAGCGGAGAGCACAACGAGTACAACAATCAGGCCGGGGAAGGTGGTTAGCCACCAGGCCGTTGCGATGTAGTTGCGGCCCTCGGCGATCAGCAGCCCCCATTCCGGCGTGGGCGGTGGTGCGCCGTAGCCGAGGAAGCTCAGCGTGGAGATAGCCAGAATCGCGCTGCCGAATTGCAGGGCGGCAAAGGCGAAAACGGTGGTCAGTGAGTTCGGCAGGATGTGTCGCCACAGCACGCTGAAAAAGGTGCCGCCGCTGCCATAGGCCGCTTCGACGTAGTCGCTGTGGCGCACGCGCAACACTTCTGAGCGCACCAGTCGGGTAAAACTGGCGACGGAGGTGACGCCCACGGCAATCGCGGCGTTAACCGTGCCGAAACCCAACAGGATGATGACGCTCAGCGCCAGCAGCAGGCCGGGAATGGCTAGCAACACATCGATGCTGCGCATCACGACGCTATCCAGCCAGCCGCCGACTGCACCTGCCAACAGGCCGAACAGGCTGCCGAGCACCAGACCCAGCCCGACGGCGATAACGGCACCGGAAAGTGAATGCACCGCGCCATAAACGATGCGCGCATAGAGATCGCGCCCCAGTTGGTCGGTGCCGAGCCAGTAGTCGGCGTCAGGTGCCAGCCGCTGTGCGCCTGCGATGCCTTCCGTCGGGCTATAGCCAGTAAACCAGCCGGGGAACAGTGCCCAAAGTGCGACGGTCAGCATGACCAGCCAGGCCAGCACCAGCCCCGGTTGAAAGGCGTAGCGCCGCAGAAGTGGTCGCTTGCGCAGAAGAGGAAACGTGATTTTTTCCAGCTGTACGGTAGTCATAGCGTGGCTCCTGGCGTGCTTTTTAGGCGCGGATCGAGAAGGGGATAGAGCAGGTCGACGGCCAGATTGACGACAACAAAGGCGGCGGCGGAAATCAGCACGATGGCCTGTAATACGCTGCTGTCCTGATAGTTCACGGCTTCCTGCGTCAACTGGCCGAGCCCGTTACGGCCAAATACGGTTTCGGTAATCAGCGCCCCCGCAATCAGTTCACCCAGCAGTAAACCAGCGATGGTCAGCGTGGGCAGCATCGCGTTACGGGCGATATGTCGCCAGAGCACGCCGCTGCGGCTGGCCCCTTTAGCGCGGGCGACGGCAATAAACGGCTGGGTTTGTACCTGATCGATGCTGCGCATCAGCACCTGAGCAAGCGGGGCGGAAATCGGCAGCGCCAGCGTGAGAACCGGCAGAATCAGTCCTTCCCATTCGCCGGGGTTAATCACCGGAATCAGCCCCAGACGGAAAGAGAAAATCTGAATCAGCACGATGCCCAGCCAGAAGGTCGGCACGGAAATAAACAGTGACGGCAGCGATTGCAGCGCGGTTCGCAGCCACTGGAACGGTGTCAGCGTTGATAAGAACGCGAGGGCAAACGCCAGCAGACTGGCAGCAATAAAACCCAGCACCGCGAGCAGCAGCGTAGGCGGCAGATTTGCAGCAATCAGCTCGGTGACTGGCACGCCCGCCTGAAGAGAGAGGCCGAGATCGCCACGCAGGATCTGGGCTATCGCATGAAAATATTGCGTGAGCACCGGCGTATCGGCACCGTAGGACAACCGCAGCTGCGCGATCTGCTCGGCGCTCAGGCCGAGCTCTGGATTTTGGAACTTGATCAGTACCGCATCACCTGGCATCGCCTGAAGCAGGATAAAAGACAGAGTAAATGCCGCCCACAGGACGAGCAGTGCCTGACCGATGCGCAATGCCAGATATCGGTTCATGATGACCTCCTCCTTCTTTCTTCTGTGTTACTTATCTAGCCAGGTGTTGTAGAAGCTGGGGCGACCAACGGCTTCAAACGCGATGCCTTTTGTGGTGGGGGCACCCGCAAACACCTGCGGTTCTTCAAAAATAGGAATGACGTAGGCCTGATCGATCAGGTAACTCTGCACCTCTCCAACCAGCGCCAGCCGCTTGCTGCGGTCAGTTTCCGCCGCGATGCCATCCAGTAGCGTATTCAGATGTGAATCTACAAAGGTGTTCACCTTGTCGCTGGAACCGCCTTTTTGCAGCAGGACGTTACGTACCGTCGGGTAATACTGGCTTTTCAGCACATCCGGGTCGGCACGGCCTACCATCGCGGGAGCCACGCCGGTTTTCAGCGGATCGAGGCTATCGACGGTCTTGCTACCCGCATCGCCTGCCAGCACATTCAGCTTCACGCCGACTTTTGCCCACTGTTGAGAAACCAGCTGTAAGGTTTCTTTGTTCTGCGGCTGCGGCAGGGATTCATAGGCGGTCAGCTCCAGCGTTTTGCCGTCCTTTTGCCGTAATCCCTGCGAGCCGGTTTTCCAGCCTGCGTCATCTAACAGCTTGTTGGCCTGCGCGGGATCGAACGTGAGCTTGCTGGAGAGATCGACATAGCCTGCGGCGGTTTTAGCCAGCGGTGACGTGGCCTGCGTGTAGTTGTCAGAGAACAGCGTATCGATGATCTCTTTGGTGTTGGTGGCGTGCAGCAACGCTTGGCGCACGCGGATATCGGCGACCAGCGGGTTATCCGGGCGGAAAACCACGCTGTTATTGACGCCGCGCGTAGGCGGGGCATAAAGATTGAAGCCCTGACCTTGCACCCGCTTTTCATCGTAGGCCTGGATCTGACGAATGAAATCCGCCTGACCGGATACCAACGCGCCAATACGCACGCTGTCTTCTGGGGTGACCAGATAGGTAATGCCGTCCAGATAGGCACGCCCCTGATGCTTCGATTTAACCGGTGCCCAGTTGTAATCCTTACGGGCGGTCAGTTTCAGCTCACGTCCCAGTTTCTCGCTGCTCACCACGAACGGGCCGGAGCCAATAATGTTTTTAGCATTGCCTAACTGATTGAAATTGCGCTCCAGCGTACTGAGAGATACCAGACCGGAACCGATGGTCGCAGTACCTTGCAGGAAGCCTGGAGACGGCTTCTTAAAGTAAAACTTCACCGTGAGCGGATCGATAACTTCACTGCGCAGGTAGTTATTGATGACCTCGGAAACCGGCTGGTTGAGCGCTGTATTTCCCAAACCGTAGGTATCGAAGTTTTTCGCTACCGCGTTGGCATCCAGCGGCGTGCCATCAGAGAAACTGACACCGGGACGAATCTTGAACGTGTATTCGGTGTTATCCGCGTTAATGGTCCAGGATTCTGCAATCCACGGCTCGACCTCCAGCGTTTCGGGGTTCTGATACGTCAGTTTATCGGTGATCTGGTTGAGAATGCCGCCGTTCGGGTAAAACCCGCCTGCGGGCGTATAGAGATTGGTGTGCGCCTGCTGCTCCAGATAAATCAGTGTGCCGCCGATTTTCGGCGCGTCGTTCGCTGCCTGTGCGCTTAACGTGCCACCCAGAAGGAGCAGTGAGGCAAAAATAGTGAGTTTCTGATGAGGATGCAAAAAAGTCGCCACGATGGTTTTCCCTACAGGTAATGGTTTTTATTAAATTTGTTTTTTATCAGGTGAATACGCGTATCGATTACGTCCTGAAACGGGGAATACAGCAGAAGACGTTAACCGCTCGTTACAGCCGATACTTCCATAGGAGGTAGGAAACAGCAAAGAACAATACCGGTATTGGTTATCCAGTTTTAGGTAGAAAGAAAGGGAATAGCGTTAATAAATTGGGGCAGAATTAAGTGGGGGAAATATATTAATAGTGCTTTTTGAATGAACCTTTTAAGATCGAAAAAATTCAACGCCCGTATAGTCAATTTAAGATATTTTTATTATGCGTTTACGCTTTCGATTTACGCTGTGCATGGCAGCATTATTGATGCTTTCAGGGTGTGGTGCATTATCAAATATGTCTATTGATGAATCGGATGCCGATGTTCTGCGGCTTGCCTGCTATCAGGATTTAACTGCCGAGGTCGATCGTCTGGCCGTTCCTTTCCTTAAACAAAAAGCGATACCGGGCTTGGTTGTTGGGGTGCTAACTGCGGATGGAACGATGCGTAGTTGGGGATATGGCTTTACGGATAGCGATCACCGTTATCCCATTACGGGCGATACCCTGTTTGCCGTGGGGTCGGTGAGTAAAGGGTTTATGGCGGAAACCACGGGCATTCTGGTAAAGCGAGGAATATTACGCTGGGAAGATACGCTTGAAGAACTCCTGCCTGCCCAGATTCTCTTAAGCGATAGCGCAAAAAAGATCACGTTACTACAGTTGGTTACCCACACTTCGGGCTTACCTCGCCAGATGATGGATATGCAGATGCTGGGGCTTTTTGCCGAGTATCTATTTACCGGGAATAACTTCTATACGCTATTGGATGACGATCGGGTATTGGATTATTTGGCTGACTTTACGGTACCGGCGAATCCAGAGCCGACTTATTCGAATCTTGGCTATGCCATTCTGGGGTATGTCCTACAGCTAAAAACTGGAGAGTCCATTGATCGGTTGGTTAATGAAACTATCATCGAACCTCTTAGACTGGAAAACACCAGTTTTACCCCACAAAAATTAACGCGTTTTCCCTACCGAGCGATTGGTCACGCTGGCGATCAGCCCAAATTTATTATGCGCGGTAAGCCGATACCTGACTGGCACTTTTCTTCCAATATGGTAGGCGCTGCCAGTTTGTACACCAGTGCCAATGACCTGTTGAAATTTGCCCGTGCACATATTTATCCGACAGGTTATTACGCGCTTGACGAAGCTATAAACGATTCAATGAAGACCTATTACAACCGCACCAAACAGGCTGCCAATATTGCCTGGATTACCGATGAGGTCGGCACGCAGCATATTACCTATCAGGTGGGATATATTGGCGGTTATTCAAGTTATATCGGGTTAGATCGCCAGAATCGTATTGCCGTGGTTGTTCTGCAAAACAGCTTCAATTGGGATAATAACCTCGGCCATACTCTTATCTCGCGTATTAGTCAGGCAATGCATTATCAGGGCGTGTGTAAGATTTAAAACATCGGTTTTCTACATAAGTTCCGACCCGCACGTCTCCAGAAACGCAGCAAACATCGTGACTGGAGCGTGAAGGGCGTTTTGCAAGCAAACGCTTATGTCATATACGACTTAAGGCTATTTCAAAACCTGCGGATTCACGCAGTTTTCTTTTACCTGACCGCTCAGGGCGGCAATCAGGTTGTCAACGGCGCAGGCGGCCATCCCGTAACGGGTTTCGTGCGTGGCAGAACCGATATGCGGTAGAGCCACCACGTTAGGTAAATCCAGCAGTGGAGAATCGACGGGCAGCGGCTCTTTGACAAAAACATCCAGACCTGCGGCCTGAATTGTCCCTTTCACCAAGGCTTCCGTCAGTGCTTCTTCATCCACAACAGCGCCACGACCGATATTAATCAAAATAGCGCTGGGTTTCATTTTTGCCAGCTGTTCGCGGCCAATGAGATGGTGAGTTTCCGCCGTGAGCGGCAGCGTGATACAGAGGAAATCAGACTCAGCCAATAGCGTATCGAGATCGCAGTGGCGGGCATTAAAACGCTGCTCCGCTTCGGCGTGATGGCGGCGTGCGTTGTACAGAACCGGCATGCTGAAGCCAAAGTGGGCACGTTGTGCGACGGCCAGACCAATGCGGCCCATCCCCAGAATACCGATGGTTTTATGGTGAACGTCGGTGCCAAACCAGTCGCTGCCGACTCCTTCTTTCCATTCGCCTGCTTTGACACGCTCGGCCACTTCCACGACCCGGCGCGCGCTGGCGAGCATCAGTGCCAGCACCGTATCCGCCACCGTTTCCGTCAGCACGGTTGGGGTGTGCATGAGAATCACCCCTTTTTCATTCAACGCGTCGACATTAAAGGTGTCATAACCGACTGAAATGGTGGAAGCCGCGCGTAAACGCGGTGCGTGTTGCAGGAAGTCTTTATCGACTTTACCACCGGAACCAATGATGCCTTCGGCCGTTGCCAGAGCGGGGTGGTCGAGGGAGGGAAAGGCGTCAAGTTCAGTGACGGTGAAGTGTTGGTCTAGACGATCGCGCAGGTCGTCAGCAATTTTTTTATACAGGATAACGCTAGGTTTCATCACAAACTCCAGCAGATTAAGGAAGTTAACGTAGAAATAGCTCATCGAATAATCGCGTAGCTGGCGAGAGACTGCAAGCGATACCGCCCCCGCATCTGCCCAAGGTTAACCGTGATTAATGGGGGATTTGCACGATTGGGATGATGAGCGATCGCAGACAGAGGCGCCACCGCCGCATGTGGGGTGCTCCGCGAGCGGCGCGAGGTCTCTTTATTGCTATTTGATTAATATATTTCCTTTGTGATTGTTATCACTCATTTTCGAGTAAAGCATTACCGTGAAAAACCGATAACCCTATCTACGGGGATGTTTTAGACATGGTTTTTTAATGGGGGCGGAAATGCATTTTTTTACCAGGATTATGAGTAACCTCAAGGTTTCTCATAAGCTGTATGGCGGTTTCGGGATTGTCCTGTTGTTGGTCATGATCGCGTCTGGCGTTGGCGCTGTACGATTTTTTATCATCCACGATCTGTATGTTAAAACGACAATTTTGAATGAAATGAATCACTATCTCGATCAGTCAAAAATGGCGAGGGTAAAATATTCATTCACTTTTGCAGATGACAATATCAAGAATCTCAATACCTACATTAGTCAGGCAAGCCAGCAAAAAGAAAAAGCGAAAGCACTCACGTGGGAAGCAGAATATCTCTCTGATTTTAATAAACTTGATCAGGATTTTGCAGATTATGATACCGATCTGAATACCATGAAAACGGCCGCAAATGCGGTGGTCGAGACGGCAAAGAAAATCAGCCAGATGAATGCCTCCGATGCGTTAACCGCATTTATGACCCATCTCTCGGTCGGCGCGGATGAAAATGCGTTGTCTATGCAGAAAGAAGCCCTCTCACTGCTGTTCCTGAAACTGGTCAACAGCACCTACACCTTACAAAGAGAGAATAGTGAAGCGGCGTTTAACGCGCAGAAGCAGGTCTATGCCGAATCTAAGGCATCCTACGATGCGTTGGCATCGTCGGTCAGCGGCGATCGCCGTCGCGTAGTGGATTCATTTTGGCAAGCATTTGAAAATTATCATCAAACGGCAGAGCAGTATTACGCGCAGTTGGGGCAGTTAAAAACCACAGATGTTAAATTCCGGGCAACCGGAGACAGAATGACGAGCGATATCGGCAGTATTCTGCAAAAGCTCGGCGCGAAGAATGATGACATTATCAATAGCTCCGTGCTGCAAACGCTGATTCTAGGGGCGATTGCCATCGTATTCGGTTTATTGATCGCATGGTCCGTCACTCGACAAATTACCCGACCTATTATCACCAACCTGAAACTGGCGGAACGGATTGCGAGTGGCGATCTGTCAGCGAATGTCACGGTGGAACGTCATGATGAGCTGGGGCAATTAACGACGGCCATGATGGTGATGACGGAGAAATTACGTCATTTAATGACTGATATTCGTCAGAGCGTGTACAGCGTTGAGAGTGCTTCTTCTGACATCGCATCGGGCAATAATGATTTGTCATCACGTACCGAGCAGCAATCAGCGGCGATTGTAGAGACGGCAGCCAGCATGGAAGAATTAACGGCTACCGTGAAGAACAACGCCGATAATGCCCGACATGCTAGCCAGATTGCCGGAGAAGCCTCAACCAACGCCAACCGCGGCGGGGATATTATTAACCGCGTGATTAATACCATGAGTGATATTTCAGGGAGCTCGAAGAAGATCTCTGATATCACGACGGTGATTAATAGCATTGCTTTCCAAACCAATATTCTGGCGTTGAACGCGGCGGTGGAAGCAGCTCGAGCCGGTGAACAAGGGCGAGGCTTTGCGGTAGTCGCCAGTGAAGTTCGTAGCCTTGCTCAGCGCAGTTCACAGGCGGCAAAAGAGATCGAAAGCCTGATTTCAGAATCGGTTTCGCGCGTGGATACCGGAACGGAGCTGGTTTCTCAGGCGGGAACGACGATGGATGACATTGTGGCTTCCGTGAGCCGCGTGAATGACATCATGGGAGAAATTTCCTCCGCATCGGATGAGCAGAGCCGTGGTATTGCACAAATCGGCAGCGCGGTGGCCGAAATGGATACCACTATCCAGCAGAATGCCTCTATGGTGAGCGAGTCCTCTGCCGCGGCGAATTCGTTGCAGGAACAGGCCTCGAAGCTGGCAAAACTGATGTCGGTTTTCCGCATCTCTGATTCAGATGTTGCCGGTCTGCCAAGACTGCAAGGGTCGAACACCGGCAACCGGAATTCAGGCAACAAGGCAGCGCCTCGCCTGCCGACGCTCGCGTCGCGGGATAACGGGAACGATAACTGGACAACGTTCTGATATCCCGTTGAGTTGATGACTCAGAGATGATCGATTGAACCGGAGGGAGTGGCATTGGCTGCTCCCTCGTTCGCCCACTGCATGATCAGTGCGGTGGCCTGTGTATCCTGATTGACGTTTTCCTCCACGATGACAAATCCCTGCTTATGGTAGAACCGACAGGCGCGCGTATTCTGCTGATACACTTCCAGACTGAGTAAAGGAAACTGTGCCTGAACATGCTGGATCAGCGCTGTACCAATCTGCTTTCCATAATAGGCTTGTTCCACAAACAGCGCGCCGATGAACCGTGCCTCCAGCACGCTGATAAAGCCGATGAGGCTCCCTTGCTCCTCATAAACCCAGGTTTGCGACTGGGGAATATAGATCTCACGTACCGCGCTGGCACTTTCTCGCCAATAATCTTCACGAATAAACGGATGCGCCAGCGTGGTGCTCTTTAGCCAAAGCTGCATCAGCGGTGCAAGATCGGGGTCGCGGTAAGGTCGAATCATGAAGTGCTTTCCTGATGACAAAAGCACTCAGTCACATGGTCATTGACCAATCCACCCGCCTGCATGAAGGCATAACAGATGGTTGAGCCGATAAATTTGAAGCCGCGTTTCTTCAGGGCCTTGGACATGGCATCTGAAACGTCCGTTTTGGCTGGCACTTCTGCGAGCGAAGCGGGTTGATTGAGACGCGGCTGGTGTTCGACGAAAGACCAAATGAAGTGCGAGAAGCTCTCTCCCTGACTTTCCATCGCCACCCACGCTTTTGCATTGGTGATAATCGCCTCGATTTTTCCACGATGGCGAATAATGCTGCTGTCCTGCACCAGCCGATCCACGTCATCCTGCGTCATCTGTGCCACTTGCTCAGGGTTGAACTGGTGGAAGCAACGGCGATAGTGTTCGCGTTTTTTCAGGACGGTAATCCAGGAAAGACCCGCCTGCTGGCCCTCCAGACACAGTAACTCAAACAGCTTCTGGCTATCGGTGCAGGGTTTCCCCCACTCGTTATCGTGGTAATCCTGATATAAGGTGTCTTGTGTAACCCAGCCGCAGCGTTGCATACCTTTCTCCTGATTAGGGTGAGCCGTTCATTGTAAGGCGGTCTGTCGCAAGTAGGATTCGATCATGGCACTTATGTTGCTGTATATGCAACCAGTGTTTTGCGGGCGTGCTCGCAGATATGAAAGGTCGTTTGCGGGCGTGCTCGCAGATATGAAAGGTCGTTTGCGGATGGGGCAGAAAGTCGTCGCGGAATCATGAATAATGTTTCGCCAACAGCTCAGGGTTATCTATTTATTCGCTCACGGCTGTTTAATCGATCATAAGAAAAGCATAGACAAAGACAGGGGTACAGGGAATGGCAGTAGAGTGGGTAGCGGCCTATCTGGCATTAGGCGCGGTAGTCGGTTTTATGGCGGGGTTATTGGGCATTGGCGGTGGCGGTATTATGGTGCCAGTACTGACAGCGCTGTTTGCCGCGCAGGGCGTGGAGAATACGCATCTGGTGCATCTGGCGTTGGGAACGTCAATGGCTGCCATCGTCGTCACGGCAATTTCCAGCCTCCGTACCCATCATCAACATCAGGCGGTGCTGTGGCCTGTGGTGATGCGGATTACGCCTGCCATCCTGATCGGGACATTCGCGGCCACCTGGCTGGCGACGCTGTTACCGACGCGGGCGCTGGCGATCTTTTTCTCCTGCTTTATGGCCTATGTTGCGCTGCAAATGGTGCTGAATATCAAGCCAAAGCCGCAGCGCCAGTTGCCCGGTACGGCAGGCGTTTCGCTGGCGGGATTGGTTATTGGCAGCATTTCGGCGCTGGTGGCTATCGGCGGCGGGTCGCTCACTGTGCCGTTTCTGACGTGGTGTAACGTCCGTATTCAGCAGGCGATTGGCACATCGGCGGCGGTGGGGTTACCCATTGCCCTTGCCGGCGCGCTGGGCTACATGATCAACGGCTGGTCGACGACGGGATTACCTGACTACAGCGTCGGCTATGTGTCTCTGCCCGCCGTTATCCTGATTTCTGCCGTCAGCTTCTTCACCGCGCCCGTTGGGGCTCGTCTGGCGCACCGTTTGCCTGTGGCGACGCTGAAGAAGGCCTTTGCCGCGCTGCTGTTGCTGCTGAGCCTGAAGATGTTGCAGACCGTTTTTTCAGGCTGATCCTGAAATTTGAAAGATGATGACGGGGGATTTGCACTTGTTGCCGCATTCTGGCTGTATATCTTGCGGTCAGAGGGTATACTGGCGCATTCCTTATAAATCCACTTGTATCGCGCGCGAATCCAACATGCAAAAGTTTGATACCAAGACCTTCCAGGGCCTGATCCTGACGTTACAGGATTATTGGGCTCGCCAGGGCTGCACCATTGTTCAACCATTGGACATGGAAGTCGGCGCAGGCACTTCACACCCTATGACCTGCCTGCGGGCACTGGGGCCGGAGCCGATGGCTGCCGCCTATGTGCAGCCTTCTCGTCGTCCGACCGATGGACGCTACGGTGAAAACCCGAACCGCTTACAGCACTATTACCAGTTTCAGGTCGTCATTAAGCCATCACCGGAAAACATTCAGGAGCTGTATCTCGGTTCTCTGAAAGAGTTGGGCATGGATCCGACCATTCACGACATCCGCTTCGTGGAAGACAACTGGGAAAACCCGACGCTGGGCGCATGGGGCCTGGGCTGGGAAGTCTGGCTGAACGGTATGGAAGTCACGCAGTTTACCTACTTCCAGCAGGTTGGCGGTTTGGAATGTAAACCAGTGACGGGTGAGATCACCTACGGTCTGGAACGTCTGGCGATGTACATTCAGGGCGTTGATAGCGTTTACGATCTGGTCTGGAGCGATGGCCCGTTAGGAAAAACCACCTACGGCGACGTGTTCCATCAAAACGAAGTCGAGCAATCGACCTACAACTTTGAACACGCTGATGTCGATTTCCTGTTCAGCTGCTTCGAGCAATATGAGAAAGAAGCGCAGCACCTGCTGGCGCTGGAAAAACCGCTGCCTTTACCGGCTTACGAACGCATTCTGAAAGCGGCGCACAGCTTTAACCTGCTGGATGCGCGTAAAGCGATCTCGGTTACCGAACGCCAGCGCTACATTCTGCGTATTCGTACCCTGACCAAAGCGGTTGCGGAAGCCTACTATGCCTCGCGTGAGGCGCTGGGTTTCCCGATGTGTAATAAGAAAGAGAGCTAAGAGGCAGCGATGACTGACAAGACTTTTCTGGTGGAAATTGGCACGGAAGAGCTGCCGCCGAAGGCTCTCCGTAATCTGGCAGAATCTTTTGCCGCGAATTTCACGGCGGAGCTGGATGCCGCCAATCTGGCACACGGTGACGTAAGCTGGTTTGCCGCGCCGCGCCGTCTGGCGCTGAAAGTGGCACGCTTAAGCGCTTCCCAGCCCGATCGTGAAGTAGAAAAACGTGGTCCGGCGATTTCACAAGCGTTTGATGCTGAAGGCAAACCGACCAAAGCGGCAGAAGGCTGGGCGCGTGGCTGTGGTATCACCGTTGAGCAAGCTGAACGTTTGACGACCGACAAAGGCGAGTGGCTGCTGTATCGCGCCCACGCGAAAGGCGAACAGGCACAGGCGCTGCTGGCTGGCATGGTAAGCACCGCATTATCGAAGCTGCCGATTCCAAAATTGATGCGCTGGAGCGACAAAGAAACGCAGTTTGTGCGTCCGGTGCACACGGTAACCATGCTGCTGGGTGAAGAGCTTATCCCCGGTCAGGTATTGGGTATCGATTCCGCTCGTACTATTCGCGGTCACCGCTTTATGGGTGAAGCTGAATTTACGATCGATAACGCCGAACAGTATCCGCAGATTCTGCTGGAGCGCGGTAAAGTCGTCGCCGACTACGATGCGCGTAAAGCGAAAATTAAAGCCGATGCAGAAGAAGCCGCACGCAAGATTGGCGGCAACGCCGATCTGAGCGACAGCCTGCTGGAAGAAGTCACCTCGCTGGTGGAATGGCCAGTGGTGCTGACCGCGAAATTTGAAGAAAAATTCCTCGCTGTGCCGTCCGAAGCGCTGGTTTACACCATGAAAGGTGACCAGAAGTATTTCCCGGTTTACGACAACAGCGGCAATCTGCTGCCAAACTTCATCTTTGTTGCCAATATCGAATCCAAAGATCCACAGCAGATTATTTCCGGTAACGAAAAAGTGGTGCGCCCGCGTCTGGCTGACGCCGAATTCTTCTTCAATACCGACCGTAAGAAGCGTTTGGAAGATCACCTGCCGCGTCTGGAAACCGTCTTGTTCCAGCAGCAGCTAGGTTCATTGCGCGACAAAACTGACCGTATTCAGGCGCTGGCTGGCTGGGTTGCTGGTCAGATTGGTGCTGATGTGAGTCACGCGACGCGTGCGGGTCTGCTGTCCAAGTGTGACCTGATGACCAACATGGTGTTCGAATTTACCGACACGCAGGGCGTGATGGGGATGCACTATGCGCGTCATGATGGCGAAGCGGAAGATGTTGCCGTTGCGTTGAATGAGCAGTATCAGCCGCGCTTTGCGGGTGACGAGCTGCCGTCTTCTGCGGTGGCCTGTGCGCTGGCGATTGCTGACAAAATGGATTCGCTGGCAGGGATTTTTGGCATCGGCCAACACCCGAAAGGCGACAAAGACCCGTTTGCGCTGCGTCGTGCCGCCCTCGGTGTGCTGCGTATCATCGTCGAAAAACGTCTACCGCTGGATTTGCAGACGCTGACCGAAGAAGCGGTGCGTTTGTATGGCGATAAGCTGTCTAATGCCAAGGTTGTGGATGACGTGATTGAGTTTATGCTCGGTCGTTTCCGTGCCTGGTATCAGGAAGAAGGCCACAGCGTGGATACCATTCAGGCGGTATTGGCGCGTCGTCCTACCCGTCCGGCTGATTTCGATGCCCGCGTGAAAGCCGTCAGCCACTTCCGTTCGCTGGATGCCGCAGCGGCGCTGGCAGCGGCTAACAAGCGCGTTTCCAACATTTTGGCGAAGTCTACCGATACGCTGAACGAGAGCGTCAACGCTGCCGTATTGAAAGACGCGGCGGAAATTACGCTGGCCACGCACCTTGTCGTACTGCGCGACAAACTGACGCCGCTGTTCGCTGAAGGTCGCTATCAGGAAGCGCTGGTTGAGCTGGCCTCACTGCGTGAGCCTGTCGATGCGTTCTTCGATCAGGTGATGGTCATGGCGGAAGATGAGCAGGTTCGAGTGAATCGCCTGACGCTGCTGAGCCAACTGCGCGAACTGTTCTTGCAGGTTGCAGATATTTCCGTCCTGCAATAACGGCGATAGCGTTACGTAATCTCAACCCCCGAGTCGGTTCGCCCGTTCGGGGGTTATTTTTTCCCGCGTCACAAAACATTCCTCCCACCCCGCGGTTTCGATCCGTATCGACTGACTACTCCGTTGATAAAATCCTGTTGTCAGACCTGGCCTTTTTCTGCACAGCCAGCCTGATTCGACTATGCTTATGTCGTAGAAAATCTTGTCATGGAAAATCCGTCGTCAGCGTGTTTTTGTCTGAATAAAGCACAGCTGGCGGGGCAGTAAGCATAACAGGAGTAGGGAATGAGAAGGCTGATGACGTACCGTTCACGCTGGCTGCTGCCAGTTCTGGTTATTCTGGCGGCATTGCAGTTGGCTGCCTGTGATGACAGCGAAGCCGATCAGCGGAAGGCATTCGTTGCGTTCTTGCAAAGCGTGCAGTCGCAGCAGGATGGGAAATTGCCGACACTGACGGAAGAACAGAAGAAGAATTTTGGCAATTTCACCAACGATTACGCGATTTTAACCACCTTTTCTCAGCAGTTTAATCAGGCCGTGTCCGGCAGTTTGACGCCGATGCTGGGGCAAATTTCCCGAATTCGTGTTCCTAAAGACTATCTGACGCAGCGTGATGATCTTCGCCAATCCATCGGTGCAATGAACCTGTTGAGCCAGCATGTGCAGGCGGCGAAAGTGCAGGCGGACAACGCCCATCGGCTGCTAAAACAGCCCGAAGAAGTGCAAATACCCTATGAGCGGTTGTATGCACGCACGGTAATACAGCCTACCAATGCGCTGTTACCCGCCACTCCGAATGCGATTGCCTTCGCACAGAGCCTGATCCAGATCGGCGATTTCCTTCAGGCTCAGGGCGATCAGGCTGTGTTTAATGGCTCGTCTGTGCAATTCCGTACGCCGCAACAGGTGGCGCAATATAACAGCATGGTGGCAGCGCTACCTCTACAGCAGCAGAATTTAATGAATGCGCTCAGAGGAATAACCGGCGTGAATTATCCCTAGCCGCGTCGCGATCCGACGCTTTAGCGATGCGATAGGGCAGAGAGGTATTCTGGATAATATGCGTGTGGCTGGTGAGAGGGTGAAAATAAATTGTGATTAACATCACATAAATAAAACAAATACAGGGTTGTGAAATGTGATTCAAGTCACATATAAGGCGCGGTGTTTGTCTAAAAATCTGTTTAGTTTTTCATTTTTAACGGTTTTTTGTGAAGTAAATCACCTATTTGTATCGTTGATGTAGGGTGGTTGTGTGATTTTTGTCACGTTACCGCCATGGAGTTGCGGTATGAAAACAGCGTGTTAGAGTCCGCGCTGCATACAGTAATAATGACGGAAGTCTTCTTGTGGTAATCGGTGTTTTTATTGCCACGCCGTCTCACGATAATTACCACGCGCTCTTATTGTCAGCGCGTTTCAATAGGGGTGTGTTTTTATGCTTTCACCAGATATTAAGATCAAGGTGCAAAACTTTGGTCGCTTCCTCAGTAATATGGTGATGCCCAACATTGGCGCATTTATCGCCTGGGGTATTATTACCGCGCTGTTTATCCCTACTGGCTGGTTCCCCAATGAAACATTGGCGAAACTCGTCGGTCCGATGATTACCTATTTGCTGCCATTGCTGATTGGCTATACCGGCGGACGTCTGGTATTCGGTGAGCGTGGCGGTGTGGTCGGTGCCATTACGACGATGGGTGTGATCGTCGGGACCGATATCCCGATGTTCCTCGGCGCCATGATTGTGGGCCCGTTGGGCGGCTGGGCGATCAAACGTTTTGACCGCATGGTCGACGGTAAAATCAAGAGCGGCTTTGAAATGCTGGTCAACAACTTCTCTGCCGGTATTATCGGTATGTTGTTGGCAATCCTGTCGTTTTTGGCAATTGGTCCGCTGGTTGAAGTCTTCTCTCAGGTGCTGGCTTCCGGTGTGAACCTGATGGTTCAGAACAACCTGCTGCCGTTTACGTCTATCTTCGTTGAACCGGCGAAAATTCTGTTCCTGAACAACGCCATTAACCACGGTATCTTCTCACCGTTGGGCATTCAGCAGGCGACGGAAACCGGCAAATCTATTTTCTTCCTGATCGAAGCGAACCCAGGCCCAGGTATGGGCGTGCTGATGGCGTACATGTTCTTCGGTCGTGGTAACGCGAAAGAGTCAGCGCCAGGTGCGGCGATTATCCACTTCCTGGGCGGGATTCACGAAATCTACTTCCCTTATGTGCTGATGAATCCACGTCTGATTATTGCGGTGATTCTGGGCGGGATGACTGGCGTGTTTACGCTGAGCGTGCTGGGCGGCGGTTTGGTTTCTCCTGCGTCTCCGGGCTCCATTCTGGCGGTGCTGGCGATGACGCCAAAAGGCGCTTACTTCGCTAACCTCGCAGCTATTGCAGCGGCTTTCGCGGTGTCCTTCATCGTGTCGGCGATTCTGCTGAAAAGCACCAAGCAAAAAGAAGAAGACCTGAGCGACGCAACGCGCCGCATGCAGGAAATGAAAGCGTCTTCTAAAGGCACGGCGACTAACGTTGGTATCAGCGGTGATATGAGCACCGTGCGTAAAATCATCGTAGCGTGTGACGCCGGTATGGGCTCTAGCGCGATGGGTGCTGGTGTGCTGCGCAAGAAAGTTCAGGATGCCGGGCTGACCAACATTTCGGTGACTAATAGCGCGATCAATAGTCTGCCGGACGATGTCGATCTGGTGATTACGCACCGCGACCTGACCGAGCGTGCAATGCGTCATGCGCCGCAGGCACAGCACATTTCGCTGACCAACTTCCTTGATAGCGGTCTGTATAGCGATCTGGTAGCACGTCTTAACGCAGCACAGGGTGCCGTGAAGTCTGAACCCGTCGCGACGCCAGCACCTGCTGTAGCCGACGCACAGACTAACCTGTTCCAACTGGGTGCAGGCAATGTGTTCCTGAATCAGCATGCGACAGACAAAGAGCAGGCAATTCGTTTCGCTGGTGAGCAACTGGTGAAAGGCGGCTATGTCGAGCCTGCGTATGTTGAAGCGATGCTGGAACGTGAAAAGCTGACTTCCACCTATCTGGGCGAGTCGATTGCTGTGCCGCACGGCACGATTGAAGCGAAAGACCGCGTGCTGAAAACGGGTGTTGTTTTCTGCCAATATCCTGAAGGCGTTCGCTTTGGCGATGAAGAAGATGAAGTTGCGCGTCTGGTTATCGGTATTGCCGCTCGCAACAACGAACATATTCAGGTCATCACCAGTCTTACCAACGCGCTGGATGATGATGCCGTCATTGAACGTCTGGCACAGACCCAGGATGTTCAGGAAGTACTCGACTTACTCTCCGGTAAAAAGAGTGCCTAATTGATGTGGCTAGGGCCGCCTGCGGGCGGCCTCTTTTTATGTTTTTTTAAGGTTATGTCTCATGAAAGCATTACATTTTGGCGCGGGTAATATTGGCCGTGGGTTTATTGGGAAATTGTTGGCCGATGCCAACGTCGAACTGACATTCGCTGACGTCAATCAGCCGCTGTTGGATGCCCTGAACAGCCGTACAAGCTATACGGTGCGGATTGTCGGCGATAACACGCAGGTTGATACCGTTAGCAACGTTAGCGCCGTTCACAGCGGCAGCCAGGATGCCGTCGCGCTGATTGCCGTGGCCGATTTGGTGACGACCGCTGTGGGGCCGCAGATTCTGGAAAAAATCGCCGGAACTATCGCTCAGGGGCTGGTTAAGCGTCATAACGACGGTAATACCCGGCCGTTGAACATTATTGCCTGTGAAAATATGGTGCGTGGCACCAGCCAGTTAAAACAGCATGTGTTGAAACTGCTGCCGGAAGGCCATCAGGAATGGGTGGTTGAGCATGTGGGATTCGTGGATTCCGCCGTGGATCGCATCGTTCCTCCTTCCGAAGCCGGTAGCGACGATGTGCTGGCGGTGATGGTAGAAACCTTCAGCGAATGGATTGTCGATAAAACCCAGTTCTGCGGTGAACCGCCAGCAATTCCCGGTATGGAACTGACCGACAACCTGATGGCGTTTGTCGAGCGTAAGCTCTTCACGCTGAACACGGGTCATGCGATTACGGCCTACCTCGGCCAGCAGGCGCGTCATCAAACGATTCGCGATGCGATTCTCGACCCGAAAGTCAGAGCCGTGGTCAAAGGCGCAATGGAAGAGAGCGGCGCGGTACTCATCAAGCGCTACGGTTTTGATGCGGAGAAGCACGCTGCCTATATCAACAAGATTCTCAGCCGCTTTGAAAACCCGCATCTGCACGATGATGTTGAACGCGTTGGCCGTCAGCCGCTGCGCAAGCTGAGTGCAGGCGACCGTTTGATTAAGCCGCTGCTCGGCACGCTGGAATACCATTTGCCGCATGACGACCTGATTACCGGCATTGCTGCCGCGATGCACTATCGCAGTGAACAGGATCCGCAGGCGCTGGAACTGGCTGAGTTAATCCGTACTCAGGGGCCGCAGGCGGCGCTGGTGCAGATTTCTGGTCTGGATGCTGACAGCGAGGTTGTCGCGCAAGCAGTGAATGTGTATAACGCCATGCAGTAATCGGCGTGTCTCGTCATCAGGCAGGTGTGGTCTTTTCGACACGGAGTAAGGTATACGGGCGACGTCGGGGATAGGATGTCGCCACACCTGCCGGTAAGCATGCTGCCGAGATAGGGGATGCTGTGGGCGGGGTTAAAGGGTCGAGAAGTGACGATGGAAGAAACACAGGCGTTTGAAAACCGGGTTCTGGAAGCGCTGAACTCAGGGAAGACCGTGCGCGACTTTATGCTCTGCGCCGTCGAATTGCTGGCTGAAGCGGTCAGTATCCTGATGTTGCAGGTGTTCCGTAAAGATGATTATGCGGTGAAATATGCCGTTGAACCCCTGATGACGGGAACGGGTCCACTGGGCGACCTTTCCGTGCGCCTGAAACTGATTTATGGGCTGGGAATGATCAGCCGTAAAGAGTACGAAGATGCGGAACTGTTAATGGCGCTGGGCGAAGAGCTGGCACATGACGATCGGCATTACCGTTTTACCGATGATGAAATTCTGGGGCCGATCGGCGAACTGCACTGCGTTGCGGCGTTGCCTACAGAACCCGCTTTGCCGCCGGGGGCAGACGCCGCCGATCCGCTTCTGGTGAGTATGCAGCGGCAGCGTTATCAGCAGATGGTGCGTTCCACGCTGGTGCTATCCCTGACCACATTGATTGCGCAAATCAGTCTGAAAAAGGCGTTTTAATCCCATTCCGCTATATTACGTCACTGCGTCATGTCAGGTGTTTATACTTGCATTCTTCAAGCGGCATATATGTGGCGGCTGGTCTTACTCAACTCAGTCACTTACCCGAGTAAGCTCCGAGGGGTCGTGCGGTTCCTGCCTTCACGCAACTCGAATTATTTAGCGTATAGTGTATGCTGTGCCCCGCATTATTCTCCCGTTATATAGGTTATCTTTTATGAAAGAGCAGGAAAAAGCAGAGATCAAGCGCCTTAGCGACCAACTGGATAAGCTGACGCGTAAGCAGACCACGCTGCTGGAACAAGGTGATGCTGAAGCAATCGCCCTCAATCTGGAGGCCTGCGAGAAGCTAACGGCTGAAATCGAGCGCCTGCGTAACGTGAGAGAACAGAAGCTCAGCAAAGAAGCACAGAAACTGGCGAACCTGCCTTTCAAACGTGCGATCACCAAAAAAGAGCAAGCCGATATGGGGACGTTGAAGAAAAGCGTTCGCGGTTTGGTGGTGGTGCACCCGATGACGGCACTGGGGCGCGAGATGGGTTTAAAAGAGATGACAGGCTTCGCGCCGAAACCATTCTAAGGTTTCTTCTCTGCGCAGACCGCTGCTGGTGATAGATTCGTTGATGAAGCCCCTGTTTAACAGGGGCTTTGTTGTTTTTGGTACGTTGCTGTTGATATTAGCGCGGCGCGTGCAGACGATGCGTTTGGTCGGCAAACGCGATACCCGCTGGGGTGTCATCATGCTGTGCGTTTGCCAGACGGAAGACGGAAACCGCCTGCTTCAGCAGTCTTGCCTGCTCTTCCAGCGAGTCGGCAGCGGCAGAGGATTGCTCAACCAGTGCGGCGTTCTGCTGCGTGGTGCTGTCCATCTCCACAATCGCCTGGCTAACCTGGCTAATTCCCCGGCTTTGCTCATCCGATGCGGTAGCAATTTCACCCATGATGTCATGCACCTGCGTGATCGAGGTGACGATATCATTCATTGTTTTACCGGCATTGCCAACCAGCGTCGCTCCGCGTGATACCTGAGTAACCGATTCAGAGATCAGGCCTTCGATCTCCTTCGCGGCCTGAGAACTGCGTTGGGCAAGGCTACGAACTTCGCTGGCGACTACTGCAAAGCCGCGGCCTTGCTCACCGGCGCGGGCTGCTTCCACCGCGGCGTTCAATGCCAGAATGTTGGTCTGGAAGGCGATGCTATTGATGACGGACGTGATTTCCGCGATACGCTTAGAACTGCTCTCAATCGCCGTCATGGTTTGCACCACGTTATTCACCTGCTCACCGCCTTGTTTTGCGGTTTGAGATGCGCTGATTGCCAGCTTGTTCGCGTGGTGTGCGTTATCCGCGTTTTGCTTAACTGTCGCAGTGAGCTGCTCCATGCTGGCGGCGGTTTGCTCAACGGCAGCGGCCTGCTGCTCCGTACGCGATGACAGGTCGGTGTTGCCCGCGACGATCTCGCTGGATGCGTTAGAAATCTGGCTGACGCCGACGCGAATGTCATCGATCATATTGTGCAGGTTGTCATTCATTTTCGACATCGCACTCATCAACTGACCCAGCTCATCTTTACGCGTCGTGTTGATGGACATGGTGAGATCGCCTGTCGCGATTTTCTCAGCCATATTCAATGTGTTGCCAAGCGGAGTGGTGATCTGACGTGAAATGAACCAGGAAATCAGCAGACCAAGCAGTAGCGTGATCAGCGCGGCGATGCTCATTTGCAGCGTGGCATTGCGAATGTCTTCCTGCGATGCCGCCAGCTGATCGCTGAGCAGGGATTTAACTACGTCGTTTAACTGTCCGGCGACAACCTGCATTTGCCCCGCCTGCGCCATTTCCTCCTCATAGGCCGGCATATAGGCCAGAACCTGCTCTTCATAGGTATTCATGATTGTCATAACCGGTGCCAGCGTTTCACGCTGTTCGGCAGACAGGCTCTGATACAGGAAGGTCAATGACGTTTGTGCTGCGTTGATGGCATCCGTCAGCTTTTCTTCAGATTCTTTATTGGTAGACAGTAATAACCCACGAACGTGGTAGCGGACGGCAATCAGTTTTTGGTTCAGATCAGAAAGTAATAATTGAAGGTTAGCGCTGTTATTGTCCGTCTTTAATTGATCGTTGAGCTGTTCTAGGGGTTTTTCTGTTGTTGAGATATTCCAGCTTTTTCTGACGGCATCTTTTTTGCCCACTGCATTAATATAATTACTTTGTTTTTCCTGATAGCTGGTAATTAATGCTGGGATGCTGGCTATTTTCTTGGCATCACTTTCTGGCCAGTGAAATTCTTTTGCTTTTTCAGCGAGTTTACTAACATTGGCAATGTGTTCAACGTTCTTTTTTATATCATCAGGATTATAGGTAGTGCCATATAATGCGCGGTAATATTTAGCCTGGTTAATTTCATCATTGATATCGTTGCTTAAATTAACTTTATCAATACTGTCTTTCAGCGAGCCAATATGCATAATGCCCGCACCGGCAATCACCATGGTCATCAGCAGAATCAGGAAAAAGCCCAATCCTAATTTTTTACCGACTTTTAGATTATCAAAATTCATAGCCATCACATCCCACCACTATATCGTATTGAGCCGAATTCACTATCCTGATGCACACTTGATTAGCGGTGCTAGCATCTCGGATTACCGCTTACCAAGCTTATCCCTGCAAAAACATGATAAAAACCCGCAGTAGATATCGGCACTTTAGTCTGAAACTTTATGCGTCAGTGAGTAAGGGCGACCAGCGTACATGCGGCTACGAAGTAGGGTGGGGATAATAAAAAACTGGAATAACAGGCTGTTATTCCAGTTTATATTCAAACGCAGAAGAGGCCTGATGGTATCAGGCACTCAGCGGTTTTATTTTTTTGCGCTAGCGAAACGTGCAGCGGCTTCGTCCCAGTTCAACACGTTCCAGAATGCTTTAGCATAAGCCGGACGAAGGTTCTGATATTTCAGGTAGTAAGCGTGCTCCCACACATCCAGACCGACGATTGGGTAGCCAGACGCGCCAGAAACAGCTTCACCCATCAGCGGGCTGTCTTGGTTTGCAGTAGACACGACGGCCAGTTTGCCGTCGTCTTTCAGTACCAGCCACGCCCAGCCAGAACCGAAGCGAGTTGCTGCTGCTTGCTCAAATTTCTCTTTAAATGCATCAACGCTGCCGAAATCACGTTCGATGGCGGCTTTCAGATCGCCAGTCAGCGTCGTGCCTACTTTCAGGCCTTTCCAGAACAGGCTGTGGTTAACGTGGCCACCTGCGTTATTACGCAGTGCTGTTCTTTTCTCCGCAGGAACTTTATCCAGTTGAGCGATCAGCTCTTCAGCAGACAATGCAGCCAGTTCAGGCAGAGATTCCAGCGCGGCGTTAGCATTATTGACGTAAGCCTGATGGTGTTTGGAATGGTGAATTTCCATCGTTTCTTTGTCGAAATGCGGTTCCAGTGCGTCATAAGCATAAGGCAGCGATGGCAGTGAATAACTCATGTTTAGCATCTCCATGGTAAAAAAAATGTTACGGCACTGTGTTGTTAGTACCGCGTAAGCAATACCTTCATTATAGTTAATTAAATGATATTGAAAATGATTATTCTCGAATGGATGGCATGAATCAGATTGCTTTACTTCATGATAACAAACGCTTATGTCGTTATTGCACTATGTAAAAACAAATTAATCTATGCCCGTCGCCTGCAAAATGCCGCGACTCTGGTGGTATCTCTTACGCGCTCAAACGCTGCGGATGCGTGTAGATCGTCGCATGTCCCGGGCGACAAAAACCGACCAGCGTCAGGTTGCAGCGCTGTGCGACCTCTACGGCCAGTGAGGTTGCCGCAGAGACCGCAAACAGGATTTCCACGCCGCACATGGCGGATTTTTGGACCATCTCATAGCTGGCCCGGCTGGAAACCAGCGCCGCACCTTGCTGCCACCCCTGTTTCGCTCGGGTACCCAGCAGTTTATCCAGCGCGACATGGCGGCCGACGTCTTCACTTCCCCCGGACAGCGTGCCGTCTGGCGCGACCCAGCTTGCGGCATGAGTACAGCCCGTCACCTGACCGATCTTCTGCACTTCTCGTAGTCGTACCAGCGCACTTTCGAGCCTGTTGAGGGAAAAGGTCTGCGTGAAGGGAAGGGGTGAGATGGGCTTGCCGATTTCCGCAAGCTGCTCGACGCCACATACGCCGCAGCCCGTGCGACCATCCATCGCCCGGCGGCGTTCTTTTAGCCCAGCGAAGCGTCGGCTCGAAAGCTCAATCTGCACTTCGATGCCGTTACAGGCGGTCTGTACATCAATGCCGTAGATATCAGCCGGTGATTGAATAATTCCTTCAGACAAGGAAAACCCGAGAGCGAACTGTTCCAGTTCCTTCGGTGAGGCCATCATAACGACATGTGATATGCCGTTATAAACCAACGCAACGGGCACCTCTTCCGCCAGCCAGTCAGACTGTGGCTGCTGCAGCGAATCGGGATGATAGACTGAATGTTGCGTTGCGCCTTCAAGGGCGGCATCCGCTGGTAAATGAACCCCTTCCACCTGAAATACCTGCATGTTAGTAACCCTGGAAATTAAAAGTATTATTTCACCGCGCCTGAAGGGATGCGACTTTTTCTCGCAAGAAACTGTGCGTCAACTCGAAGAGTTGCCTTCTTCTCTGGCCGAATCCTGTCGCTAACCCCATACCCCGTATAGGCTTAATTTAACTGCTTACTGTTTGCCTCTTTTTTCACTGCGGCATGGCCGCTCACCCGGAAATGAAAAGGAGACTGAAATGGCGCACGATAATCTCGAAGGCCGATCCGCGTCTGGCGAATACGGCTCTCTCAATCTGAAAAAACGCTATGACAATTTTATCGGCGGAGCCTGGGTACCACCTGATGTTGGTCAGTATTTTGTCAATTTGACGCCAGTAACTGGCCAACCGCTGTGTGAAGTAGCCAGTTCGTCAACGCGAGATATTGACCACGCGCTGGATGCCGCTCACAAGGCAAAAGCGGAATGGGGTGGCCTGTCGGTGCAGGAACGCGCGTTGGTGCTTAACCGAATCGCGGACCGGATGGAGCAAAATCTTGAGCTGCTGGCGCAGGTGGAAACCTGGGATAACGGTAAACCGATACGTGAAACCAGCGGGGCGGATGTGCCGCTGGCGATTGACCACTTCCGCTATTTCGCAGCCTGTATCCGCGCGCAAGAAGGGGGCATTAGCGAAATTGATGGCGATACCGTGGCTTATCATTTTCATGAGCCTCTTGGCGTTGTCGGGCAAATTATTCCCTGGAATTTCCCGCTGCTAATGGCCTGTTGGAAGATGGCGCCAGCGCTGGCCGCCGGTAATTGTATTGTGCTGAAACCCGCCAAACTGACACCGATGTCAGTGCTGATTTTGATGGAACTGATTCAGGATCTGCTGCCACCAGGCGTCCTCAATGTCGTTAATGGGTCGGGCAGTGAAATTGGTGAATATCTGGCGACGTCGAAACGCGTTGCGAAAGTGGCATTCACCGGGTCGACCGAGGTGGGCCAGCAGATCATGAGCTATGCGGCGCAGAACGTGACGCCAGTAACGCTGGAGCTGGGTGGCAAATCGCCGAACATCTTCTTTGCCGATGTGATGGATAAGGAAGATAGCTTCTTTGACAAAGTGCTCGAAGGCTTCACGCTGTTTGCCTTCAATCAGGGCGAGGTCTGCACCTGTCCAAGCCGCGCGCTGGTGCAGGAATCTATCTACGATCGCTTTATGGAACGGGCAATCAAGCGCGTTGAGGCTATCCGCATCGGTAACCCGCTGGATAGCAAAACCATGATGGGCGCGCAGGTGTCCGCAGGCCAGCTTGATACCATCCTTAACTACATTGATATCGGTAAGAAAGAGGGCGCACGCGTGCTCACGGGCGGCCAGCGCAAGGCGATGCCGAGCGGGCTGGCAGAAGGATACTATCTGGAGCCGACGATATTGTTCGGTAAAAATAGTATGCGCGTCTTCCAGGAGGAAATTTTCGGACCAGTGCTGGCGGTCACGACCTTCAAAACGATGGATGACGCACTGGAGATTGCCAACGATACGGAATACGGTCTGGGGGCTGGCGTGTGGAGCCGCAACGGCAATATCGCCTACCGGATGGGGCGCGGTATTCAGGCTGGACGCGTTTGGACTAACTGTTATCACGCCTATCCGGCGCATGCGGCATTCGGGGGCTACAAGCAGTCTGGTATCGGGCGTGAAAACCATAAAATGATGCTGGGACACTATCAGCAAACCAAGTGCTTGTTGGTGAGCTACTCTGATAAGCCGATGGGGCTGTTCTAGCACCCTACTCTGTAAGATCCTGCGCGCGCTTGCCACCGGGGTGAGCGCGCATCGTTTAAATTCATGCGGGTTTCCCGTATGAATCCGTCCTGATCGCTCAGATTTGCCCGATTGTTGAGCGCTGGTAGTTGATAGTAGCAGGCCGTTGATAATAGATTGTGTCAACGCTTAACAACGGCTACGCTGTTTTGAATAGCGCTTTTCTTTCAAGAGGTTGTGCATGACGGATAAGATCGGCTGGATTGATAACCTGCGGGCGCTGGCCTGCATGATGGTCGTTCTGATTCATAGCACAACGTACTATATTACGGCGGGTGGCACGCCGGGCGACGGGCACTGGGATGTAGCAAATATCCTGAACTCTGCCTCGCGCGTCTGCGTTCCGCTGTTTTTCATGATTTCGGGCTATTTATTCTTTGGTGAGCGCAGGGCGGGAAAGAAACATTTCCTGCGTATCGGCTTATGTCTGCTTTTCTACAGTACGGTCGCGTTGATCTATATTGCGACGCTCACGCCAATTAATGGCCTGAATTCATTGCATCATGCGCTGCAAAAACCGATCTTTTATCACTTGTGGTTTTTCTACGCCATTATCGTGATTTATCTACTCTCTCCACTTATTACCATCAAGCCAGTATCGGGTAAATATTTAGCCGTCTTGATTATCTTGCTGGCCGTTGTCGCCAACCCCAATACGGGGCGAGTGGAGTTTGAAGGGTTTAAATTACTGCCCGTGAATCTCTATATTTACGGCGATACGTTTTACTACGTGCTGTACGCCGCGCTGGGGCGTGCGCTGGGCATGCTGGAAGTACCAAAGAAAGTCGTGCTAGCCGCTATCCCCTTCTTCGTTGCGTGTGTCGCGTTGATTGCGATGGGAACGAAGCACCACACATTACTGAACGATACGTTCACCCAGACGTTTTACATCTACTGCGGCCCGCTGGTGTTTCTGGCTGCGGTCAGCCTTCTGGTGGTGTTTAAGCATTACGGTAGCCAGCGGATTTTACCGGGCTTTGCCACTATTTCGCGCCACTCGCTGGCGATTTACGGCTTCCACGCGTTGATCATTCACTATCTGCGTACGCATGATGTGATGCTGCCAACTCATCCGGTTCTCAACATCTTCTCTGTTTTCGCCATCGCGCTGGGAGCCAGCCTGCTACTCTCGATGGCGCTACAGAAAATCGATGTGCGCCGCTGGGTGAGTTGACGATTCGTCCGGCGCATCGGAAAACTGTGCTACATCAGCGGACTAAGCTGCTGGTAGAGTGCTTTAAATGTACGCCTCCGCTCGGCATAGTCGGTGTGACGCTGGGGATCCGGTTGATGCACCTGTTCCAGCGGTAGCGGCGGCAGAAGGTCTGCCAGAGGCGTGTGTGGATGCATGGCGATTTGCGCCAGACGTGCGGCACCCAGCGCAGGGCCGACATCCCCTCCCGTGCGGTATTCCAGCGTTTGACCGCTGATATCCGCCAGCATTTGCCGCCAGTAGGCGCTGCGTGCACCGCCGCCAATCAGCGTAATGCTATCGGGTTTTAGCCCCGTCATATGCAGCGCATCCATGCCGTCAGCAAGCGCAAAACCCACACCTTCCAATACCGCTTTTGCCAGTTCCGGGCGTCCGTGCTGATGGGTGAGCCCCCAGAATGCGCCTTTGGCATCGGGATTGTTGTGCGGCGTGCGTTCGCCGGAAAGATAAGGCAAGAACCACACGGGTGTTATCGTGTCATCGGCTGGTGTCGAGGCGATTTCCTGCAACAGCGCGGGAACGCTCTCCGCGTGCGTCAGGCGGGCGACCCAGTCGAGGCAGGAGGCAGCGCTTAGCATTACGGACATCAGGTGCCAGGTATTTGGCAACGCGTGGCAGAAACTGTGGACGGCATGCTGTGGATTGCTGAGAAAGCCGTCGCTGACGGCGAAGTAAACGCCGGATGTGCCGAGAGACAGCATCGCCTGACCGGTTTGATACAGCCCTACGCCAATCGCGCCTGCAGCGTTATCCCCACCACCAGCAATGACGGGGACGGGTTCCATACCCCAGCGGCTGGCGATGTCAGCTCGCAGATAGCCGGTAATCTGGCTGCCTTCATACAGCGTGGGCATATGCTTGCGGCTCAGCGCGCAGGCTTCCAGCAGGGTATCGCTCCAGTCTCGTTTGGCAACGTCTAGCCAAAGTGTTCCAGCCGCATCGGACATATCGCTGGCGAATTCTCCCGTCAGACGCCAGCGGAGATAGTCTTTCGGCAGCAGAACTTTATCGATTTGGCGGAAGATCTCGCTTTCGTTTTCTTGCACCCATTTCAGCTTGGGCGCGGTAAAGCCCGGCATCATCAGGTTGCCGGTAATCTGACGCGATGTTGGTACCTGTTGCTCCAGCGTTTGGCATTGAGCCGCGCTGCGTCCGTCATTCCAAAGAATCGCGGATCGCAGTACGTTCTGGCGAGCATCCAGCAAGGTCGCCCCGTGCATTTGCCCGGTCAACCCCAGCGCTTTCACGGCACGAAGGCTATGTGCTGCCGCCAACCCGTGTAATGCCTGGTCGGTTGCCTGCCACCAGTCTTCAGGTGTTTGCTCTGACCAAAGCGGGTGCGGGCGGGAAATGCTCAGCGCGGTGCTATGGCTGGCAACCACCTTGCCTGCTTCATCCAGCAGGATGGCTTTCACTCCAGAAGTACCCAGATCAATACCGATATACATAGTGGCTCCTGATAAGCCTCTGCGACAGGGTTTAGTCTGTCGCAGTAGGTGTGGCGTAGTGAGCGTACCGTTTTAGCCAAATAGGTGGCGGTTAACCAGATTTTCCAGCAATTCCTGCTGGCCACTCTGGTGCTGCGGTGCCAGTTGATGACTTTCCGCATACCGGGCAAGCGATTCCAGCGAGGCCTTACCTTGCAGGATTTGCTGACCCAGTTCCCCGTTCCAGCCCGCATAGCGTTTAGCAACCAGCTGATTGAGCTTATCATCTTCAATCATTCTGGCGGCAGCCTTGAGCGCCAGTGCCATCGTATCCATCGCACCGATATGCGCATGGAAAAGGTCATAGCGATCGGTACTCTGGCGGCGAACTTTGGCATCAAAGTTGAGGCCACCCGTTGTGAAGCCACCTGCTTTGAGAATTTCGTACATGATCAGCGCGTTCTCTTCCACGCTGTTAGGGAACTGATCGGTGTCCCAGCCGAGCTGCGGATCGCCGCGGTTTGCATCGACAGATCCGAAAATGCCCAGCGCGACAGCGGTGGTGATTTCATGGTGGAAGGAATGGCCTGCCAGCGTAGCGTGGTTGGCTTCTACGTTGACTTTAATCTCTTTTTCCAGCCCAAATTGCTTCAGGAAGCCATAAACGGTAGCGACATCATAATCGTACTGGTGTTTGGTCGGTTCCTGCGGCTTAGGTTCGATGAGCAGCGTGCCCTGAAAGCCGATTTTGTGTTTATGCTCGACGACCATCTGCATGAAGCGGCCAATCTGTTCACGTTCCTGACGCAGGTCGGTATTGAGCAGGGTTTCATATCCCTCACGCCCGCCCCACAGCACATAGTTTTCTCCCCCCAGCTTTTTGGTCGCGTTCATGGCCGTGAACACCTGCGTGGCGGCCCAGGCAAAGACGTCTGGGTCAGGATTGGTGGCCGCGCCTGCGCCGTAGCGGGGATGGGTGAAGCAGTTGGCAGTGCCCCACAGCAGCTTCACACCGCTATCCTGTTGTTTTTCCGCCAGTACATCAGTAATGACCGCAAAGTTATGCAGATACTCTTTCAGTGAGTTCCCTTCCGGCGCAACATCGACGTCATGAAAGCAGTAGTAAGGCACGCTGAGCTTTTGAAAAAATTCGAATGCGATATCTGCCTTGCGCTTCGCCAGCTCCAGCGCGTCGCCTGACTGCTGCCACGGCCGGGCAAAAGAGCCGACGCCGAACATATCCGCGCCGTTCCAGCAGAACGTGTGCCAATACGCGACGGCAAAACGCAAGTGGTCCGCCATACGTTTACCGAGTATTTCCTGATCGGGGTTGTAGTGACGAAAGGCGAAGGAATTGTTGCTTTGGCTACCTTCATAACGGACTTTTTCGATCTGTTCAAAATAGGCTTGCATCGTTAACTCCTTAGAAACCACCCAGACGGAAGAGACGGGAATGTGATTAATTTTCGGAGTGGATGAATGTTTCCTCAATTACGTTATTTCACACTGAAATTCAGAGAATTATTAAATGTGCGCTGTGTCGCAAAAATAACGGCGTTTTACTCTGAATGCGCTTCGCAATAGGTAACAAAATAAAAATGTGGCTCGACAATAAAATATGACCCGTATCAAAAAACGGAAATTAAACCAAAAAACATAATTGGAGGATAAAAATCTGTAATTGATGGAGGGATGTTTAGCGACAATACTTTGCTGGCGATTGGAGTCTTAGGCCCTGCATCTTAAATAAAAAAGGTACTCTATGATGAAAGTTAACCATTTTTTACTCTCAGCTTGTGCCGTATTCATTCTTGCTTGTCAGCCCGGATTCGCGAAGGACGTTAAAATAGGTATGGCGATTGATGACTTGCGTCTCGAACGCTGGCAGAAAGATCGCGATCTTTTTGTTGAGCAAGCCAAAAAGCAGGGCGCTGATGTTTTTGTTCAATCAGCAAACGGCAATGAAGCGACGCAAATTTCTCAAATAGAAAACATGATCAATCGCGGTGTCGATGTATTAGTGATTATTCCTTATAACGGTCAGGTACTTGGTAATGTTATTGCGGAAGCAAAACGTGAGGGAATAAAGGTGCTGGCTTACGATCGCATGATTAATAATGCGGACGTGGATTTTTATATTTCATTTGATAATGAGAAGGTTGGAGAACTGCAGGCGAAATATCTCGTCGATAAAGTGCCTGGCGGGAACTATTTCTTAATGGGCGGCTCTCCGGTCGATAATAATGCGAAGCTGTTTCGCCAGGGGCAAATGAAAGTGCTCACGCCGTTGATCGAGAGTGGGAAAATAAAAGTGGTCGGCGATCAGTGGGTTGATGCCTGGCTACCAGAGAATGCGCTGAAAATTATGGAAAATGCGCTAACGGCGAACAGCAATAAGATTGATGCTGTTGTGGCATCGAACGATGCCACGGCAGGCGGAGCGATTCAGGCGCTTGCCGCGCAGGGATTGGCAGGGAAAGTGGCGATTTCCGGTCAGGATGCCGATCTGGCTGCAATCAAACGCATTGTGGCAGGCACGCAAACCATGACGGTCTATAAACCGCTCAGCAAGCTGGCGAAAGACGCCGCAGATATCGCCGTGGCACTCGGTTCTGATAAGGCTCCGGAATCCAACGCCAAATTAAACAATGGGTTGAAAGACATTCCTTCCTTCTTACTGACCCCGATTCCCGTCGATAAATCCAATATCGATTCCACCGTCATTGCCGATGGCTTCCACAAAAAAGCGGACGTGTATTAACGCACTCCACTGCCAATACTCCAAGTAATTCGAGTTTCAGGATGTAGGAAAGAAGGTTACCGAGCCACGACATAACGTTGTGGCTCGCCACTGTCGCAGGCGAGGCCTGAGACACCTGAATCACGGAGGCCATGATGCCGCATCTGTTGGAAATGAAAAACATCACCAAGGCGTTTGGCGCGGTGAAAGCCGTGGACAACGTTAGCCTGATGCTGGACGCGGGTCAGGTGTTGTCGCTGTGTGGCGAGAATGGCTCAGGGAAATCCACCTTAATGAAGGTGCTGTGTGGCATTTACCCGTATGGCAGCTATGACGGGCAGATCGTGTTCTCTGGTGACGAGCTACGCGCTAACCATATTCGCGATACGGAGCAAAAGGGTATCGCGATCATTCATCAGGAGCTGGCGCTGGTGAAAGAGATGACGGTGCTGGAGAACCTCTTTTTGGGCAACGAGTGGACGCGTTTTGGTGTGATGGATTACGACAATATGTACCTCCGCTGCCAGCGCATGCTGGAGCAGGTCAAGCTGGCCGTCGACCCGAATACCAAAGTGGGTGAGCTTGGATTAGGTCAGCAGCAACTGGTTGAAATTGCTAAAGCGCTGAACAAGCAGGTGCGTCTGCTGGTGCTGGATGAGCCAACGGCCTCATTGACCGAGCGGGAAACCGCAATCCTGCTGGAGATCATTCAGGATCTGCGCGATCACGGTATCGCCTGCATCTATATCTCGCACAAGCTCAACGAAGTTAAAGCCATTTCCGATGTGATTTGCGTGATTCGTGACGGGAAGCCGATTGGTACGCGTGCGGCTGCCGAGCTGAGCGAGGACCAGATCATCGCCATGATGGTAGGGCGTGAACTGACGGAACTTTATCCCAATGAACCGCATGTCATTGGAGAAGAAGTGCTACGCGTAGAACACCTGACCGCCTGGCACCCAGTGAATCGCCATATTCGCCGGGTGGATGATGTCTCGTTCGCTCTGCACCGGGGGGAAATTCTCGGCATTGCTGGGCTGGTTGGGTCAGGGCGTACGGAGACGGTGCAGTGCCTGTTTGGTGCCTATCACGGCCATTGGCAGGGCGACATCTTTATTGACGGTAAGCCAGTGACCATCAGTAATTGCCAACAGGCAATGGCACAAGGCATTGCGATGGTGCCGGAGGATCGTAAGAAGGACGGCATCGTCCCGGTGATGAGCGTAGCGCAGAACATGACGCTGGCGGCACTCGACCAATTCACAGGATCGTTTTCCATGCTGGATGATGCCCGTGAGCAGGACATCATCCGGCAGTCGCTAGCGAACCTGAAAGTGAAAACCTCCAGCCCGGAGCTGGCGATTGCCCGGTTAAGCGGTGGCAACCAGCAAAAAGCGGTGCTGGCGAAATGTCTGCTGTTGAATCCCCGCATTCTGATTCTCGATGAACCCACGCGCGGTATCGACATCGGTGCTAAATACGAAATTTATAAGCTCATTAATGCGCTGGTAAAACAGCACATTGCCGTCATTGTCATTTCTTCTGAATTGCCCGAAGTACTAGGGTTGAGCGATCGGGTATTGGTGATGCATCAGGGGCAGATCAAAGCGGATTTGATCAATCGTGATTTAACTCAGGAACAGGTTATGGAAGCTGCATTGAGGAGTGAACATCGTGCTGAAAACATCGCAGTCTGAACAACAACATGTCGCTGGCTCTGCCTCGATGCTGCAACGGTTGAAAAGCATCAATCTTCAGGTCTACGTGATGATTGCGGCCATCATCGCCATCATGCTCTTTTTCACCTATATGACCGACGGGGCGTATCTCAGCGCGCGTAATCTTTCTAACCTGCTGAGGCAAACGGCGATTACCGGCATTCTGGCGGTCGGTATGGTGTTCGTCATTATCTCCGCTGAAATCGATCTGTCGGTCGGTTCGATGATGGGGTTATTGGGCGGTGCGGCGGCGATTTTTGATGTCTGGTTTGGCTGGCCCTTGCCGTTGACGATCGTTGTGACGCTCGCGCTGGGATTATTGCTTGGCGCGTGGAATGGCTGGTGGGTGGCCTACCGGAAAGTCCCTTCGTTTATCGTGACGCTGGCGGGGATGCTGGCTTTTCGCGGCATTCTGATCGGCATCACCAACGGGACCACGGTTTCCCCGACCAGCGAGGCAATGTCGCAGATTGGGCAGAGCTATCTGCCTTCCAGCATGGGTTTTATGTTCGGTGCCATCGGACTAATGGTGTTTATTGCCTGGCAGTGGCGTCGGCGCAGCAGCCGCGCCCGATTAGGGTTACCGGTAAATCCACCCGCAGGCGATATTGGCCGTCAGACATTTACGGCACTGGTGGTGTTGGGCGCGATTTATCTGCTGAATGACTATCGTGGTGTGCCAACGCCGGTTCTGGTGCTGACGCTGTTGATGCTGGGCGGTATTTTTCTGGCGACGCGAACCGCATTTGGCCGCCGTATCTATGCCGTGGGCGGGAATATCGATGCTGCCCGCCTATCGGGCGTGAATGTCGAGCGCACCAAAATGGCGGTGTTCGCGATTAACGGCCTGATGGTCGCGGTTGCTGGGTTGATTCTCAGTTCACGATTGGGGGCGGGATCGCCATCCGCCGGGAACATTGCCGAGCTGGATGCGATTGCCGCCTGCGTGATTGGCGGCACCAGTCTGGCGGGCGGCATTGGTAGCGTCGCGGGCGCGGTGATGGGGGCATTTATCATGGCGTCGTTGGATAACGGGATGAGCATGCTGGATGTGCCGACGTTCTGGCAATACGTCGTTAAAGGCGGAATCCTGCTGTTGGCGGTGTGGATGGATACCGCAACAAAGCGGCGTGTATGACGCGACGTCGAGTCTGCGAAGGAAATACGTGGCGGCTCGCAATAATCAGCAAATTATTTTGGCCTCTTGGGGCGCTGTGCTATTCAAGGAAGAAGACTTTATTCAAGGAACTTGCGATTAATGAGCGCCGACTGCCATGTTTGAAAAACGCTATCGCATCACGCTGCTGTTCAACGCTAACAAAGTGTATGACCGTCAGGTGGTTGAAGGGGTTGGCGAGTATTTACAGGCTTCTCAGTGTGACTGGGACATCTTCATTGAAGAGGATTTCCGGTGCCGCATTGATAACATCAAAGAATGGCTGGGCGACGGCGTGATTGCCGATTTTGACGATGGCGAGATCAAGCGGCTACTACAGGATGTGAATGTTCCGCTGGTGGGTGTGGGCGGTTCTTACCATCAGCCCGAGGATTATCCGCCCGTGCATTATATCGCGACAGATAATTATGCACTGGTGGAAAGCGCGTTTATGCACCTCAAAGAGAAAGGGCTAAATCGCTTTGCTTTTTATGGCCTGCCTGCATCGGGTGGGAAAGGCTGGGCGCAGGAACGGGAGCATGCTTTCCGGCAGCTGGTTGCGGCAGAAAAGTATCAGGGTGTGGTGTATCAGGGAATGGAAACCTCGCCGGATAACTGGCAATACGCGCAAAATCGGCTGGCGGACTGGGTGCAGGGGTTACCGCCGCAGACGGGGATTATTGCGGTGACGGATTCCCGCGCGCGCCATCTGTTGCAGGTCTGCGAACACCTGAATATTGCCGTACCGGAAAAGCTGTGCGTCATCGGGATCGATAACGAAGATCTGATCCGCTACCTTTCTCGCGTTGCGCTCTCGTCGGTAGCGCAGGGCACGCGCCAAATGGGGTATCGCGCGGCGAAACTGCTGCATCAACTGCTGTTGAATCAGGCTGATGTGCCGCTACAGCGTATTTTGGTGCCGCCGGTTCGAGTGGTTGAACGTCGCTCAACGGATTATCGCTCTGTGCACGATCCTGCTGTGATTCAGGCGATGCACTTTATCCGCTATCACGCCTGTAAAGGGATTAAGGTTGAGCAGGTGTTGGATGCGGTAGGAATTTCCCGCTCGAATCTGGAAAAACGCTTCAAAGACGAAGTCGGCCAGACTATTCACGGCATGATTCATGAGGAGAAGCTGGATCGGGCGCGTAACCTGTTGATATCGACCTCGCTCTCGATTGGTGAGATCTCGTTGATGTGCGGCTACCCTTCGCTGCCCTATTTCTATGCCGTCTTTAAGAAAGGGTATGACATCACGCCGAAAGAGTATCGCGAGCGTTATGGGGAAGGTTATTAAGGTTATCTATAAAAGAAGGTCATGCTGGAAGGTCACACAGGAAGGCGCGAGGGTGCGCGCCTTATCATTAGGCTGTTGAACGGTTACGCTGGCACGCGCCAGTAATCGTAATCGATGTGCTCAACCTGGAAGTTGGCGTTTTCTTTGTCACCGGTCAGACGGCTGGCGAGGGTAAAGGCAAAATCGAATGTGACTCCCAGCCCTTTGCCGCTGATCAGATTGCCGTCTTCCACGACTTTCTCGTCAACATAAACGCCATCGGTCACGTCCTGCCATAAATTCCCGGAGCAAACGTAACGGCGGCCTTTCAGCAGTTTGTTACCCCCCAGCACGCGGGCGGCTGCGGAGCACAGTGGGCAAATCAGTTTTCCCGCGTCGTCGTGGCGACGAATAAACTCGACGACCATCGGGTTTGCGGCCAGATTTACCGTTCCCTGTGGGCCGCCAGGAATGACTACGGCATCAAACAGCGTGTCCTGATTTCTTTCCAGCAGAGCATCGGCAAACATGCGAATATTGTGATAACTGTGCAGCTCCAGTCTGTCATAGCATGACAGCATGGTGACTTCTATCTTCATACGGTGCAGTACATCAATCACCATAATCGCTTCTGCTTCTTCAAACCCAGGAGCCAGCAGAACGGCGACTTTCTTAGACATAGCATCTCCAGCAATATGCAAGGGAAGGTGTTAACCGCAAGAGAATAGCAAAGAAATATCGCCAAAATGAAACGATGTTTTATTAATGTCGGGTGGGTCGCGTAAACGATTTTTGCTGCTTAGCCTGAAGAGAAGATAGCGCTATACTTGCTAACTTGGTCGTGAATTGGCCACGAATTTTTTTGCATGAAAGTATGACTCTTCTCTTCCTGTCCCGCCAAAAAGATGTTTAAATTATCACTCACTTATTTTGCATAAATATGCATTTGTGAGTGTGTCGATGTTGGTCATCGACCGGCCCGTTTGATGCAGGATGTGCACAGGGCCCGAGCGCTCATGAATGTATGGCGTAACATAATGGTGTGGGCGACTCAGCTTATATCCAGAGATCTTTCGAGCAGGGATTATATATATGACAACGATTCTCAAGCATCTTCCGGTTGGTCAGCGTATTGGTATTGCGTTCTCGGGTGGTCTGGATACCAGCGCTGCACTGCTTTGGATGCGTCAAAAAGGCGCGGTTCCTTATGCGTATACCGCGAACCTAGGGCAGCCAGACGAGGATGACTACGAGGAAATCCCACGTCGGGCTATGGAATACGGCGCAGAAAATGCTCGCCTGATCGATTGCCGTAAGCAACTGGTTGCTGAAGGTATCGCTGCGATTCAGTGTGGCGCATTCCACAACACGACGGCGGGCGTGACCTATTTCAACACCACGCCGCTGGGCCGTGCGGTTACCGGTACGATGCTGGTTGCTGCAATGAAAGAAGACGGCGTAAACATCTGGGGTGACGGCAGCACCTATAAAGGCAACGATATTGAGCGTTTCTATCGTTACGGCCTGCTGACCAATGCTGAACTGAAGATTTACAAGCCGTGGCTGGATACCGATTTCATTGATGAGCTGGGTGGCCGTCAGGAGATGTCCGAGTTTATGTCACAGGCAGGGTTCGGCTATAAAATGTCGGCCGAGAAAGCCTATTCCACCGATTCCAACATTCTGGGTGCGACGCATGAAGCGAAGGATCTGGAATTCCTGAATTCCAGCGTCAAAATCGTTAACCCGATTATGGGCGTGAAGTTCTGGGACGAGAACGTCAAAGTGGCAGCAGAAGAAGTGACCATCCGTTTTGAACGCGGTCACCCAGTTGCGCTGAACGGCAAGACCTTTGCCGATGACGTGGAACTGATGCTGGAAGCAAACCGCATCGGCGGTCGTCACGGTCTGGGCATGAGCGATCAGATCGAAAACCGTATCATCGAAGCGAAAAGCCGCGGCATCTATGAAGCGCCGGGAATGGCACTGCTGCACATTGCCTATGAGCGTCTGGTTACCGGTATCCACAACGAAGACACCATCGAGCAATACCACGCCAATGGCCGTCAGCTGGGTCGTTTTCTGTATCAGGGACGCTGGTTCGATTCTCAGGCACTGATGCTGCGTGATTCTTCTCAGCGTTGGATCGCCAGCGCCATCACCGGTGAAGTGACGCTGGAGCTGCGTCGTGGCAATGATTACTCCATCATGAATACCGTGTCTGATAATCTGACCTATAAGCCAGAACGTCTGACCATGGAGAAAGGCGACTCGGTCTTCTCGCCAGATGACCGTATCGGCCAGCTGACCATGCGCAATCTGGATATCACCGACACGCGTGAAAAACTGTTTAATTATGTTGAAACGGGCTTGCTCTCTTCCTCCGCCAGCACGGGTCTGCCGCAGGTAGGGCAACTGCAGGATAAAACAGAGAAATAACGCCCAGATTGAATAATATAAAAATCCGGAATCGTCTCGCGCTTCCGGATTTTTTTTATCCGTTTATCATATGTTTATATTGGTTCTTCTCGCGTTGTCTTTTTGTGTATGAACTCTTGCTGACAATGCAGGTTGCATCTGTACAACCGCCGTGGAAAGGGACAGAATACCTATAAATAATCAGCCAAGATAATAATCTGAAGGCGAAGGATCTGTGGGATGGCGTATCGTTTTTTGAGGTTATGTATTAACTTTTCAATGGAGGAAAAATGTTAGAGATATTTGATGTAAATCACACCTTGTTGTCAGAAACGAAATCAGAAGAGCTATTTACCCTCAGAAAAGAGACGTTTAAAGATCGACTGAATTGGGCCGTGCAATGTACTGATGGAATGGAATTTGATCAGTATGATAATAATAACACGACTTATCTTTTTGGCATCAAAGATAACACCGTTATCTGTAGTTTGAGATTTATTGAAACAAAATACCCTAACATGATTACCGGGACGTTTTTTCCTTACTTCAAGGAGATAAACATCCCTGAAGGGAATTACCTGGAATCTAGTCGGTTCTTTGTCGATAAATCACGAGCGAAAGATATTCTCGGCAATGAATACCCAATTAGTTCGATGTTGTTTCTTTCGATGATTAATTACTCAAGGGACAAAGGCTATGATGGAATATATACGATAGTGAGCCACCCTATGCTGACGATATTAAAACGATCTGGCTGGGGAATTCGCGTGGTCGAACAAGGTTTGTCAGAAAAGGAAGAAAGAGTTTATTTGGTTTTTCTTCCGGTTGATGATGAGAATCAGGAAGCGTTGGCTCGTCGTATTAACCGCAGCGGGACATTTATGAGCAATGAATTGAAGCAGTGGCCTCTACGGGTACCTGCCGCTATTGCACAGGCTTGATGAGCTGTAACTCAACGCCGAGCCTGATAGCATGCTTGGCATTCAGGACGCCCAGTTTTTTCACAACGTTGCCGATATGAAATTTTACCGTACTGGTTTTGATACCGAGAATAATAGCGACTTCCAGATAGGTTTTACCCATACTGGCCCAGTAAAGGATTTCATTTTCTCGTTGAGAGAATATTTCTTTATTATTTAATTGTTTTTTATTTTCAATCATCTCTCTGCAAAGGGAGATGATTTTTTCATATGCATCAATTAATAGCATCTGAAAGGTGTCTTTCTTCTCTTCAATGAATGTTTCAACATCATCGGGATAGGAGCTGTCCACGATAATAGATAGCATCGCTAAATTATCGCCATGATCGTGAAGGACAAAAGTATATCCATTGATAATATTATATTTTTTAGAGAGATCAAATATCTTGGCAAGCTGTAGTCGTGTATTAATAACCAGACTTTTCTCCCAAGAGAAAGGCGATATTTTATTAAATGAAGCAAGAACAACAGGATCAATGTGCTGGTATTTATTTTCTTTGTAGAGATTAACCCATTCATCGGGATAACTGGAAATAATGATCATTTCAGAGGGGTTTTTCTTATTCAGAACCATAAATGAGAATTTGATGCCATCGTAGTGATCCAGGTTTTCATTAAAATGGCATTTGATTACTCTGCTTATTATTTCGCTACTGGAGAATAATGGCGACATCTCATGACCTCAGTCTGAAGAATCAACATCCGTGTAACGGAAAAGTATATACCTACACCTGTACCTAAGTCTAATTGTTATGGGGGAGTGAAAAAACATACAATCGAACGACAATGCTAAGGGCGTGAAGTAAAAAAAATAAATAACGCTCTGGATAAGCGTGATGACTGGCTAACATCAGGGAATGCGAATTAAGCGAGATTTATCAGTAATATAATAAGATTCTTTTACTTTTCTATGGCCTGTATTGTTTACAGGCCGCCAGCGGTTCAGGTTAATTAATTCCATCAGTGCGACTCTTTCGCGAATAACACTCACCTTTTATATTGTTATCCCTTTCGCTGTACCTCACGTCTCGTCGATATTGTGGAATTCCCACAGCCGATTGAAATGCACATCGTCGAGATTGCGGCCGGAATTCGCGTTACCCGCAAAGGGCCGTGCGGTGGTTGCCGCCGAGCCCCACGGCTGTTTTCTGTCATAGCTGGCGTCAATCGTGCTGTCACGAATCACTAACTGGCCGTTTGCCGTCTGGCCCGGCTGATATCCCGTCTGCCTTGCTCCCTGATCCCAGGCGCGCCCCAGTTTGGCCTTTTTTCCTCCGCTGAAGCCTTCGTCTCCCGTGAAACGACACGCCACTGCCAGAAAACCGTATTGCACCCACGGCATGCTGTCAGGCGCGAAGACGTGAATATCTTTCGCCCCACGGCTGGAAACTGTATGAAAGTGGACGCGTTCGAATACCGCAGTTGCGCGCCCAAAAACGTAATCGACATCGCCCTCAATGTAGCTGTCTTTAATGTAGGCTCGGCTGTAGCGGTCCGTGACGTACTCATTCTGAAGGTTGCTGGTGTTGACGAAAAACGTATCCTGACGACCGATGAGGCGGACCTTTTCAAGCTGTACCTTGTCGCCGTCGGTGCGCAGCGCAACGGCCTGATGTGCACGACTATCCACTGAATCCAGCAAGGTATTCACCACTGTCAGGTTCTTCATCTGGAAATTGTCGCTCTGTGACCAGACCACGGCGGAACAAATGGTATCAATCGTCGCGTTTTGTTTTGATGCACAGAGATCGTACAGATACCAGGCAGGATCGCCGGGCTGATATTCACCGTGCGAATTTACCGTTTCCCGATAGATCGCGGGTGAAAACATCGAATCCAGCGCGAGTTGAATCACTACGTCATCCGGTTGTTCTCCCACCCCACATAGCGTGAGCGGTGGGGCATCGGCAGGGATGTAGACAGTGCCGGTATAGGTGCCTGGCAGCAGTTTAATCTCAATCCGCGCCCGATCCTGTTGCGCCCGCAGCGCGGCGTTCACCGCCTGTTGAACATGGGCGTGCGTTGCGCCATCCACCCCCACCTGTGGCCCGACAACCCAGGGCGTCGCTGGATCGACCTCAATCGGTGCGGGCTGCCAGATGTCAGCCTCTGTCTGATCATCGTGTCCACGTAGCGTGAAATAGTGTGGGAGCGTGAAGCGTTCGGCTTCCTGCGCGGAGAGAATGGGGCGATAAACCGTGCCGGGGTACGTCGTTTTTGTCATGATCTTATCCTCTCTTAGCGGCAAGATTCTCAGGGATATCATCGGCTCTCTGCCCGAAGCGCAACCGATAGGTTGAAGGCGTGAGATCGAGCTGCTGGCGAAAATGGTGGCGTAACGAGGCTGCGGTACCGAATCCTACCGTTTCGGCGATTTTCTCGATCGATAAGCGCGTATTTTCCAGTAAATCGCGTGCGGTATTCAGCCGTTCGGCCAGTAGCCAGCGCGCTGGCGTCGTACCCGTAGCGGCAGAAAAACGGCGAAGGAACGTGCGTGGGCTCATACAGGAAATTGCTGCCAGCTTCGTAACGGAATACTCTTCCGCGAGGTTGGCTCGAACATGATCGATAAGCGGCCCGAGTCGCGAGCGTTCGTAGTCTACAGGTACCGCTTTTTCAATATACTGCGCTTGCCCGCCATCACGATGCGGTGCGACCACCAATCGGCGAGCTACTTGATTGGCCGCTTTGCTGCCGTAATCCCGACGGATGAGATGCAGCCCCAGATCGATACCCGCCGCACTCCCGGCGGACGTAAGAATCGTTCCCTCATCGATATAAAGCACGTCTGGCTCGATGTTGATATCAGGATATTGCATTTTTAACGTGTCGCTGTAGCGCCAATGCGTCGTGGCGCGTCGCCCGGAAAGCAGACCTGTCGCCGCGAGGACAAAAACGCCAGAACAGATAGAGAGCAGCCTGGCACCCTGCTGATGTGCCTGGCGTAATGCATCGACCAGATGTGTGGGGACGGGCACATCATTGCCTTTCCAGCCGGGAATGATAATCGTCCCTGCCTGTGTTAACAGCTCAAGGCCACCATCGGCAACTACATGGATACCACCCGTTGCCCGCATCGCGCCACGGTCTAAACCCGCAACGGCAAACTGATACCAATGTTCCCCCATTTCGGGGCGAGGAAGGCCGAAGACTTCAACAGCGATACCAAATTCGAATGTACACAAGCCATCATAAGCGAGTACGACAACAAGCGGATTGAACATCGATTTCCTCACCTCAATAACTTGTCATGATATTGACGATATATGGCAATAATGCCATCTGCCAGCCTTTATGTATCCGTTTTATAGTCGAGCCTCATTCCAATCAGTGAGAAAAATCGATGAGTTACGTGACTGAATATCCCTTTGCTGCTTCTGATATCGCCCTATCCCATTTTTCACGTCGCCTGTCCGTTGAAACAGACTGTGCGGATGTGGCGGGATCGCTCTCTGACACTCAGCAGGACTTTGTGTTATTGCATGTGGTGGGATCGGCGAAGCACTTTAGCGCGCGCCATATACCGGGAGCGATTCACCTTCCGCACCGTGAAATCACACCTGAGCGTATGGCCGAGTGGCCTGATGACACGCGGTTTGTCGTCTATTGCGCGGGACCACACTGCAATGGCGCAGATCAGGCGGCATTAAAGCTGGCGCAACTCGGTCGCCCGGTAAAAATTATGATAGGGGGAATCACGGGATGGGAAGATGAAGGCTTCGCCTTCGCCTAATCTCACCTGCCTATAGCAGAGGGGGCCATCCCTTCTGCCAACACCTAATTCCCCTGATACCACGTCCAGATAAGTTACCAGACATGTTTGATGCTGTAGCGTTGATGCTGGTGTCATCTTTATATCTGGCATTGTTCACAGATTTTGCCAAACAGAATAGAGGCACTCATTTCTACTGGTAGTATGGTTACGCGATCTACGTATTGAAATAATATTATCTATCAAATAATTACCACGGTTTTTTATTGAGCCTTCATGATTCATTTTTCAGGCCGACTTTGTTCAACGGTACAGCTCTTATTTCCTTCATGTTTTAGTAAGTGACTATTAATAATCGTGTTATACCACGCTAAAGGTGAACTTCATGGCTGGAGCATATGCACATCTCGCAGTTGTTAATTTTGCAGTTGAAACAAAGCGGTTGGAGAAAGGAAAGGTACCTCAAAGCGGTATCCTCGTATTAAAGAGATATCTTCGTTTCTGTGAATTAGGTTCGGTTAGCCCTGATTACCCTTATCTGGCTATTGCGGATTCTGGTGCCGCAGAATGGGCCGATATGATGCACTATGAAAAGACAGGGGATGTGGTTCAGTCTCTTGCTAAAGGTGTGATGGGGTTACAGGGTGCTGAGAAAGAAAAGGCGCTAGCGTGGTTGCTGGGCTATGTCGCTCACGTGGTGACTGACATGACGATTCATCCTGTTGTGGAAAAAATTGTTGGTCCTTATGCTCAGAATAAACGTGAACATCGTATCTGTGAGATGAATCAGGATGCCTATATTTTTCAAAGATTAAATTTGGGCGAAGTAGGGCTTTCTGAACATCTTAATTCTGGGATTAGAGGATGTTCGCAGGATGGACAGCTTAATGAAACGATAAAAAAGCTATGGGAATCTGCTTTGCAGCAAACTTACGCTCAGGCGTTTTCTAGCAATAAGCCCGATATTAATAAATGGAATTCACGGTTCTTGTTTATGGTCGACAAGATTGCTGAAGAAGGCAACAAGTTGATGCCGCTGGCGCGTCATATTGCGGTAAATCTTGGTTTAACCTACCCCGCTGTCGCGGAATTGGATCAGCAGTTTCTGACAAATATCGCAACGCCAAGAGGGAGGAAAAACTACGATGATGTTTTTGATCTCGCGATAACTCATGTCGTTGAGGCATGGCGGTTAGTTGCTGAATCAGTTGAAAAGTCTGATGTAGACGCATTGTCATTCTTTGGCCATTGGAACCTTGATACGGGGCGAGATGTGAACACGAATGAATTAGTTTATTGGGAGGAGGTTGCATGAGATATATCACCCTCGCAAGTGTTTTATTTTTGGCAGGATGCTGCTCTTTTAGTTCAGCGAATCAACAAGAGACGATGTACCCGCTGTCGTCTGCCCTAACAAAATTAAGCGCATCCGTTGAAGCAGAAACTCGTTATGGCAATCCTGATTCCGCGACTGACAACCCGCTTCTGGTCGCTGCAACAGCTCATGATCCAGCGCTTCTTGCCCCTTTTAAGGACTATAAAATGAAGGCAAAGTCTGTAGAAGGGCATTCGCTAATATTGGTATGCAGCGCAGATGGTCGTCAGGCCTTATTAGAAGATGCGGGATGTACCGCAAAAATGGATAAACATCACTGGCAGGAGAAGGCCAATCCCGGCTGTAACTACACTATCGATATGGCGCAAGTATGCCGTTAATCTTGATCGCTATGAGTCTGATACAATAGAAATGCCAACATATTGAACCCGGATACGCCGGGTTCTTTCTCTATTGCGAGAGTGATTGGACACATCAGAAATTTTTTTCCGTTTGCTGTTTTACACCTAATTCCCCTGATACCACGTCCAGATTTTGACCAGCAGAGCCGCTGATACACTCCAACACACGACCGCTGCAAACAGCGCCTGTGGCAATTTCATCCACGCGGTAAAGTAATAAAGTGAGATGAGATAAACCAGATAAGGAATAACGGACCAGATGCCAAACAGGATGGTGGCGCGCAGCGCTTCCAGTCCACGTTCGGTGCCAACGATATAATGTGCGATCAGCGCAAACGTGGGAAATAGCGGCACCAGCCCGGCAATATAATAGTTTCGGCTTTTCGCCAGTACGCTGATGAGCAATACGATCAGCGCGCCAATAACCGATTTGATAAACAATGACATAAGTATAAATTCTGGCTTAATTAAGCATCGCGAATGCACAGAGAATAGCGAAAAAGTGTCGGGATGGAATAGTGCTACCGCACAGCTTAAGATTTCAATTTGTGGTGATTTCGTTATTCTTAGCGACAGAATGAATAAATACCGTACGTGATAGCCTGCTCAGTACGGGTAAAACGATAATAAATCTAGAAAGGATTGAAGTTGAAGACGCAAAGTCATGCATTTACTCAGGGATTGATTCCACTCAAGATTATTTCTACCGGCAGCGCGCTTCCCACGCAGCGGGTGACGTCGGCTGAATTAGATGTGCGGCTCAATAAACCCGCTGGATATGTCGAAAGCCGTTCAGGCATTATTTATCGCCACCATGCGGATAATCATGCTAGCCAGGCGGAACTCGGTGTTGCGGCGTTAAATGACGCGCTGGCGCGGGGCGTTATTCCGCCAGCGTCCATCGATCTGCTACTGTTTGCTTCCGCGATTCCGATTCAGGCGCTGCCTTATAGCGCCAGCCACTTATTAAAAGCGTCGTCCCTGCCAAAAGGGACGGCCTGTTTCGATATTAACAGCAGCTGCGTCAGCTTTATTTCCGCGCTTCAGGTGGCGGCCGGGCTGTTAAATACTGGAGCTTATCGACGTATTGCCATCGTCTCTACCGAACTGGCTTCGCGCGGTATCGATTGGGATGACGAAGAATCGTCGCTGATTTTTGGCGATGGTGCTGCGTGTGCCATTGTCGAACGTGGCGATGGGCGCAGCGGTATTGCGGCGTGTCTGCTGGAAACCTACCCGAAGGGTAACGAACTGTGCCAGATCCGCGCTGGTGGCACCTTGCGTAACCCGCGTGCGGGGATGGAGCTGCATGATTTTCTGTTCCATATGCAGGGAAAACGGCTATTCAGGCAGGCTTCTGCGCTGATCGAGGGCTATCTGCAACGGTTACTGGAGGCCAGCGGTTATTCGCTGGATCAGATGGCGGCGGTGGTTCCGCATCAGGCCAGCCACCTGTCGCTGGAACATATGCGTAAGCGGCTGGCGATCCCGACGGAAAGGCTGATTGATATTTATCGCTATCACGGTAATCAGGTGGCGGCCTCGATTCCGACGGCGCTGCATCATGCCATCGTGACGCAGCGTCTGCCTGAGGGTGAACCCGCGATGCTGGTCGGTACGGCCGCCGGGTTGACGCTGGGCGGCATGGTATTGATCCCATGAGAGTCTTCGTCACGGGCGCGACCAGCGGACTGGGGCGTAACGCAGTGGAATGGCTGCTTCAGGCCGGGCATCAGGTGCTGGCCTGCGGGCGCGATCGCACTGTAGGGCAGCAGCTTGAAACGCTGGGCGCGCAGTTTATTGGTATCGATTTGGTGGACACCTCGGTAGACCAGTTTCGAACGCTGATGGCGGGCTGTGACGTGGTCTGGCACTGCGCTGCGAAATCATCGCCGTGGGGCCAATATAATGATTTTTATAAGAATAATACCGAGGTGACGGCACGACTGGCCGACGCTGCCGGTCAGTTGGGTATCCCGCGCTTTGTACACATCTCCACGCCCGCGATTTACTTCGACTATCAGCACCACCTGAATATCGATGAAGGCTACCGCGCGGCACGTTTTGCCAATCACTATGCGCAGACTAAATTTCTGGCGGAAGAACGGCTTCAGGCGCTGACGTCGCGCTACCCGCAAACTACCTACGTGATTCTGCGCCCGCGTGGCCTGTTTGGCCCGCATGACCGCGTGATTCTGCCGCGAGTTCTGGAACAGATTGCAGTGGGCGGCGGCGTGCTGCGGCTCCCGCGCGGTGGCGAAGCGCTGCTGGATCTGACGTTTGTCGGCAACGTGGTGGAAGCGATGGCGCTTGCCAGCCAGCGCACGGGGTTAGTGTCTGGCTCGGCGTATAACATCACCAATCATGAACCCGCACGCCTTGCAGACATGCTTGAGCAACTGCTGATCGGGCAACTAGGGATGAACTATCGCGTCAGGGCAGTGCCGTATCCGCTGTTGCACGCGGTGGCGGGTAGCATGGAGCTGTTCTCGTGGTTTAGCCGGAAAGAGCCGCTGTTGACGCGCTACAGTGCGGGAGCGGTGAATTTCGATATGACGCTCAGTGCGGAGAAAGCCAAGCAGGAGCTGGGGTATCAGCCGTGTTTCTCCCTTCAGCAGGGCATCGAGCTGACCGGAGACTGGTTCAACGCGCACCTTGCACAGCGGAGGACTGACGGACATGGCTAATATTTCAACGTTTGAGGTCGGGTACTGTTTGCATCCCGGCTGCATGGCGCTGCGTGGTGCGGGATGGAAAGTGTGCCGTTTTCCGGCACGCGTCTGGATGTTGGAAAGTCAGGGTAAGCGCTGGCTGTGGGACACCGGCTATGCCCAGCATTTTACCGATGCCACGCAATCTGGCCTGTTTCAGCTGTACCGCAGAATGACGCCAGTGCATTTCGAGACGAAAGACGCGCTGATTCACCAGCTACACGGGCAGGGGATTCAACCTGCGGACATCGACGGCCTGATTATTTCCCATTTTCACGGCGACCATATCGCGGGGCTGCGGGATTTCCCTAACGTGCCGTTTATCTGTTCGGCGCTGGGATGGCAGCAGACGCGGAATCTGCGCGGTTTCGCGGCCTTGAAGCGGGCGTTTGTGCCCGCGCTGATCCCTGAACATTTCGAGCAGGCGCTCCAGTTTGTTGAGAACTTCCCGCTTACCGATCTGCCAGCCGAGCTTGCGCCGTTTACGCAAGGCTATGCGTTGCCGGGTAGCGATAAAGAGATCGTGCTGGTGCCGCTGCCCGGCCATGCCGCCGGACACCTCGGCGCGTTTGTGCTGACGGAAAACGGCTGGGTGCTGCTGGCAAGCGATGCCGCCTGGTCGCCGCACAGCTATCGCGAAGGGCGTGGGCCATCGCGCTTGGCGAATCTGGTGATGGACGATCCGAAAGCCTATTACCACACGCTGGACCAACTGCACCAGTTGCACCTGAACGGGCAAGTCGAGATTCGGCTGTGTCACGAGGGTGACCTATGATTCCGCTGATGACGATCTGGCACTATTTCCGCGCCAGACGCCTGACCTTTTCCACTCGTCAGGCGCTTGAACGCCATCAGCAGCGCCAGCTTTCTCATTTTGCTCGGCGCGTGCTGGTGCGTAGCCCCTATTTTCGGCCTTACTGCCAGCTACCCATGACATCCTGGCCGATGATGGATAAAGCCGTGATGATGGCCGAGTTCGATCGGATGAACACCGCTGGGCTTAAGCGGGATGAACTGCTCGCTTGCGCGCGCCGCAGTGAGGAAGAGCGCGACTTCACGCCGAATGTGGGCGGGTTTAGCGTCGGGCTATCGTCCGGCACCTCTGGGCAGCGTGGCCTGTTTGTCGTCAGCCCGCGTGAACAACAGGTGTGGGCGGGAGGCATGCTGGCGAAAATGCTGCCGGACGGCTTACGTGCTGGTGAGCGGGTGGCGCTGTTCCTGCGGGCGGATAACAACCTGTATCACAGCGTGGATAACCGCTGGCTCAGCCTGTCGTTTTACGATCTCTTTGCGCCATTTTCTGAGCATTTTTCGCGGCTGGAAGCGTGGTCGCCGTCGATTATTGTCGCTCCCGCACAGGTGCTGCGCGAGCTGGCGCTAGCGGTACAGCGTGGTGAGCTGCGCCTATCGGTCAAAAAGGTGATTTCTGTCGCCGAGGTGCTGGAACCGCAGGACAAGCAATTGCTCCAGCAGATCTTCGGACAGGTTGGGGAAGTGTATCAGGCGACGGAAGGCTTTCTGGCATCGACCTGCGAGCACGGCACGCTGCATCTCAACGAAGAATTTATTCACATCGAGCCGCAGTGGCTGGATGACGAACGCTTTACGCCCATCATCACCGATTTCACCCGCAGCACCCAGCCGATTGTGCGTTATCGGCTGGACGATGTGTTGGTGAAGCAAAAAACGCCCTGCGCGTGTGGTCGAGTGACGATGGCGATTGCCCGCATTGAAGGGCGTAGCGATGACAGCCTGCGATTGCCAAACAGTAACGGCGAACCTCAAACCGTGTTTGCCGATCTCTGTAGTCGAGTGATCGCCAATGCGCTGCCGCTGCATGCCGACTATCGACTGGCGCAGCAGGGCGATGCGACGCTGCATTTATCCGCCGCGTGCAGTCTGCCGGAGCTGGAAGCCTGTCGGGATAGTCTGTCACAGCAGTTTGCGTTGCAAGGGATTGATGCGTCTCGCCTCCGGTGGCGGTTAACCGCCGGTGAGATTGCGCCGGAGTTTACGCAAAAGCGCAGACGGATTACCCGCCTGAAGGAGAGTGTATGAGGCTATTTCCGCAAAAAACGCGGCTATTGCGACTGAAAGCGTTGCTCTTCGGTTGGGGAACGGTCGGGCTGGTGTATCAACTGAGCGCACAGTTTCAGGGTCAGGGAACGGTACTGCCGACGTCGTTTGTTGATGAGTTGATTCCTTTTAGCGCGTCGGCGATCTGGCTGTATCTCTCGTTTTTTATCATCGTGCCGCTGTCTTACTTATCTTGCCCGATTACGCGTCTGGCGGGGTTACGTCGAGCAACGCAGCTGACTGCCTTGATTGCGGGCGCGGTGTACCTGATTTTTCCGACTACGATGGTGTATCCACAGGTCGTTGGGGACGATCTCTCCACCCGTGTGCTACAGCTTTTACTGCGTATCGACTCGCCGCAGAATTGCCTGCCGTCACTGCATATTGCGCTAACGGTGCTGGCGGTGTGGGCAATGAGCGATAGCCGGCAGAAGGTGAAAACCGGTTTGTACCTTCTGTGGGGAGCGGCGATTGCCCTGTCTATCCTGCAACTGCGCCGACATCTGTTCATCGATCTGGTGACCGGCGCGATGCTGGCGGGAATTACCGGGTGGATTTTTCTGCGTAGCCGGGAGGCGGTGAAGGCCATTTCCCCAGCGGCTCCGCTGCCTAACGATAAGCGCCATCAGGAATGACATCATGATCGATTTGGCATTACCCATTGTCTTTATGCTGGTTGTGGTAATTGGCGAAGCGCTGGTTCTACAGTGGATGCAGCGTGAGAAGGTGAACTGGCATGACGTGGTTTTCAACCTGAACTCAGGGCATATCATGCTGTGGCTTTTTCGCAGCGTGGAGATTTTTTGCTATGGCTATGTCGCGGCGCATTTCAGTTTGGGCTGGATAGAGACCTGGCCGCCGGTGCTGATGTGGCTGTTCGCGATACTCGCCTGGGATTTCGGTTTCTATTGGCTACATCGCCTGCACCATACTTTCGGTGTGTTGTGGGCCGTGCATGTGGTGCATCATCAGGGCGAACATTTCAATCTGTCACTGGGCGTGCGTAACTCTTGGTATTCCTCGCTGACCTCGATTCCGTTCTTCCTGATTCTGGCGCTGCTCGGCGTACCGCTGTACGTGTTCGTTACCGTGTCCATCCTGCATTACAGCGTTCAGCTCTTTAACCATAATGCGATGACGCCCAAACTGGGCTGGCTGGAAAAGGTGTTGGTGACGCCCGCACACCATCGTGTGCACCACGTGAACGATCGCGCTTATGCCGATAAGAACTTCGGCGGCACCTTCATTTTTTGGGACAAACTGTTCGGCAGCTTTTGCCCGCAACTGCCTGACACGCCTTTCCGCTACGGTGCAGGCAAAGCAACGCCATCAAAAAATCCGTTTTGGGCCAGTAACCTGCCCTTTATGCAGTACCTGAAACTGTCGGTGCGCCGTACACGTCAGGCAACGTTTCACTGTACGCCAGTGGCGTTGATTGCCGGAGCAATGCTGCTGTTTGCGCTGGTGGTGGGCTATGTCTACCTGTATGGCTACGGCTATGATTCCGCCGATCTGTCGCAGGTGGCGCTCTTCCTGCTGCTGGTGGCGGGTGCGGTGGCGCTAGGTGGGATTTCGGAAGGACGGCGCTGGGGTATTTACGTTTGGCTCGTGGTGGTGCTGCTATTCCCAGCCGTGTTTCTTGTCTACCTGGGCTGGGAAGCACTCTACTGGAGGATTGCGATGCTGATGCTGGCGCTGCACGGGCTGGCGATGGCAGTTGGCTGGGGCCAGCGGCCTCTGACCGAGGAACCTGAAAATGGTTAATGTGCTTCCCGCCAAACCGTATCCAGCGAAGGACGAGCAGGCTTTCCATCGGGCATTACAGCGGGAAACATCGGCCTATCTCCGCGCGAATCACGATCATCGTTTTGCCGATAGCGGCCAGTTCGTTAAGGCCGGATTACTCTTTTTATGCTGCATCGCCTGTTATGCCGTTTGCTTAATGCAGCAGGCGGCGTGGGCATTCTTCCTGAGCTATTTCTCTTTCATCATGCTGTCGATGTTATTGAATATCATCGTTAATCATGACGCCTCCCATAATACTTTTTTCCGCAACCGAACAATGAATCGCACGGTCGGGCGCATCGTCACGTTGCCGTTAGGTATCGATCCTGATTACTGGCGTTTGCGTCATGTGGACTTCCACCACATCTATCCGAATGTGGAACATTACGATCTGGATACGGAAGAGAATGGGGTTTTCCGCCAAACGCCTTTTCAGCGCCACCGTTCCTACATGCGTTATCAGCATCTTTACTGGCCGCTGGTGGCTGCGTTCTCGCTCCCTTATATCGCCTGGATTTTTGATTGGGCCGATCGCTTGGGGAAAACTCCCGTCAATGCTCGTTCAGCACAGTTAGGCTACCGCGGATGGATGATTTTTGTCGGCAGTAAAATCGGCCATGTCCTGCTGTTACTGGTGATTCCCATCATGGTAGGAGCGGCACACGGCATTAGCCCAGGCATCGTGCTGTTAAGCTATTTGTTGGGGCAGATGCTGGCCTCGTTGCTGGTGGTATTTTTGCTGCTGGGCACGCACTGGGCGGAGGCTGAGTTCTATACCGTTACTGATACAGAGGCCATGCCTCAGGGTTGGTATCAGCACAATTTTGCGACAGCCTGTGACTGGCTGCCGACGCCGCGCTGGCTTGAGCGCTGGACGGGAGGGTTGCACTTACATCTGACGCATCATCTTTTTCCGGGATGGCATCATCGCCATTATCCTGCGTTAGCCGACATCTTACGGCGCGTGGCTGCCGAGCATGGCATGAACTACCGCTGTATTACCTATCGTGAGCTACTGGCCAGTCAGCGCCGGTTTTTAAAATTGATGGGCGAAGGTAACGATCGGCGTACTTCGCGACGCGTCGTGAAAGCGGGAGCGGAGGAAGAATGACGCTCGCACCGCTAAAGCCGCTCCGCTATGAACAAGGTCGCGATCTGGCGTTGCATCGGGCGTTGATGAAGGCCGCGAATGATTATCTGGCGGAAACGGGCGACCACCGTTTTGCCAACGCTGGGTTTATCGGCAAGATGCTGTTTCTGGTGGCGCTGTGTCTGACGTTTTATGGTTTAAGCCTCCGGCAGACGACGCTGTGGGGTTTTGTGGGCTGCTATTTTGGCTTTATTTTTACCGCCATGTTTCTGGCGGTGAACGTGGTGCATGATGCCTCGCATAACGTCTTTTTCCGGCGGCCGTGGGCGAATCGTCTGCTCAATATCGTGGTGAGTATTCCGCTCGGCATGGATTCCGACTGCTGGCGAGTGCGGCATGTGATTTTCCATCATGCGCATGTCAACGTGCAGCACTACGATTTGGATATCGAAGAGAATGGCGTTTTGCGGCAATCGCCCTATCAGCGGTTTCGCTTTTTTATGCGCGCCCAGCGCTACTACTGGCCGATGGTGGCATCGCTGACATTCCCCTGCATCATCTGGTTTTTTGACTGGCTCGATCGCGCAGGGAAAACGCAGGTGACGCGCAATATGACGCTTCAGGGCGGTAAGGGCTGGGGTATTTTTCTGTTATCAAAAGCGCTGCATGCCCTGCTGGCGCTGGCGATCCCCTATTGGCTGTTGTCGCCGACACCTGTCAGCCTCGGTGCGCTATTGCTGGTTTATCTGCTGAGCCAAATGCTGTCGTCGCTGATTTTTGTTGTCCTGATTCTGGGGTCGCACTGGGCGAAAGGCACGTTCTATCAGGCACCGGACGATGGCCTATTCAGGCATGGTCGTTATCAGCACGTCTTTTCCACCACGGTGGACTGGACGACTCGTCCCGCCTGGCTTGGCTACTGGCTGGGGCAGCTCAATATGCACCTGACTCACCATATTTTTCCCAACTGGAATCATCGGCACTACCCTGCGTTATCGAAAATTATTGCAGACGTCGCCCCGCGTTACGGCATTGATTATCAATGTATTACGTTGAAAGCGATTTTGGTTGAGCAGCAGCGTTTTCTTAAAAAGATGGGAAATGGCAGCAAGCAATAACCCGTTATCCATTTTATCAATCAGTTAGGTTTCATCTGTTTTTCAAGGAGCGATACTTCATGCGTTATTTATCTCTGGCCGTTTCATCCCTGCTGTTCTGTTTCACCTCCTCCGCCTGGGCGATGGATTGCAGCAAGGCCAGCACAGACACTGAGAAAATGATTTGTGCCAGCAGCCAGTTACAGCAGCTTGATACGGTATTGAACAAGGCCTATCAGGGTTACATGAAAAAGGCAGATAAAGCGCAGGCGCGTCAGGAGCAGCGTGATTGGTTGGTCGAGCGCGATCGCTGTAAGGATGACGTTTGTCTGGGGAATGAGATGGTTTCCCGTATTCAGGTGCTTTCCGGTAGTGAAAATATCTCTCTGATTACTCAGGCATCAGACCAGTGGGACTTTGTGCTCAGCGTGGCGACGTGCGATCTCGACTCTTCTTACTCAACCTGCGAAGGCCCCGGCACGCTGGATATCTTTAAGAAAGGGCGTGGTGATCTGTTCCAGCGTATCACGATGGAAAATATGTTCATCGAGCTGAACACTAAGGGCGAAGTGACAGCGAATCTGGTTGAAGTCTATGGCGAGAACAACAGCGGACTGGTGATTGATGACGCTAACTTCGATCACCACGCGGATATCATAGTGCGTAATGGCAATAGCGGCGCTTACGGCGGGCCGTCTTACGATGTGTACCTGTTTGATGTGGAAAAGCAGCAGTTCACCCTGAATGCGTCGCTGACCGAGTTAGCCAGCACCAACCTCGGCTTGTTCGATATCGATGAGAAAAGTAAGGTCATTACGACGTTTACCAAAAGCGGCTGCTGCTGGCATCAATGGTCTGCCTATCAGATCGCCAATAATCAGCCTGTCCTGATTGCCGAAACCACGGAAGCCTACTCCGAAGAGAAACAGGCGATGGTCGCCACCACCCGCGAGCTGGTAGGCGGCAAGTGGAAGGTGAAGGAAGAGATCGTGAAAATCGACGAACCGTAAGCGTCTTCTGCTTAGCTAGCAGGCCGTTAAAAGAGACGTCGCCGAGTGTGTTCTGAACTGACAAACGTTAGATCCATGCTCGGTGAGTCCGACGGTACGGAAAATCGTTACCAATTGTTACATGTGGTACTATTGCCTGGCCTTCAGCCGCGAGCATAGGAGCTCAAGGTTGGGGATTTCTTTATTATTAACAGGAGAGTTTTAGTGAAGAAGGTAGTCAGTGCTTTAGTCACAGTGGCTGTGATTGGCGGGGCGGTCATCTATAAAACGGATGTGTTGAACGAACTAATGGGAGGTAAGGCGGAAGGGAGTGCTGAAACACTATTATCGAAAGAAAACGAGGCAACAGTAGCTAAACTTGCCCCGTTCGTCGGGTGTATTAACGGCGTAGATGGTATTTGGCGCGGTGCTTATGCTCGTTATCATACTGCTTACGAAAGCCAGCTCGCTAATGGCCGCGCTTTTTGGAATTTACAGACTCGCTTTACACTTACTCAGCATGGCGATCAGTACGCTATTGCCAAAAACTGTGTCGAGGGTCTGGAAGCAGGGGCGAAGAGTGGGCAAGCCGACCCAGAGCTTGACCCGATTGGTGCAGATTATGCTCAAGCCCTCCAACAATTGATTCCTCTGGTTCAGGAAGTTGATACCTACTATTCTCAGGGCGATTACAAAGACGATGGAATGGCTAAAGGCAAGGCCCTTCAGTCTCAAATCGAACCGTTGTTCAAGACGTTCTTTGCAAAATCCGATCGCATCCATAGCATTGTCGCCTCACGCAACCTGGCAATAGAAAAACAAGCGCTGGTTGCTATGGAGCAGCGTAATGGTAAGGATATCTGGTGGCACACAGAAAATGTGATGCTGGAAGCCCGCACCGTCATTGACGCCATCGACGCGCTAAATGTGCAGGACCGTTTGACGGTGGAAAATCTACAGCCACTTGAAACGACATACCAGCAGGCGTTAGATGCAGCGAAAACCTATGGTGAAGCGAATCGAGCCTCGATGGCAAATAAGACGGCAGCCGATCCATTCTGGTTCAATCTGGAGCCGAACGCATCAGCGCTGTTGGCGAACGTGAAGGCGCTACGTCGCGATCTGGATAAATCGAAAAACGCAGGTCTTGAAAAAAATTATAACAGCATGATCAATAGCTTCAATAGGTTGGTTACTGAGTATAACAATCGAAATCAATCTCGGAATCGCTATATTGAAAGTATGAAAAAGGGATAAAGATGCATGCGGCAGGTATCCTGCCGCACAAGTTATTTCCCCCTAATCACCTTATTTTAAGCCCCTCAATATTTCCGCTCCCTAAACCTGCCCATGTATCAGCCGGCTAACTCGCCATCTGAATTCCGATACTTTGCAAAAGTGTTACGTCAGACGTTCTCAGCATGACTTTTTTGCCACTTGCCAGACTGAGGTGGCAGCGATGAAAAGGTAAATGCCGCGCAGAACGCGCAGCATGGCAAAACTTCACAAAAAAAACGTGTTTTGTTAACAACTCGTTTATGCGTGGTATTCCCTTACCCTACTTTGGAGACGCCTGACATGAGCACCACCCAAAAACGTATGTACATCAACGGTGAGTTTGTTGAAAACAGAAGCGGGAAGTGGATTGATGTGGTGAACCCGGCCACAGAGCAGGTTATTTCACAGATCCCAGAAGGCTCCGCTGACGATGCGAAGAGAGCGATAGAAGCGGCAGAAGCCGCACAGCCGGGCTGGGAAGCGCTGCCTGCGGTTGAACGTGGCGTCTGGCTGCATAAGATTGCCGACGGTATCCGCGAGCGCGAAGCCGAACTGACCGACACCATCATCGCGGAAGGTGGTAAGACGTACGGTCTGGCGCAGACGGAAGTGCTGTTTACCGCTGACTATCTCGACTACATGGCAGAGTGGGCGCGTCGTTACGAAGGTGAGATTATTCAGAGCGACCGTCCGAATGAAAACATCTTCGTCTTCCGCAAAGCGATTGGCGTCACGACCGGTATTTTGCCGTGGAACTTCCCGTTCTTCCTGATTGCGCGTAAAGCGGCTCCTGCGCTGATCACTGGTAACACCATCGTTATCAAACCGAGCGAGATCACACCGAACAATGCGGTGATTTTCGCCGAAATCATTCACAAAATCGGTCTGCCGAAAGGCGTCATCAATTTTGTTACCGGCTACGGACCGACGGTCGGGCAAGAGCTGGCTGCGAACCCGAAAGTCGGCATGGTCAGCCTGACCGGCAGCGTGGCGGCGGGCATTGCGACCATGACGGCAGCGGCGCAGAACGTGACGAAGGTGTCTCTGGAACTGGGCGGCAAAGCCCCAGCTATCGTAATGGACGATGCCGATCTCGATCTGGCGGTGAAAGCGATTGTAAGTTCCCGCGTCATCAACAGCGGGCAGGTGTGTAACTGCGCCGAGCGCGTTTACGTGCAGAAAGGCATTTACGACGAGTTTATCGCGCGTATTAAAGCCGCGATGGAGCAGGTGACCTTCGGCAATACGGCGGAGAAAAAAGCGTTGGATATGGGGCCGCTGATCAGTGCGGCGGCGCGACAGCGTGTCGAAGACAAAGTGGCGAAAGCGGTATCGCAGGGCGCGAAAGTGCTGCTCGGCGGCCAGCGCGCAAGCGGTACGGGCTATTTCTATCCGCCTACGCTGCTGGTGGACGTCAAACAGGACATGCCGATCATGCACGAAGAGGTGTTTGGTCCGGTGCTGCCCGTCGCGACTTTCGACACGCTGGAAGAGGCGATTGCGATGGCGAACGACAGCGAATATGGTCTGACGTCGTCGATCTATACTCAAAACATCAACACCGCAATGAAGGCGCTGAAAGGGCTGAAATTCGGCGAAACCTACATCAACCGCGAGAACTTTGAGGCGATGCAGGGCTTCCATGCGGGTTGGCGTAAATCTGGTGTGGGCGGGGCGGACGGCAAGCACGGCTTGCAGGAATATCTGCAAACGCATGTCGCGTACCTTCAATTTCACTAGAAGCAGTTTCACTAAAGGGCAATTTCACTCAAAGCAGTTCCACCCACGGTCATTCCACTTACCGTAACAGTGGCACAAACAAGAAGAAGGATGGGAAAGGACGATGATCATCTCTGCTTCAACGGACTACCGAGCGGCGGCGCAGCGTAAGCTGCCGCCGTTTCTTTTCCACTACGCCGATGGCGGTGCGTATGGCGAGCACACGCTCAGGCGTAATACCGCCGATCTGGCGGATATCGCACTGCGCCAGCGTATCCTGAAAAATGTCTCCGACCTGAGTCTGGAAACGCAGCTATTTGGCGAAAAACTGGCGATGCCGGTGGTGCTGGCACCCGTTGGCCTGACCGGTATGTACGCCCGACGCGGCGAGGTGCAGGCTGCCCGTGCGGCGGCGCAGAAGGGTATTCCCTTTACGCTGTCTACCGTCTCCGTCTGCCCGATTGAGGAGGTCGCACCCACTATCGATCGGCCGCTGTGGTTCCAGCTCTACGTGTTAAAAGACCGCGGCTTTATGCGCAATGTGCTGGAACGTGCGCAGGCGGCAGGGATCAAGACGCTGGTGTTTACCGTGGATATGCCGACGCCGGGTGCGCGCTATCGCGATGCCCATTCCGGCATGAGCGGCCCGAATGCAGCGATACGCCGTGTGTTGCAGGCGATGGTACATCCACAGTGGGCATGGGACGTTGGCCTGAACGGTAAACCGCACGATTTGGGGAATGTTTCCGCCTATCGCGGCACGCCGACGACGCTGGAAAACTATATCGGCTGGCTGGCCGAGAATTTCGATTCCTCTATTTCGTGGCAGGATTTGGCGTGGATCCGCGAGATGTGGAAAGGGCCGATGATCATCAAAGGCATCCTCGACCCGGAAGATGCCAAAGAGGCCGTGAAATTCGGCGCAGACGGTATCGTGGTTTCCAACCACGGCGGTCGTCAACTGGACGGCGTGCTATCGACGGCACATGCGCTGCCTGCCATCGCCGATGCGGTGAAAGGCGATATCACCATTCTGGCGGATTCTGGGATTCGTACCGGGCTGGACGTGGTGCGGATGATCGCGCTGGGTGCGGACGGCGTGATGCTCGGGCGCGCATTTGTCTACGCGCTAGCGGCGGCGGGCGAAGCGGGTGTGGTTAACCTGCTGAACCTGATCGAAAAAGAGATGCGTGTGGCGATGACGCTCACGGGTGCCAAATCCATTGCTGATATCACCACGGACTCACTCGTGCAGGCGACCCAGCGGCGATTGGATGGCCTGTAAGCACGGATGATGCGGCGAGAGGCATTACATTACCGCCTTTTCGCCGCGCTTTCTGATGGCTTTTCACCGGACGACGGCTTTTCCTATATTGCAAACGCCCCACTTCGTTCTATATTTCGAGAGCAGATTGAACGAAGGGGAAATCGTTGTGAATATTAAAGGGCTTACGAAGGGATTCTTCATCCTTATCTTATTTATCGTCACGCTGGCGTTTTTTGACATCCTGGCACCGTATTATTCCGCCATCTTATGGGCGGCGGTGCTGGCCATTATCTTCCATCCGCTGAAAAGCAAAATTCGGCAAAAATTGAACGATCGCAATGGCGTTGCTTCATTGCTGACCGTCCTGATCATCTTCCTGCTCGTCTTCATTCCGTTGGGGATCATTGTTTCCTCGCTGGTGGTTGAAATTAACGGGGTTTACACCCGATTGCAGGACAGTAATACGCAATTCCCGGTGGTGCTGGCGGAGCTGATTCAGCATCTGCCGAGGTGGGCGCGACATTTCCTCGCGGAACACAATCTGGATAACGCCGCCAAAATACAGCAAGAGCTTTCTCAGGTTGTGCTGAAAGGTGGGCAATATCTGGCGGGAAGCGTGCTGCTGATCGGCAAAGGGACATTCACCTTCTTCATTGGTTTCGGGGTGATGCTCTACCTGCTTTTCTTCCTCCTGAAAGACGGTGCCTATCTGGTCAACCTGATTCTGGAATCGTTGCCGCTTTCCACGCATGTTAAGCATCACCTGCTGGTGAAGTTTGCCGCCGTATCTCGGGCGACCGTGAAAGGCACCGTGGTTGTGGCGATTGTGCAGGGGACACTGGGCGGGATTGCGTTCTCCATCGCAGGAATAGAAGGTAGCCTGCTGTGGGGCTCGCTGATGGCGTTCCTGTCGCTTATTCCCGCTGTGGGATCGGCAATTATCTGGGTGCCTGCCGCTATCTTCCTGTTCGCGACGGATATGCTGTGGCAAGCCATCTTCATTGTCGCGTTCTTCGTGCTGGTGATTGGGCTGGTGGACAACATTTTACGCCCGCTGCTGGTGGGGAAAGACACCAAAATGCCGGATTACCTGATTCTGATCGCCACGCTGGGCGGCATGGAAATCTACGGTATCAACGGTTTTGTGATTGGCCCGCTGATTGCTGCGTTGTTCATCGCCTGCTGGAACATCCTCTCCGGTCGCGATAATCAGGAGAATATTGAAGGCATCGACGAAGATTTTATCGAGGAAGGTCGCCAGCATCCGAGTGTGGCGAAGTCGGAACAGGATGAGGAGCTAGAGGGTCAGGTAGTGAAAGGCCAGGCAGCGGAAGGTCAGGAGGCTGAACGTAAGACCACGGAGTAAGTCCGCTGCTAGTCATGATATCTGGTCGTGAGTAAGAGGAATTGGCTCAGGTTTGGCTGATTCCTCTTACGTCCAACTCTCTTGCCCTTCGGGCGTGATCCACACGACGCCTGCGGGCGCTTTGGCTAAGAACCACAGGCCATATTCGTCGACATCATCAAATTCATCATCGGACATTTCAGGCGGAAAGGAATGGCGGAGCCGATCGACCTGATGTTTTGGGTCGCCTTGCAGATAGTCTCCCTGACTGGCAAGCCTGATTCTACCCTCTGCGATGAGCCGCTCCAGCAGCGTAAAAAACAGCGCCTGACGCTGGGCGTAGGTTCTGGAGTTGCCCCGACACTCCACCGCAATATGTTGCCATATCGCGCCCATCGACAGCCCGTATGCGCTGGTGGCGACGGCATCGTAAATGTCGTTGTCGTCCATATTCGTTTCTCTCTTCAGCATTCTCGCTGGCTCAGCGCGTTGGGTCATACGCCTTTGCTTCGTCGTCCCACGGTATGCTGTGGTCGTCAACCGCGACGTGCCATTCACAGTGTGTCAGGGCGGTGCGGATTTCGGATAAACACTGGCACCAGTGCTGTACGCCAATCCAGACGGCATCTTCATCGCTATCGGGGAGTTTAGTCGAGCCGGAGAACACGATTCCTTTTCTGAAAACGTTACCGATTTTCGCGTTGAGGGTGAAATTAAATGACTCCCAGTTTATGCCGTCGCCGGTCGTCAGATATTTCTCAATGTGTTCATTAACGGAATGGCGTTGGACTATCTCCTTCACGGCAGATATCTCTTGTGGGCTCAGGGATTTTTTACGTCGTGCGGTGTAATAGAGAGAAATTGCCACGTTGCCTCGTTTATCATTAGTGTTTAAGGTGAGGTAATGCTTTAAGGTAATACAACACAAATTTTCGAATAAAAAGCGGCGTAAAATAATCAGGATGTTCTGATTTTATAAAGGTAAGGGATGGTTATGTTTGGGAAAATATTTCTGATAGGAATCAGTGCGGTATTAGTCAGCGGATGTTCGGTTGCGACCTATAGTCATAAACTGGAGGATTATCAGGGTGCTGACCGCGTGGGTATGACGTTCGATAACCGCAATCTCGACTATGTTCGCGTTTATCCGACGACCGACAGATGTATTAATATTGATGCACCAGAAAATGGCTATACCAATAATGCATTTGGGTTCCAAACTAAACTTAATAATAAAGAACTCGGCTTCCCTGAAATTCCAGAAACACCAACGATGATCCGTGAGTTTTGGGTCAGCGCGCAACACAATATTGCGGTCAGAATGATTGCTGGCAATGGCGGATTTAGTACCGTGACGTTTAAACCCGTGGTCGGGAATTACTATTATGTCACCGGCGAGTATGTCGGGCCGTATTCACCACGACGTATCGAAGTCTACGAAGTGTTCAAAACCGAAAAAGGCTACTATGACCGCCGACCCGTCAAAGATTTGATGCTGAAAAACTGCGGCCAATTTTCTTCCAGAATGCAGAAATTCTAATGCCGCTCTCGGCCAGACGTGATCTGTCTGGCCGCCTCAACTGAGTTTACGTCAGCTGTTTCCCGGTAAACGTACCGGCATACCAGGCATCCATGACCGATAGCAGGTTTTTCACTTCATCCACGGTCAGGCCGTACGAGTCGGCGTTTTCATGGGGTTTAACGACAAGTAGCTGAACATCAGCACGCGTATGCAGATAATCGAACTGATATTGCACTTCTCTGTTGTCATACAGACTTCCGCCAACGTTTCCGGCTTTGCGTAACTGAGCGATCTGTTTATCCTTCGCGGCCGGATCTTGCGCCCAAATCAGGAAATCACGCAGCGGCTGTGTCTGCCGGGCAAAATCATCTCGCGTGAAGCCAAAATAGGCGTAACGCTTTCTGACCACTAACGCAATTTTGCTCTTATCATCGGATATCTTGACGTCAAAATATCGCTTACCCACAGTACAGTCGCGGAATTTAGGCTTGTAGTCACAGGCGGAAAGATTCTCGGCTTCATACACTTCGTAAAGACGCAGCGTGGCGTATTTATCGAAGGTGGTTATCGCCTGACAGCCGGTTAAGGCAAGAAGAATGAAGGGGAGGACGAGATAACGCATGTCGGTTGTGTTTCCCTGTTTTGTTGCGGGTGATGATGTTCCTGAGATGGTGTTTAGTGGCGGCTTTTGGCATCGACATAGTTGATAACCATCATAATTTTCCATTTAACATGTCGATAGTTTCGTCTTTATTCAAATCATTAAAATTATCTGGGGCTGAAACCTGAGCTCTCATAAAACCAATACTAGGGCTGTCGGTTTTATTGGCGTGTGTTGATAAGGACAGAATAGCTGTAAATGTCTCTATATTTAGGCGAAATAAGGACAAAACGCCAGCCAATAAGGACAGTTTGTAGGAAAGTTGTCCTTATTAAGCTCTGATAGGGACAATTTAGGTTAGGTTTGCCGTGTGAGCTGATGTGGCTTGTTCACTGATTACCAGCAATGCCGGAATCAAATGTGCACAGGTGCTGAAATAGGCGCTGAGGTGTTGCAACTGCTCCGTGGTGGTTTCTGCGACCAGCGATTCGCTTACATACTGTAAACCGTGGCACAACCCTTCAACCGACTCCGCAGCGATTGCGCCGAAGTCGTCACGTTGAGTACGACTCAGGTGTTCAATGGATAGCGAAGTGATCAAATCTCGGAAAACGGTAATGGAACTATCGGTAGCGGCGGCATTTATGGTGGTCATTGGCGATCCTCCTTGAAAGTCAGTACCGCCAATTGTTGATGCTTTTTACGGGTTCAGATACTACGAGTTTCGTAGTGAGTTATCTCAATCGAAAAGAAAGTAATCTAACTGCATTTAGAAATAATATATTTTCTGGATATTAAATAGGTTATTTTACTTTTATGGGATTGACTAAATGCATAATTTATAAATAATTTTATAATGTTTTGTATTTTTATAAAACGGGTTGAATAATTGTTTCATTAAGGGTTTAATTCATCCCCCTCTAAATTTTATTTATATTTCTATCCTATATTTTTGGTCTTTAATTTATTTCGCCTGATTATTTGTATAAATAAAAAGAATGCTCGTAGATTTATTTTTTAGGTGGTAACTATAGGGGTAAGATAAAACTGCCTTCTACGAAGGCAGCTTTTTACTATTTTTAATTTATCTTTGCGAGGCTTTCAATCACAGATTTAGTCAATTTAACTCTTCCTTTTGATATAAGTGTTTGGATTGAATTCTTAAGGAACCTATGATCATCACTTCCTAGTTGATAATATGTATTTATCATCTGGTTAAGTTTGATAAATAGAGAGTCAGCTATCAGGTTGCTTTTTATTTTCATTAGTTCCCCCACACAGTTTCTTATATTTAAATCGTTATTATCCATAAGTGCATAGTATAAGATAGCTCTCGATAATGGCTCGTTTTCATCCTTGATTGATAATTTTAAAATTGTTGCCATTCTCGGTTTTTTAGACATTAAATCTTGACTAATTAAAGTCTGTATATAATTAGGCATCGCCGACCTTACCAATGGAAGAATGTTTTTTATTGCTAGTATGAAATCATTGATGTCATCATCCGTAAGTTTTTCTCCTTGCGATGAAATATCTTTTAGTTTTTTTTCTAGCATCGGGATAACTATATTTACATCAGTGGTTAATATGACTGATTTCATTATAAATATATAGTTTCCAATAATTCTAGAAAACACAGACATAAGTTTTTCTTTATCCATTGATAATTCTATGTTTCTAAATACTCTTGAAAAAAGAGATAGTATTTGCATGAATTCTTTTAATTTATCATCTGTGTCTTGTTCTTTCTTTGAAATAAATATTTGTTTATGAGATTCCGAGCGGTTTTCTAATGGAGAAATTGCGTCCATTTTATCATCTATTACATCTCTATCAGCCCTGACTTCCTCTATTTCAGCTAAGAATATTTCTGCTTTTTTAGAGACGCTATTGAGTATTGGTGTATCGGTTATATCAAAATCAGTCATTTTGTTTACATCAACTTTATGTAAATCAAACATTAAATTTGATATTTCTTGTTTTTTACTTTCTAGATGTCTATCTATTATCTCGATTGTATCAAATTTAGATGCGTTGCGTGCCGAGTAATACTCAATTATTTTGTCGCATTTTATTAAATTACCAGTATTTATAATCCCTTCTTTTAGGGTATTATCGTGATCCATAAAATACGCTAATGAATAATATATAAAGCAAGGTTGTGAGAAGTAATAATTTTCTCCATCTTTTTTTAAAAGACCGCTGGATATAAGGGGGTCAATATATCCATTCACATCGAAAGAATATAGTGTTTGGTCATTGAAATTTAAAGCTATTTTTGTGATTTGATTTTTTGACAAAGATGATGTTTCTTCTTCGTAGTAATTTTTTGCAAGAAAACCTAAAAAATGCATTAATTCTTTGTATTGAGGTTGTGATTTTTCTTTGTTTATGCAGTGCTTCTTAAGAAGTATTTCAATAAAGTTTTCAATAATATCAGCTTCAGTCAAAATCCCTTGGATTTCACTTTTTAATTCATAAATAGTTAATAACATTGAGTAGATAAAATAGTTGTGTGGTAATTGAGAGTTTTCAACTAATTTGTTTATTTCTCTAAATAATAAATTCTTGTGCGGATTTAAATAGCTTTCATCCCATTTGGAGACTATGTCTCTAACATTTTTTCTTTTTAGCTGTCCAAGAGAGGTGAAAGAATAATTTGGAAGATTGATGTTTGTTAATCTATCATTAATTCCATGGATATTTATTTGGTCTATACTAAATACATACTTACATTTGCTATATTCTTTAATGAAATTAAATACATGTTCATTATCTTCAAAGCTAGAATGGTCAATGTTATCAAAATATATAATGGCATATCCATTACATAGCATTCTTTTTATTTTTTCTTCAAAAGATGTGTTTAATTCTGTGGCAAAATATTGAGATATAATTTCTTGTAATACTTTATTTTTTGACTTTGGTTTTTTACCCTTGCAGTCATAATAGAAAGAGAATCTTGAAAAATCTCGATTTACTTGTTTCTCTAAACTTTTGGTAAATAAATATTTAAGAACGGATGTTTTACCGGAATAAGCCCCCCCAACTATAATGATACTTTCATCGCTCTCATTTATTTGTTCAGTATTAGTTATTTTCGCTTCTAAATGAGGCATCACATCTACTGGATGGAAGTTAGGCTCGGAATAAAATTTCATTAAACTTTTCTTTTTATCATCAGAGTATCCAATATTTATAAGATGATCTTTATCTACCTTAGTTAGGATATTAGATGAGATTTCTGAAAACTTATCTGAATCAAAAGTCAGTGAGTTTTCAGTTGAAAAATCAAAAACACCATTCTGACCATAGTCAGACCAGTAATCATAAGTGAAATTGGATTTGTTAAATTTTCTATAAATTACTTTACCATCTGATATATCATTTTTGTTGTTTAAAATAACACATGAATAACCAGATACATCTTCTCTATAATCTAAAGTCCCTGCTTGAAGAAATATTGTTATGTCCTCATTGAAATTTGATTCTCTTATTTGTTTGAACTCATGCATATGACCAAAAAACATCAGTCCAACCCTTTTTTCTATAAATGAACTAAATTGAACTCTGTCATTTTGATTTAACCAATCTAAAGGGTGGTGTGTTAATAATATTATTTTTGCTGAGTTGGGTATTTTGGCTGTAGCTCGATCAATCTGCTTTTTAGTAATAAATAGCATCTCTTTATCTTTGTCATCCATACATAACCATGCACTGTTAATAAATAGAAGATATAGGTCATTAGATATTTTTTTTGTTTTTAATAGGATCTCTGAAGTAAGATAATTATTTTCATTCAGAGAGGCTTCATATTTTTTGTAATTATTTAATCTGTTCCAATTCTCACTTCCATTATTAACAGCATCAAAAAGTTTTTCTAGAAAGTCACTATCAGTGCTCCGATTACTTTTCTCAAATAAATTAATGTCTTTTCTGCTAATATCATGATTCCCAGGTAAGATATGAAATTCACTGGGTGATATAGATAGTTCATCTATGATTTTTTTTCTTACATGAATATCGAAAAGATCAAATTCTTGGGTGGTTCCAGAAAAAACAAGATCTCCTGTGAAAAATACAGTGTCAAATTTAATATTTTCTTTTTTTTCTATTAGCTTTATATCATCTATTAAATAGTTAATTATTTTTATACTTTCTTCATAATGAAATCCGTACTTGGGATTTTCTGATAAATGTAAATCTGATATGTGAATGATGTTTTTCATTTCTTATCTCTAATTGTTTATATGGTTTTAAGCGAGAGTGATTTTTTTGCATAAAGGATTGTTTTATTAAATATCCAAGTAAATACTTAATTCTTGGTTTTTTGGGTTTATTATTTTATAAAATCCATAAGAGTTGGAACATCCCATTTGGTATAAAATAGTTTATATATACAATAAAAATACAATAAAAGACAACAAATTCCTTTTCCTAAGTACAGATAATTTTTCAGAAAAACCAGCCGAAAGTTCTGAGTAGAAATCTTATGGCGTATAAGCTATAAAAAAGCCATTATTTACAATGGCTTTTGCGTGGTTGGGCAATTGTATAGCACTTGAAACGTTACTCAATATTCTGAATCTGTTCCCGCATTTGCTCGATCAGCACTTTCAGTTCAATCGCTGATGCGGTGACGTCGGCGTTGATGGATTTCGAGGCCAGCGTGTTCGATTCGCGGTTGAATTCCTGCATCATGAAGTCGAGGCGGCGGCCGACGGCTTCTTCTTTTTTCAGGATCTTGTAGGTTTCTTTGACGTGAGCGTCGAGACGGTCGAGTTCTTCCGAGATGTCGACGCGCTGACCGGTAGAATATGCCCGTATGCTGACAACTTATTACGTAACAATCTGTAGACCTTTTCTTGCACAGGTCTAGTATTAGGTCTACACTACATTACTTATTTGGTAATGTAGTGTAGACCTATGGCTAAATCTGATGAGCTATTAAACGCGTTGGCTAAAGCAGTAAACGCTGGTGGTGGCATTCACAGTGTAACAGAGCTGGCTTTTATGCAGGGTGTGCCTTGTGACTCGGCCTTTAGAAAGTTCCTGGCAGATTGCGTAAAGAAGGGGTTGCTAAGACGAGTGGTGAAAGGCTTCTATGAAAGTGTTATTACACCACCTGAGCCTGAGACTGCCATTTATAAAATCATCAAAAAGTTGCGCAGCGGCGTATTGAGCTACATCAGCTTAGAAAGTCAGCTCAGTCATACCGGTGATATTTCACAAGTTGTGATGGGTAGAGTCACTGTGGTGACTAAAGGTCGAAGTGGTTGTTTTGATACGCCTTATGGCGTGATCGAGTTTACCCATACTAAAAAGCCAGTCGAGCAAATTGCACCTAATTTGTATTATGACCCCGACATCAAAATGTATCGCGCATACAAGGAACAAGCGATTGCAGATCTAAAACACTGCCAGCGCAATCTACATATGTTGGAGAGCTAAGCATGGGGGAGTGTATGGGAGATAACGTATGCTGAAGCAACAAATTCGCCAAATTGTCCAGTCAAACCCTGACTATGCCGCAGTGACACCCGTCATAGAAAAAGAGATCTTGCATCATGACATTATGGATGTGCTGATCAAACAGGGCGTCATGCAGCGGTTAACGTTCATTGGCGGCACCTCATTACGAATGTGTTACAACAGCAGCAGGCTATCAGAAGATCTTGATTTCAATGGTGGTCATGATTTCAAGCCCTCAGCGTTTGAGGGGCTGGAGTCCGAAATCCAAACCTATATTCAGAACAAGTATGAAACCGAAGTTTGGGTAAACAAACCTTCTGGCGAGCAGCAAGGGGATACCGTTTCTTGGAAAATTAGTATCGTAAAAGAAGCTAATCGTCCTGATTTGCCACGGCAAAAAATGCATATTGACGTCTGTGCTATTCCGTCATTTGATATTGAAAAGCGCCCGCTAATCAATCATTACGACATCGTTGTACCGACTGAAGGAATTTTGGTTCCGGTACAGTCGTTACAAGAAACATTGGCCGATAAGTTGATCGCGTTAGCGTATCGGGCAAGGCGTATTAAACCTCGTGATATCTGGGATATCGTTTGGATTAAGCAGCGCGGTATTGATTTATCCAAGACACTGGTTGAAAAGAAGCTCACCGCCAGACAGAAGCAAACAGAAGACTTTCGACAGGCGCTGTCTATTCAGTTAGCCAAGCTGATGTTGGAAGATGAAGTCCGTGACGACTTCAATATGGAAATGAGCCGCTTTATCCCTAAGCCAATTAAAGAGAGAACTCTCGATAATCCTGAATATTGGGCTTATGTTCAGGGCGAGGTGCATGCCATCGCGTCTGAGTTACTGAATGACGGAGCACCAAAAAATCCATTTGATATGGGTTAGCCCCATGTTTTCTTCCTCCATCATAAAACAAAAAAGGCCATGATTTACAATGGCCTTTTTATCCAGGTAAGACTTAGTGAGACAACGCGAGATCGCGTGAAACGTTACTCAATATTCTGAATCTGTTCCCGCATTTGCTCGATCAGCACTTTCAATTCAATGGCGGAGGCGGTGACGTCGGCGTTGATGGATTTCGAGGCCAGCGTGTTCGATTCGCGGTTGAATTCCTGCATCATGAAGTCGAGGCGGCGGCCGACGGCTTCTTCTTTTTTCAGGATTTTGTAGGTTTCTTTGACATGAGCGTCGAGACGGTCGAGTTCTTCGGCGACGTCAACGCGCTGTGCCATCAGCACCAGTTCCTGTTCCAGACGGTTATTTTCCAGCTGCACCTGTGCATCTTCCAGCTTGCTTTGCAGGCGTTCGCGCTGCCATAGCAGGATGTTTGGCATCTGGGCGCGCACTTTGACAACTTCGGCGCTGACGCCAGCCAGACGCTGTTCGATCAGTCCTTTCAGCGCATTGCCTTCGCTTTCACGGGCGGCGATGAAATCATCCAACGCGCCTTCCAGCGCGCTCAGCAGTTCGGCGCTGATGGCGTCCAGATCCTGCTCTTCTGCCGACATCACGCCGGGCCAGCGCAGGATATCAACCGGGTTGATTTCCCCTTCGTCGCTCTGCATTTTGACCCAGTTGGCGGCATTAACCAGCTGTTTAGCCAGCTTTTCGTTCAGGATCAGCGCACTTTGTGCACTTGGGTCGAGTTCAAAACGCAGGTTGCATTCGATTTTGCCACGGGTTAAACGGGCGCGGATGCGCTCACGCGCGACAGGTTCGAGGCTGCGGAATTGTTCCGGTAAACGAAGATAGGTTTCCAGATAGCGCTGGTTAACGGAACGCAGTTCCCAGGCTGCGCTTCCCCAGTTGCCCTTGATTTCTCGGCGGGCGTAAGCGGTCATGCTGCGAATCATTGGTGCATACCTGTAAAGCAAATGATGAGAAGGATTATAGCGTTGAGTCCCGCGCAGGGGATAGAAAAAACCGCCTGCCCGGTTCCACCGTCGAGAATCAGGCGGCGTAAAGCAGCGTCTCGTTTTGTCTGGCGATGTCGCGACAGCGGTTTTTCATCATCTGTTTCAGCTGTAGCGTCGCCTGTGATTGTGGGTTATCACGGCGGCTGATCAGCGTGACTTCAAAAGGCAGCGGCTGGTCGATAGGGACGATCTTGAGCTGATCGGCATAGCGACAGGCGGTAAAGAGATCGACGATGCCCGTACCGCCGCCCGCCAGCACCATGTCAGCAATCACCGAGTAGGTTTTGATGTAGAGCGAAGCCGCTGGCTGTAGCGCTCTGTCGCGCAGCGCACGGTGTAGCACCTGACCGAGCGGATCCTTATGCTGCATCATCAGCAGATTGTTGTTGCACAGCCATTCCAGCGAGACTGGGCCGTTTATCGGGCTGTCTTTCGGCAACAGAGCGACCATCGTGGACTGGAACAGCGGCTCTGCCAGCAGCTCGGACGGCACCTGCTGACCAAAGATCAGCGCGAAATCGAGCTGGTTTTGCAGGATGTTCTGGCACAGCGTGCTGAAGTGCTCGGTGACGAGTTCAACGTTAACCAAGGCCGCCTGCTTATGAAATTCCACCAGCGTTGGGGCCACGATCATCTGCCCGAATGCGTGTGCTGCACCCAGCCGTACGGAGTGGGCCTTGCTGGTTTTGATTTGTTCGGTAAGTGAACTGATGCTTTGCAGATGGCTGAAAAGCTCCTGCACTTTCGGTATCAGGCGCAGCCCTTCTTCGGTGGCGATCATTCCCTGTGTGCGACGTTCAAACAGGGAAAAACCGAGCTGCTGTTCTGCGTGATTCAATACCCGGCTGACGTTCGGCTGCGACACGTTGAGCAAGCGGGCAGCGCCGCTGATGGTGCCTGCCTGAACAATGGCCTGGAAGATTTCAATATGGCGTAGTCGCATGAGTGCAGGCTCCGGCTGACGCTTTCTGGTGAGCGTCGTATGAGTAATAATCAAAATGCCTGCAATTATTACGCCAGTTTCTAATTTCGTTCCTGCCCGGCCAGCGGCGTTTCTTAATAATAGCCTTGCACAATTATAGTGCGCAATGCTCCATAATTGTGCGTTATGGTCGAAAGTGGTGCAATTCGACCTGTCTATGTAGGGCGACAGATTTAGCGATAAATATCGGCGACGGGGGCTTCTCCCACATAGCCATAGCCGCGGTACATCCCTTCGCTGTTAAACGGCAGGGCAATGTTGCCCGCTTTATCGACGGCAATCAGTCCGCCGCTGCCGTCCATCTGCACCAGTTTCTCCATCACTACGCGATCGCTGGCCTGCTGTAGCGTGAGTCCGGCATATTCCATCAGCGCCGAGACATCATAGGCGGCGACGGCACGCATAAAGACTTCACCGGTGCCAGTGCAGGAAACGGCTACCGTCTGGTTATTGGCGTAGCAGCCTGCGCCGATGATGGGACTGTCGCCCACGCGTCCGGCCTGTTTGTTGGTCATGCCGCCCGTTGAGGTTGCTGCTGCAAGATTCCCCGCACTGTCGAGTGCTACCGCGCCGACGGTGCCGAACTTACGGTCGGGATCGATAGGGTCGTTCTGACCGTCATGGTCGAGGATGACGCGGCCTGAGCCTGCCTGCGCGTTATGCAGCTGCTGGCGGCGTTCGTCGGTGGAGAAAAACGCCGGATCGACCATTTCCAGGCCGTGCTGCTGTGCAAAGGCTTCCGCGCCGTCGGCGGTAAACATCACATGCTGACTGGCTTCGAGTACGGTACGCGCGGCCAAAATCGGGTTACGGATATGGCTGACGCAACTGACCGCGCCGGCATCCAACGAGCGTCCGTCCATGATGCTGGCGTCCAGTTCGTGGGTTTCCGCGTGGGTAAAGACCGAGCCGTGTCCGGCATTGAATAACGGACATTCTTCCAACAGGCGAACGGCTTCCGTTACGGCATCCAATGCGCTGCCGTTTTCAGCCAGAATGCGTTGTCCGCTGGCGACAATCTCGGACAATGCGGCCAGGTAGCGTTGCTCTTTTTCAGCACTCATAGCTGAGCGGGTCAGCGCACCTGCGCCACCGTGGATCACAATCACGGGCTTTGTCATGCGATAAATTCTCTTTTCAATCGGTTTACGCCCCGGAATAAGGGGCGGATAAACTGGAATCAGTTTTGCGTTGTCGCCAGATAGGAAAAGGCACCCAACAGGCTGGTGATTTCCCGCATGCTCTGCGCCGTATAACCTACGGTTATGGCATCCAAACGTTCAACGTTCGGCAGCAGACAGAATAGATCGGCCAGTACCGGTTTTGCCACCATCAGTTCGAGGCGGTAGGGTGCCTGAATCCGCGAGTTCAGCGTCCGGTGTGCTTTTTCCACCGCCGCTTTTGCCGCGTCACGAATTACCTGACGCGCCTGTTCAGTGCTGAGAGATTCGGCCGCGTGCTGCGAAATAGCACGTTTGACGCAGGCATAGTCTGTTGCAGGGTAGCAGCGGGCGATCCAGCTCTGGAGCGTGTCGTCACCGCTGACCAGCCAGAGCGGCGTCTTCTGTTCCACACCAGCGGCAGCGTAGATGTCGCTCTCGCCCATGATTTCGCCGTTGATACGCACGCGGTAGAACGCACGACCGTTGATGGTATGCGACAGCACGCCGAACTCGCCTGCGGCGCTGTGGTAGCCGATGAACATCAGGCCATCGAACTGCTGTTGCTCCAGTCCTTCGACCATCGAATAGCCGCGCGGTTTGCCCTGTACCAGTCGGGCGCGGGCGTCGATGTTTTCCGCACGCAGATTGACCATTGCCGCATGGCTGTCGGCGACCACCACCTCTGTTGCGCCACCCGCGAACGCGCCGTCAATGGCGGCGTTCACTTCCTGCTCCATCAGGCCACGTGCCAGTTGATATTCCGCGGTGCCGGGGCTGCACTGTTCTGGGCGCATCACGCCAGCGATCCCTTCGATATCAGCAGAGATAAACACTTTCATCATCAGTTTCCTACGGGAGAATTTGCTTATGGATAAAGAGTCGCAGCCAGCCGATCCAACGCCTGTGGCAGCGTCGGGCGGTGATGGCCGCGAAAACCGGTCACGGCGTCTGCCTGAAGCATGGCGTCGAGCACTGCGTGTTCAGTCGCATCGGCGGCGGCGCTTAACAGCGATTCAAGCTGTGCATCCTCCGGCGGTTGCGGCTGTGGGCAGGTGGAGAACGCGACGGCGATATCACCGGAACCGTGTCCCCAATAGCTGCCGAGCCGGCCTAATCCTGCACCCGCACGTTTGGCGATGCGCTTGAGCTGGCGGGCATCGAGTGGGGCATCCGTCGCCATGATAATGATGATCGATCCGGCGTCCTGCTGCGGCGCGAGCTCGGGCAGGATAGGCGCGATAGCGTCGCCCATCTGCACGCCGTCTAGCGTTAGCGCAGAAAGCGTGCCGAAGTTTGCCAGCACCAGCACGCCGAGCGTGGCATTCAATTCGGGAATCAGGCGCGATGCGGTGCCGATGCCGCCTTTCAGACTAAAGCAGCTCATGCCGCGTCCAGCGCCGACGCTGCCGCGTGCGAAGCTGTCTGCGGCACTGTCCAGCGCCTGTCGTGCCATGTGTTCCGTCACCGCCAGCGCCTGAATGTCGTTCAGCCAGCCGTCGTTGCACTCTAGCGCCAACGGGTTCACTGTCGGCAGCGTGCGACCCAGTTCAGGATTGCGGGCAATCGCATCGCGCACCAGCGCGGTAAACAGCGTACCGGTCGCCAGCGTGTTGCTGAGCAGGATGGGCGTTTGCAGTAATCCCAATTCTTCGATCTGTACCAGTCCTACGGGTTTGGCGAAGCCGTTCAGTACCGCTGCTCCGCAGGGCAGTGGCTGGGTGAACAGGTTCTCGCCGGGCGGCACAATCGCCGTGACGCCGGTTTGCACTTCGCCTGCCGCCAGCGTGCAGTGGCCGACACGCACGCCTGCCACATCACTGATACTGTTATGCGGTCCGCTGGCCGAGCGCGGCGTACCCAATTGCCGCGTCGTTTTCCAGCGTTTTAGCAATAGCGCCTGCTGCTGCTGGTGATAGTCGTTCATCTGGTGATCGCCGTGCATCGCCTTCCTCAGCTTTTCAGTTTGGGATCAAGCGTATCACGCAGCGCATCCCCGAGCAGGTTAAACGCCAGCACGGTGAAGAAAATCGCCAGACCTGGGAATACGCTAACGTGCCAGGCGCCTGCCATCATCAGGCTGCGGCTCATCGCCAGAATGTTGCCCCATTCCGGTACGTCCGGCTCTGGGCCAAGGCCGATGAAGCTCAGGCCTGCCGCGGTCAGGATGCTGGTACCGATACGCATGGTGAAATAGACGATCACGTTAGGCAGCGTGCCGGGCAGAATGTGGCGCATCAGCACGATGCGATCCGGCGCACCGGCGCAGCGTACCGCTTCCACATAAGCTGCCTGTTTCAGCGACAGCGTAGAAGCACGCACGATGCGGGCGAAGACCGGTACGCTGAAGACTGCGACGGCGATAATCACGTTATTCAGGCCGGGGCCGAGGATCGCGACGACCGCAATCGCCAGCAGCATGCCGGGGAAAGCGAACAGCACGTCGGAACCGCGCATGATCAGCGTATCTACCCAGCGGCCGTAGTAGCCTGCCAGCAGGCCGAGCACGATGCCGACCAGCATGCCTAGCGTGACGGAAAAGATGCCGATATATAACGAGATGCGTGCGCCGTAGATGATACGGCTCATCACATCGCGTCCGAGATCGTCAGTGCCCATCCAGTGCGCCGCTGAAGGCGGTGAAGCCAGCGCCATCCAGTCGGGCTCCATTGGGTTCCACGGTGCCAGCCAGGGGGCGAAAATGGCGACCACTACCAGCAGCAGGACGAAGCCGCTGGAAATTAGCGCCATCGGGTTACGGATAAAGACCTGAACGAAGTCGCGCCACGGCGAACGTATCGTCTCTTCATCAAGCGTGGCAACGGCCACGACGGGTTCGGGAGGAAGGTTCATCGTGTCTCCTAACGTAGGCGAATCGCCGGATTGACCACCGCGTACAGCAGGTCGACCAACAGGTTAATGACAATAAATTCAAACACGAACAGCATCACCAGCGCCTGAATGACCGGCTGATCCTGCGTCTTGATTGATTCAATCAGCAGCCAGCCGAGACCCGGCCAGCTAAACACGCTTTCGACCACGATGGAGCCACCGAGCAGGAAGCCGAATTGCAGCCCCAGCATGGTGATGACCGGAATCAGCGCGTTACGCATCACGTGCTTCCAGGTGACCAGCCGATTGCGCAGCCCCTTGGAGCGAGCGGTACGGACGTAGTCTTCCTGTGCGACTTCCAGAAACGCGGAGCGGGTAAAGCGTGCCATAACGGCAGCTACCGATGCCCCGAGTGTCAGCGCAGGCAGAATGATGTCGCTGGGCTGATTGAAGCCGCTGACGGAAAAGACGCCGAACGGCATGGCGACAAACTGAATCAGCAGCAGACCGAGCCAGAACGGCGGCATGGAAATCCCGCCGACCGCAAAGCTCATCAGCGTCCAGTCCTGCCATTTGCCCCGCTTGAGTGCGGAAACCACACCAATCAGCAGACCGAGCAGCACCGACCAGACAAAGCCAGCAAGTGCCAGCCACATGGTGGGCATAAAGCTCTTGCTGATGACGTCGATAACCGGCTGCTGGGTGCGGTACGTCACACCCAGATCGCCACTGAACAGGCCGCCGAGCCAGTGGACATACTGCTGCGGCAGCGGGTCGTTCAATCCTAGCTGCTGACGAGCGGCTTCCACCGCTTCAATCGTCGCGTCAGCACCGGCGTAAATACGTGCCGGGTCACCCGGCAACAGTTTTATAAAACCGAACACTAACAGGGAGACCACCAGTAGAACCGGGATCATTTCCAGCAAACGTCGGACGATATAAGCAAACATGGCGTTCTCCCTGACCGATTACTTAAATTCAGCCTGATCGAAGATCAGTGAGCCATCAGCCAGCATGTACACGCCGTCGAGGTTCTTGGTTTTGCCGACAACGTTATCCGGCGAGCCCAGGAAGACCACAGGTGCATCCTGCCAAATCTGACGCTGTGCATCAGCGTAAGCCGCGGCACGTTTGTCGGCATCGGCCGTCGCCAACCCAGCGGTAATCGCTTTATCCGTTACCGAATTGCTGTAGTAGGAGACGTTATACGCAACCGGAACCCAGGACTCTGTCGCGAACAGCGGACGCAGCGCCCAGTCGGCATCACCGGTAGACGGAGACCAGCCGTTGTAGAACAGGTCAAATTCGGCGTCTTTCGGATCTTTTACGCCAAACAGCTTGGCGTTACGCATCCCGGAATCCATCGGGGTGACGGTGACTTTGATGCCGACCTGCTCTAACTGCTGTTTGAAGAACTGCGCGCTACGGATGTAGTCGGTGCGGTTCGTTGTCCACAGCTTCAGGCTCAGGCCGTTGGAGTAGCCCGCTTCTTTCAGCAGCGCCTTGGCTTTTTCTGGGTTATAGGTGTAGTTCGGCGAGGTTTGGCGTGCGAAGAACTGCACGTCCGGTGCCATCGCAGAAGAGGCAGGAACGCCCATGCCGGCAAAGCCGACTTTCAGCCAGATGTCGCGGTTGATGGCGTAGTTAAGCGCCTGACGCACGCGGATATCGTTCAGCGGTGGACGCAGGTTGTTCATCGCCAGCCAGAATTGATAAATACTCGGGTCGCGCTGAATCGCCAGCTTGCTGTCGTTTTGTACGGTGCCGATCAGATCGGAAGGCAGTGGATAAACGGCATCCACCTGACCGGATTTCAGGGACGCCACGCGGGTGGAGTCTTCCGGCGTTGGGTAGAAGGTCACGCTGTCGACTTTTGGCCAGCCTTTCTGCCAGTAGTTGTCGAATTTCACCAGCTTCACGTCTTTGCCCTGCTGCCATTCGGTGAATTTGAACGGGCCAGTACCGACCGGATTCACGCGCAGCTGTGCTTCGTCTGGGTATTTCTTCAGCGCTTCCGGGCTGTGCATAACGGCAGACGGGTGCGCCAGCGTGTTCACAAAGGCACCGAAAGATTTGTTCAGCTCGATTTTGACCTGTGTCGGCGACAGCACGGTGACGCTTTGCACCATGTTAAACAGGCTGTTGCGCTTTAAGCCTTTGCTCTGATCGGCCAGACGGTCAAGGTTAGCTTTAACGGCGTCGGCGTTGAACGGCGCGCCGTCCTGGAAGGTGATACCTTCGCGCAGCGTAATGACGAACTCGGTGGCGGTGTCATTACTGGTGTAGCCCGTTGCCAGACGCGGCACCAGCTTCATTTTATTATCGAACTGGAACAGGCGCTCGAAGATGCCGCTCTGAATGGAGTAGCTCAGCGTATCCGAGGTATCGTGCGGGTCGAGCCCGGTGATATCGGCATAGATGGAAATGCGAAGGTCTTGCGCCTGGGCTACAGCCGCCAGACACAGTGAGAGCCCGAGGGCAACGGCAGAGCGGCGAACGAATGGCTTCATGGTTTCTCTCCTGGTCAGCATTGAACGTGTGTTGTGTTTTATAAATATGTTGTGTTTTATGGCTATTTTTTGTGGCTATTTTCTTGTCATGACGTCGTGTTTCAGGCTGCCGATTCGTTGTCGGCGACCCAGTGCTGCGGCGCAACCTCTCGGTAGCGCGTTTTGGCGACGGCCTCGCCTGCTTTACGCAAGGGTGAGGGGATTTCGCTGTCGTCAAACTGGCGTGTGCCGCGACGCGTTGGGTCGGCAATCGGAACCGAGGCCAACAGGCGGCGGGTATACGGATGCTGCGGGTCGTTAAACACCGACTGGCGCGGGCCGATCTCCACAATCTGGCCGAGGTACATCACCGCGACGCGGTTGGCGATACGCTCGACGACGGCCATATCGTGCGAGATGAAAATCCACGACACGCCGGTTTTCTTCTGGAGATCCATCATTAGGTTGACGACCTGCGCCTGAATTGACACATCGAGCGCCGAAACGGCTTCGTCAGCAATGATGACCTGTGGCTGTAGCGCCATGGCACGGGCAATCGCGATACGCTGACGCTGCCCGCCGGAAAACTCGTGTGGGTAACGGCGTGCGTGCTCTGGCAGTAGACCGACGCTTTTTAACAGTGCCTGCACCTGCGGTGTCGCTTCTTCCAGCGATTTCACCAGCCCGTGCAGCAGCAGCGGTTCGGCGATGGTGAAGCCGACCGTCAGGCGCGGGTTGAGCGAGGCGTACGGGTCTTGAAACACCATCTGCATTTCCCGGCGCAGCGGTTGGAAATCCCGCTCTTTCATCTGAGAAATTTCGTTACCCTGAAAATGAATGCTTTCAGCTTGGCTCTGTACCAGACGCAGTAGCGCGCGTCCGGTGGTGGATTTGCCACAGCCGCTTTCCCCCACGATAGCCAGCGTTTCGCCCGGCCAGACGTTGAAATCAATCTGCTCTACCGCATGAACGTGGTGAGTGATGGTGGATAAAATCCCGCTGCGCATCGGGTAATACACCCGTAACCCGCGAATATCCAACAGCGGTTCGGCATCATAGCGGGCGGTAACCTGCTCACTATTTTCCGGATCGGCAGCCTGTCCCAGTAAAGGAAAGCGCTTTGGCCAGAGGCTATCGCGCATGTCGCCCAGCTTCGGTACGGCGGCCAGCAGCGATTGGGTATAAGGATGTTGTGGTGCGGCAAAAATCTGTTCGACGGTGCCTTGCTCCACGATCTCGCCGCGGTACATCACCACCACGCGGTCGGCGATTTCCGCCACCACACCCATGTCGTGGGTGATAAACAGCACCGACATGTCGCTCTGCTGTTGCAGGTCGCGCAGGATTTGCAGAATGCGTGCCTGCACGGTGACGTCCAGCGCGGTGGTCGGTTCATCGGCAATCAACAGCTGCGGATCGCAGGCCAGCGCCTGTGCAATCATCACACGCTGACGCATTCCGCCGGATAGTGAGTGCGGGTAGCTTTTCATCACGCGATCAACATCTGCGATGCGCACCTTGTGCAGTAGCTCACGGGCTTTTTTGTCCGCGCTGGCGGCATCGCAGATTTTGTGATCAAGCAACGCTTCGGTGAGCTGATCGCCGACTTTCAGTACCGGATTAAGCGATGTCATCGGTTCCTGGAAAATCATGGCGAGATCGCGACCGCGCAGCTTACGACGCGCTTCCGCTTTCATGCTCAGCAGGTCATGCTGCTTGCCGTCGCGTGCGGTGAACCGGAGCGCACCGCGTTCGATGTTGGCAGAATCTGCCAGCAGCCCCATCACGGCGAGTGACGTCACGGACTTGCCTGAACCACTTTCGCCGACCACGGCGACCACTTCCCCTTTATTTACGGTAAAGGAAATGCCTTTTAGCGCCTGATGCGTGCCGGAACGGCCGCTAAAGCTGACGCTCAGATCGTCGATTTCCAGTACAGGCCTGGGGGCGTTACCGGGTGCTGTGGCGGCACCCGCGTGCATGATATCCGTCATGGTCACTCCGGTTGAGGGTTTGATGGTTACGGCGGTTGATGGCGTCATAGCCAAATTCGGCCAAGGTTATAGGTCAGATAAGGCGAACTGTCGGCGGCCAACCAAATAGGGCCGTCGAGATCGACGTGTTCGGCATCGGCGGCGACGGGCAGGGCGGCTTCCATCGCCATTGACGAGCCCAGCGTGCAGCCGACCATAATGCGCAGGCCGTGAAAGTGGGCTTCGCGCACCATCGCCAGCGCTTCAGTCAGTCCGCCACACTTGTCCAGCTTGATGTTGATCATGTCGTAACGACGGCGCAGCCCGACGATGTCTCCGCTGTGGCGGCAGCTTTCGTCCGCGCAGATCGGAATCGGGTGAGAAAACCGCTGTAAATCCTCGTCCTTACCGACAGGAAGCGGTTGCTCAATCATGGCGACCTGATAAGGCAGCAGAGCGGTGGACAAGCTATGTAAATCCAGTCCGCTCCAGCTCGCTCTCGCGTCGATAATCAATCTGGCGTTCGGCGCGGCAGCACGAATGGCGGCGACTTTCTCCAGGATCAGTTCGCGATCCAGTTTTATTTTCAGCAGCAGAGCGCCGTGGGAAACGGCATTGGAGGCGGCAGCGGCCATTCTCTCCACGCTGTCGAGCGCCAACGTTTGCGCACAGACCACGGACGTAGGGGGATGAATGCCGATGCGCTGCCACAGCGTCTGTTTTTCCAATGCTGTGTTGAGCCGCCACAGGGCGCAGTCCAGTGCATTTCTGGCCGCACCCGGCGATAAGTCTTTCTGGAGCTGTTCGATGGTCAGGCCGTGTTCTATTGCCTCACGGACCGCAGAGAGCTGGCGACATACGCTGTCGGCGGACTCGCCATAATGGGCGACTGGCGTACATTCGCCTTGTCCAATAAATCCTTTTTCTTCCAACGCGACGCGGATAACGGTGACCGCACGACGCGTCCCGTTTTCAGCCGCCATAGGACGGGCTAGTGGCAGATTGACCGTTTCAATTTGCATATGCCGCATCATGATTTTTTCTCATCAACGCTCAGGGGATGAATGGACTATTTCATGATGCATCATCACTGACGAATACTTGTTCATCAGTAGGGTATAACCTCAGGTTATACCATAAGTTCAAGGTATGGCTTTCTGATGCCGCTTTCCCGCAACGTGAGTGATTTCGTGTATAATACGCGGCAGTTTTCATTGACCCACCGGAGATGAGCCATGCGCCCAACAGGCCGAAGTGCACAGCAAGTACGCCCCCTTACATTCACCCGTCATTACACGAAACACGCTGAAGGTTCCGTTTTAGTCGAATTTGGCGATACCAAAGTGTTATGCAATGCCACGGTAGAAGAGGGTGTTCCGCGCTTTCTGAAAGGCCAGGGACAAGGGTGGGTCACCGCCGAATATGGCATGCTGCCGCGTGCGACGCACAGCCGTAACTCGCGTGAAGCCGCCAAAGGTAAGCAGGGCGGACGGACGCTAGAGATTCAGCGCTTGATTGCACGTTCCCTGCGTGCGGCAATCGACCTGAAAGTGCTCGGCGAATACACCATTACGCTCGACTGCGATGTCTTGCAGGCGGACGGCGGCACGCGTACGGCGTCCATCACCGGTGCCTGCGTGGCGCTGGCCGATGCGCTGAACCAGATGGTTGCCAAGGGTAAGCTGAAAAAGAACCCGATGAAGGGCATGATCGCCGCCGTTTCCGTCGGCATCGTGAACGGCGAAGCGCTGTGCGATCTGGAATACGTGGAAGATTCCGCTGCGGAAACCGACATGAATGTGGTCATGACCGAAGACGGTCGCATGATTGAAGTGCAAGGGACGGCCGAAGGCGAGCCGTTCAGCCACGAAGAATTGCTCACCCTGCTGGCGCTAGCCCGAGGGGGAATTGATACCATCGTTCAGGCGCAGAAAGCCGCCTTAATCGATTGATTTTATAAGCGACCAATTGGTCGCTTTTTTATACCCGTCATACTTCAAGCTGCATGTGCGTTGGCCTTCCTCGCTCACCCCAGTCACTTACTTGTGTAAGCTCCTGGGGACTCACTGCGTCGCCGCCTTCCTGCAACTCGAATTATTTAGGGTATATATAAATTACTCAACAACGTGATTAATTCGTAAGACGAGGAGATGCAGTAATGAAAGCCTACCAGCGCCAGTTTATTGAGTTTGCACTCAGCAAGCAGGTATTGAAGTTCGGCGAGTTCACCCTGAAATCCGGGCGTATCAGTCCCTATTTCTTCAACGCCGGGCTGTTTAATACCGGGCGTGACCTGGCCTTACTGGGGCGTTTTTATGCGGCAGCGCTGGTGGATTCTGGCGTGGAGTTCGATTTGCTGTTCGGACCGGCTTACAAAGGTATTCCGATTGCGACTACCGCTGCTGTCGCGCTGGCAGAACATCACGATCGTGACCTGCCGTACTGCTTCAACCGCAAAGAAGCTAAAGACCACGGTGAGGGCGGCAGCTTGGTTGGCAGTCCGTTACAGGGCCGTGTGATGCTGGTAGATGACGTGATTACGGCAGGTACGGCGATTCGCGAATCGATGGAAATCATCGGTGCGCACGGGGCGACACTGGCGGGTGTGATGATTGCGCTGGATCGTCAGGAACGCGGTCGTGCTGATTTATCCGCGATTCAGGAAGTTGAACGCGACTATCAGTGCAAGGTGATTTCGATTATTACGCTGAAGGAGCTGATTGCCTATCTGGCGGAAAAACCAGAAATGGCAGCGCATCTGGATGCGGTGAAAGCCTATCGTGAGCAGTACGGGATTTAAGGTTGTGAGTCAGGAACCCGCCAAAAACATCTGGCGGGTTTTAAGATCTAAGAGCGGTGCTTAGTTCAGCTGTGCGGCCAGCAGCGGCCAGCGGGTGTCGAATTCCTGTGTCGGACGATAGCGGAATTCAGAGCGAATGAAGCGCGACAGCATCCCTTCGCAAAACGCTAACAGCTGGCTAGCCAACAGCGTTTCATCATGCTGGAAACCTTTACCATCGCGTAGCTTATGCTCGCGCAACACCTGACGCAGTTGCGATTCAATACGCTCAAACAGCTGGTTGATGCGACCCTGCAAGCGATCCTGTTCAAACATCAGCGCGTGACCGGTCATGATGCGAGTCAGCCCTGGATTTCGTTCCGCAAACCCTAAAATAAGCAGCAAAATCAGACGAAGACGATTAAACGTTTCTTTTTCGTCTTGCAGAATCAGGTTAATGCGGGTGGTCAGGCTATCCTCAATAAATTCAATCAGGCTATCAAACATCCGCGTTTTACTGGGGAAGTGCCGGTAGAGCGCTGCTTCGGACACGCCGACATTCGCAGCCAGTTTTGCCGTGGTGATGCGTTGGCTACCGTCGCTGGATTCCAGCATCTGCGCAAGCGCCTGCAAAATCTCCTCGCGGCGATTCCTTTTCGTATTTTCTTTTTCTGCCATGTCTGAAAAGACCCTTGCTAAATATTTGACTGACAAGCACCCGTTAGCGCCACAGTCGTGATAACACGCTGTGGCTTATAGGAATTTTTACACTATGGGTGGCTGGATCGCGTTAGCTACGGCCGGAGTGGCCGAAGCCGCCTTCTCCACGTTCGCTGCCGACAAAATCTTCGACCAGATTAAATTCGGCCTGAACGACGGGCACAAAAACCATCTGTGCGATGCGCTCGCCCGGTTCAACCGTGAACGTTTGTTGACCACGGTTCCAGACGGAAACCATCAGTTGTCCCTGGTAGTCCGAATCAATCAGTCCCACCAGATTCCCCAGCACCACACCATGTTTGTGGCCCAGCCCGGAGCGGGGCAGGATAACCGCCGCCAGCCCGGTATCGGCAATGTGAATCGCCAGCCCGGTTGGAATCAGCGTGGTTTCCCCTGCTTTGAGTTCAATCGCCTGATCCAGACAGGCACGCAGATCGAGCCCAGCAGAACCCGGTGTGGCATAGGTTGGTAACGGAAATTGTTGCCCAACACGCGGGTCAACAATCTTAACGTCGATTTTTTTCATCATAACGGCTGATAATCTCGTCGATTAATTTTTGGCCAAGAAGACGCTTGTCGCACTGCGGCAACGGCGTGTCTCCACCTTGCCAAAAAAGGTGTAACGCATTGGTTTCACTGTTAAAACCATGCCCGGAAAGAGAGACGTTGTTCGCGCAAATCAGATCCAGCTTTTTACGCGCCAGTTTTTGCCGGGCGTATTCTTCCACATTCTGGGTTTCGGCAGCAAACCCGACAACATAAGGACGATTTTTCGTCATGGCTGCGACACCGGCGATAATATCTGGATTTTTGACCAGAGTGAGAGTCATTTCATCGCCCTGCTGGTTCTGTTTTTTAATCTTCTCATCGGCGATGTGTTTGGCGCGATAGTCGGCAACCGCCGCACAGCCAATAACAATGTGCTGCTGGGCTGCGAGTTCCATTACCGCGTGCTCCATCTCCAACGCGCTGCCGACATCAATGCGCGTGACGCCCTGCGGTGTAGCAAGCGAAACGGGGCCGCTTACCAGTGTGACATTCGCGCCACGGGCGGCAGCGGCCTGTGCGATAGCAAAGCCCATTTTGCCGGAGCTGTGATTGGTGACAAAGCGAACCGGATCCAGCGCTTCCCTCGTCGGCCCGGCGGTGACCAGAATGTTCAGATGTTGCAGATCGTTGATGGCAGAAAAATGACGCTGCGCCAGCCCGACAATCTCCATTGGGTCGATCATGCGGCCCGGTCCAACATCGCCACACGCCTGACTGCCGCTATCCGGCCCCCAGATCGGTAAACCGCGCACGGCCAGCGTGCGCAGGTTGTCCTGCGTGGGTTCTGCGCGATACATCTGCTGATTCATCGCAGGGACAACGGCGATAGGGGCGGATGTCGCCAGACAGATCGTGGTTAGCAGGTCATTCGCCATGCCGGCGGCGACTCGTGCGATCAGATCGGCAGTCGCCGGGGCGAGAATGACTAAATCAGCCCATTTTCCCAACTCGATGTGGCCCATTGAGGCTTCTGCAGCGGGGTCAAGCAGGTCGTCTGAGACCGGGTAGCCGGAGACTGCTTGCAGCGTCAGTGGCGTGATGAAGGCTTTAGCGGCAGAGGTCATGACAACTCGTACGTCGGCTCCGCCATCGCGCAGGCGCCGCACCAGTTCCGGGCACTTATACGCGGCGATGCCGCCGCTGATACCCAGCACGATTCGTTTGCCGGAGAGTGCATTCAGGCTGGAAAATTCCGTCATCATCATGGTCCGATTGAAAGTCAGAAGATGCGTCATTTTACCATAACCTTGCAGCCAGATAGGAATCTTAAGGTGGTTACCGTGGTTTCCCTAAGAAGATTGCGAAGCGCTTCGCAGCCTTTTATCGCCGGTGTCGTCCTGCTTTTACGGGCGTGACATGATGCCGTCGAGCGGTATAGGGAGAAGGTGATGGGCTGGGAAAAGGGATTGGCACCGCGTGAAAAACTGGTGCGTTTAGGGGCTGAATCACTGACGGATGTTGAATTGCTGGCGATTTTTTTGCGCACGGGGCTACCGGGCGTGCATGTGATGCAGCTGGCCGAGGATTTACTGGCGCATTTTGGCTCGCTCTATCAACTGATGGCGGCCGACCAGTCGGCGTTTCATCATGCCAGAGGCGTGGGGATATCAAAATTTACGCAGCTCAAGGCGATCGCAGAGCTGTCGCGGCGGCTATTTTTCTCTCGCCTGGCGAAAGAGGACGCCATGCTGAACCCGGAAGCGACCGGCCAATATTTGCAGCTGCTGTTGTCTCGGCGTGAGCGTGAAGTTTTTTTAGTTCTATTTTTGGACAATCAACACCACGTTATTCGCCATCAGGAGATGTTTGTTGGTACGATTAACAGCGTGGAAGTCCACCCGCGTGAAATTGTGCGTGAAGCGCTAAAAGCAAATGCTGCTGCGCTAATACTGGCGCATAATCATCCGTCGGGAAAAGCGGAGCCGAGTCAGGCTGACCGTGCGATAACCGAACAGATTGTTAAAGCCTGTCTGTTAATGGAGATCCGCGTGCTCGATCATTTGGTTATTGGGCATGGCGAATACGTTTCTTTTGCCGAGCGTGGCTGGATTTAACAGATATTTCCGCGATCCAATGGGATCTTTAGCTGTTCGGGACTTGAGCACTTACGCTTCAGAGCGTATACTACGCCACCTTTGAGAATCTTGGGTGTGGCGTTAAGAGCCTATCTCAGCAGGTTTATCCTGATGACAGAGTCTTTTCAGTGAAGTTGCTGAGATGGGCTCTAAAGCCTGACGAGGCGGCCAAACCCTATACGAAGCTCGAGCTGATTTGATTTTTGGAGAATAGACATGTCCCGAGTCTGCCAAGTTACTGGCAAGCGTCCGGTGGCCGGGAACAACCGTTCCCACGCACTGAATGCGACCAAACGCCGTTTTCTGCCGAACCTGCATTCACACCGTTTTTGGGTTGAAGGCGAGAAGCGCTTTGTAACACTGCGTGTATCTGCTAAAGGTATGCGTGTTATTGATAAGAAGGGTATTGAGACGGTTCTGGCCGATCTGCGTGCCCGTGGTGAAAAGTATTAAGGAACTGAATCATGGCTAAGGGTGTTCGCGAGAAGATCAAGCTGGTTTCTTCTGCTGGTACTGGTCACTTCTATACCACTACGAAGAACAAGCGTACTAAGCCGGAAAAATTGGAACTGAAGAAATTCGATCCAGTTGTCCGTCAGCACGTTCTCTACAAAGAAGCTAAAATTAAGTAATTTCTGCTTCTTGATAAAAACCCGGCCTTGGTCGGGTTTTTTTTCGCCACATGCCAGCCAGCATGTCGATTTGATTTAACGGTTTTGTGTTAAATACAGTGGATAAAATACGCCAGCAGTGACCCTATTTCTCATCGTATCCCTGTCTTGCGGGTTGTCACAGAGGGTATCCTGTTGTTTATGAAAACGTTGTTTATGCTAACGTAGCCACCTTTATCAGGAGACGCACATGCCTGAATTACCTGAGGTTGAAACCAGTCGTCGGGGAATTTCACCGTATCTTGTCGATCACACCATCCTTTATGCTGAAGTGAGGAACTCACGCCTGCGCTGGTCAGTATCGGCTGAGATTCTCTCGCTGAGCGATGAGCCGGTGCTCAGCGTGCGTCGGCGGGCAAAATATCTACTGATTGAGCTGACTCGCGGTTGGATTATTGTGCATCTCGGCATGTCTGGCAGCCTGCGGGTATTGCCGGAATATAGCGAACCGGAGAAGCACGATCATGTCGATTTGGTGATGGATAGCGGTAAGGTGCTGCGTTATACCGATCCCCGGCGTTTTGGTGCCTGGCTGTGGACGGATAATCTGGAAACCTGCTCGGTATTGGCGCATCTCGGGCCAGAACCCTTAGAGGCGGAATTCTCTGCCGATTATCTTTATCAGGCCTCACGTGGTAAAAAGACGGCAATCAAACAGTGGATTATGGATAACAAAGTCGTCGTCGGCGTAGGCAATATTTACGCGAGCGAATCGCTGTTTGCGGCGGGTATCCATCCTGACAGAACTGCAGGATCGCTAAATGAAAACGACGCTGCCATATTGGTGGGCGTGATTAAACAGGTGCTACAGCTTTCGATTGAGCAGGGTGGCACGACGCTGCGTGACTTTTTGCAATCAGATGGCAAACCTGGTTACTTCGCGCAGGAGCTGCGAGTCTATGGCCGCAACGGTGAACCTTGTCGGACATGCGGAACGCCGATAGAAATCGCGAAGCATGGGCAGCGCAGCACATTTTTCTGTCGCCGCTGCCAGAAGTAATCGGTATTGTGGATAAAAATTCAGATAAGTAACAATGCCGATAATGCTTATGAAGGGAAAAGAAGTATGCAGCGCATTTTGTTGATAAGAATCGATTTCCTAGGTGACATGGTATGCACTACAGCATTGATTCACTCTCTGAAAAGAAAATGGCCGGCTGCTGAAATTCATGTACTAGCGAACAAATATAATTCATGCGCGCTTGAAGATAACCCAGACATAAAAGAAGTGCATCATTATGTTTACAGTAAAAGCCGAGAGAGAAATAACCGCAGTGGTTTAATCAGCTCATTAATCGATAAGTTTCTACTGATTACTCGCTTAAAGTGTTTAAATTTCGATTTGCTGATTATCCCTAATGGTGGGATGAGTAAGAATGCGATCCAGTTCGCTAGATGGATGAATATTCCTGATAAGCGGTGGCACACGGCTGAGACCGAGTTTGACGATCGCAATATCAAACATATTGCTAACCGGCCAATAAAGCATGAAGTATTAGCGGGGTACGATTTAGTGCCTGAGCTTGGTGTGACGAGCACTGATGATTTACGGCTGTATGTTTATCCTAAACCAGAATTAAAAAAACAATGGTCAGAAAAATTAAAAAATAACGGTAAAGCGAATATCGGATTTTTTATATCAAATAAAGCCCATGAGCGTAGCTGGCCATGGGCGAATTGGTATTTACTAGCTAAGTCACTTGGTGATGACTTCAATATTATTATTTTCTTTCATCCAGATAATGAGAAGCTGGGGAAAGATGCGCTTAATGGTATTACCGTCCAGTGTGCCAATACAGAAACAGTGCCTGACCTCATCGCAGCGATGAGCCAATTAGATTTGGTGGTTTCGGCTGATAGTGCACCTGTTCATCTTGGTGCGGCGTTGCAGATACCAGTTGTCGGTCTATTCGAAGCAAGACCAGAGAAATACTTGCGTTGGTATCCGATTGGTGTCAATCACGTCTTGCTGCATTCAGGCAAATGCATCGACAGCATTAGTGTGGCTGATGTCAAAGAGGCCGTCATTTCTCTTATCCCGTAAATGAACTATCAGCGGAGCTTTTCCATTAAGGCACTAACGATGGCGTCGGGTAAGAAATGCGATACATCACCGCCGTGACGAGCCACTTCTTTGACCAGAGAAGATGAAATAAATGACCACTCTTCCGATGGCATCAGGAAAACGCTTTCGAGGGTAGGCATCAGGTGGTGATTCATTTTTGCGAGCTGGAGTTCATATTCGAAATCGGCAACGGCTCGCAAACCACGCACAAGAATGTTGGCTTTTTGCTGTTGTGCGAAGTGCACCATAAGATCGCTGAAACCGACCACTTCGACGTTCGATAAATGTTGCGTCGCACCTTTTGCCAGCGCCACGCGTTCATCCAGAGTGAAAAGCGTATGCTTGCTCGGGCTTGCAGCGATGGCCAGCACCACATGGTCGAACAGTCGTGATGCACGCGTCAGCAGATCCAAATGACCATTGGTTAATGGATCGAACGTTCCAGGATAAATAGCTTTTTTTATCATCACGTTAGCCCTTCATTCACTGTCTTGGTAGCGCTGCTTTACTGTGTCCGCTGGGGTAAATAAGGTTCCAGTAGCGTAAGCAGCATCTGTAGTGCACCTTGGTTTTGGTGTAACACTTCCACGGCATGTCGACCATAGTAAAGACGATAATCTTCGTCAGCGAGCAGTTTCCCGACTTCTTTTCCAAGTGAGTCTGCATCGGTCACGGTAATCAGCCCGTCGGCCTGATCGAGTTTGTTGCAGATATCTTTGAAATTGAACGTGTGTGGCCCCATCAATACCGGGATAGCATGAGCTGCCGCTTCTAGCGGGTTATGCCCGCCTCGTTCAACCAAGCTTCCACCGACAAAAGCCAGATCGGCGATGCCGTATAACAGCATCAGCTCGCCCATGGTGTCCCCAATGACGACCTGCGTGTTTGCAGGAGGCTGTTCACCACTGCTGCGCAGCGTGTAGGTGAATCCCAGATTCTCTGTCAGCGCCTGCGTGGTGGCGAAACGTTCCGGGTGGCGAGGCACAAGAATGAGTAGTAAGTCAGGGTAGGTGGCAAGCAGCTGTCGGTGAGCGGCCAGAACGATCGCTTCTTCACCTTCGTGCGTACTGGTGGCTATCCATACCGGACGGTGTGGCGCCCACTGTCGACGTAATGTAATGGCTCGTGCCGCCAGTTCTGGCGTCACGGAAATATCAAATTTGAGGCTGCCAGTCACTTTCAGGCTGGAGCGCTTCAGGCCAAGATCGATAAATCGATTCCCGTCTTCCTGATTCTGGGCGGCAACGAGGGTAATGCGCCGCAAGATATGGCGCATGAGTTTCCCGATCTTTTTATAACCCGCAGCAGAACGTTCTGACAGCCGGGCATTCGCAATGACCAGCGGAATGTCGCGCTTGTGTAGCTCTGCAATCATATTTGGCCACAGTTCGGTTTCCATAATGATGACGATTTTCGGGCGAACTTGGTCAAAAAAACGTTTCAGGGCACAGGGCAAATCATAAGGCAGGTAAACGTGATAGACCGTGTCGCCAAACGCTGAACGCACACGCTCGGAACCGGTTGGTGTCATGGTTGTTACTGTGATCGGCAGATTGGGGTAACGATGGCGCAGCGCTCTCACTAAGGGAATGGCGGCCAGCGTTTCACCCACCGACACCGAATGCAGCATGATACCGTCTGGCTTGACCTTCTCTGCACAAAAACCGTAGCGTTCACCCCAGCGCCGACGATAGGCAGGCGCTTTGCGACCGCGAAGCCACAGGCGAAGCCAAATCAACGGTTGGATGAGGTACAGGATAATGGTGTAGAGAGTTTGTAGCATAAGGTTTACTGTTATCGGTTATCGCTAGGGTGATTTTATCGGGTTCGTGAGGATAAGGCTATGTTCATAATGCAGTGGAGTATCTCAGATTCGCCTGTATTACATGGCAGCACGTCATAGTTCGTTGCCACGCTGATATTCGCTGCCTTAAACGGATACCAACGTGGCATTTACTGATTCGTATGTGCTTATCTGGCAAGGGGGCTAAAAAGATAACGGAACCACCACAGCGGTCTCCACCATTTCTTCTCTGGAGGGAGGTTTTTGGGAACAAGGTTATTCTGGTATTTCATCTCCCAGGTAAAATTAAGAAATATACGACTATGTCCATATTCTGAACCAAATAGCGAACATTCTTGTTTTTTACGCAGGTCAATAGGCGTATTCGCGGTCAGATCGCGATTTAATGAATGATAACTTTTTTTGCGATCCACATTCCTTTCAAAACAGCGAATATTCTTCGGCAGATAGCGTTGTTTAGAACCGTGATATTTATGGAATTTTACAAACCGGAAATCTTCGGCACCATAGTTACCAGCAAACTCTTCATCATAACCCCAAAAACGCATAAATCTGGCACGGGACATGAAGAAGGTATTGGAATGACCATGATAGCGATCGCCAATATTATATGTTTTTCCTCTATCAACGAAACCATTTTCGCGGCATTCATGATAGATCTTATAAAAATTTCTATTTGGGTTTTTGTGATTTATAAGATAACGAAAAGTGTTTTCTGGTAACTCTTGATCGAGATCGAGAACAATTATTTTATCTGATTTTGCATAGGTAACACCGAGATTACGAGCACCCGCTTGATTCCAGCGAATATCTTCTTTTATGCGTAACCAAGTGATGTTTAGCTGGTATTCACCGGTTTCATACTCAACAGGTGAGCCATCATCAACGATAACAAACTCAACTACCTCACGAATGTCTGATGGAAGTTTTTCATACTCCTTCAATAAAGTAAAAACGGATTGGGGATCATTCTGGTTACAATAAAAATGCGTGATGTAACTGAGTTTGATGTGTTGTTTATCAAGATGATGACGTTGAGCGATAGAGTAATTATTTTTCATTTTCAACTTTATTTGATTATCAGTTATTCTCAGGAGTGAATAAATTTAAAATAGGACTACTTTTTCTTATTAAGAGACCATAATTCTGTATACTTGTTAAATGTATATTGAGCATTAATAAATGCGAGAAGTAATCCTTGTTTCCCATCTAAAAAGCCAGCCCTAAAGAGCCAGGTTTTTAAGAATGAGAAGAGGGTATGAGTAAATATCTCAGCATAGTGGCAAGATCTTCCATTTTCATGGCGTTCTTTTGCCCATGCAGAAGCATAACGTAACTGCTTTCCTTGAAATGCTGAGAAATCGCGGCAGGTTAAATGCTGAAGATCTCCAGATAAATGTTGAACAGGAGCATCGCCGCAATCCAATGATTCATGCACGTTGTTGTTATTATACTGGTAGTGTTTATTTGCATAGAGCCGGAGTACCTTATCGGGATACCAACCACTATGTTTCATAAAGCGACCAAGAAAGAGATTTCGCCTCGCACAGGAGTAGACGACTTTATCGTCTAGATGGGATTGGCGTAACATGCTTTCAATTGATTGACGTAGTTCAGGCGTTATTCTTTCATCGGCATCAATAAAGAATATATAGTCTCCGCTAGCATAACTCTGCGCACGCTGCCTTTGTTTGCCATATCCCGGCCAGTCATCGTGTTGGTAGACTTTTGCACCATATCGATGAGCTATTTCTACCGTAGAATCGGTGCTGCCAGAATCGACGACAATGATTTCATCGGCCCAATTAGCGGATTGTAGGCACTCTTCTATTACTTCGGATTCGTTTTTGGTGATTATAAGTATGGATAGATTTTTTCTCAAGGGGAACTCTCTATCGATATAATAGATCTACATTTTGTAAGTAGGGGGGATTTATTATGGTCTACCCACTACTTGGATTGAATAAATTAGGTATCTTAATTTATATGACTATAACAACGTCGGCATCTGAGAAATACACATACTTGGATGATTTTTCAATGCACGCACTATGATGATTATTACCTCAAACTCCCAATCATCATAATTCCGCAGCGTTATGGTGCGAGTTCGCTTTCGCTGGGTGTGGTGGTGTCAATAATTACGGCCAGTAGTGCCCTGGTTGACTAGTAGTCTGTAGTTTTTTTCGTTACCACGGGTACGGGTTACACTTTGTGTTTAGTCCAAGTACGATGTTGAGTCCAAGTACGCCAGTTATAGAGGGTAGATTCCTGTTGCACAATGAGTTGCTCGTCCTGCCATTCATTTTTTAATGGGATGACAACGATGCTGACACTGAGGGAAGCACTATATGAAACTATAGCGCGGAATCATCAGCACCGGTACATGCGGCAGTGACTGGAACCGATAAATCAATTTATGACTGCGGCCCCACCGTTCCCTGATCATAAACATCGGCTGGGATAAAGTGGAGCGATAATATACGAAATTATTTAGTATGTGAAAATTTCTTAATTAAACTAGTTATTCTATGTAAATCATCTTTGTTTAGCGCTGGATAAATAGGAAGGCAGATGACTTTTTTAGCTATGGAGTTTGCTATTGGAAGATTACTTTCGCTAGCCGATGGCATTCCTCTATACATAGGGAACTCGCTAATCAATGGATAGAAATACCGTCTTGAAAAGATATTGTGATCTTTCATTTTCTCATAAAGTTCATCCCTGCTTAACGGATAATCTTTCTCTATCAATATAGGGAAATATGAATAGTTAGAGGTAGACTTAGGTACGGGGGATATAATGTTTATTCCTTTTATTTCCTTCAGTTGATTCCGGTAAAATTCATCGATCTCTTGGCGTTTTATTATGACATCGTCAATATGTTTTAATTGCAACAGACCGAAAGCAGCATTGATTTCACTCATTTTACCGTTTATACCAGGTGCAACAACGGTTGTTTCATCAATAAAACCAAAGTTTTTAAGACGATCTATACGTAGTTTTGTCTTAGCATCTGGAGAAATAATTGCGCCACCTTCAAAAGTGTTAAACACTTTTGTTGCATGAAAACTTAGCACACTCAGGTCACCATATCTTAAAATACTTCCACCTTCATCTTCCACTCCAAATGCATGTGCTGCGTCGTAAATAACTCGAAGGTTATAATTATCCGCAATAGATTGTATCCCTGTGGTGTCACAGGTATTCCCATAACAGTGAACAGGCATGATGGCTGTTGTTTGTGGAGTAATGGCTGCTTCAATTTTACTCGAATCTAGATTGAGTGTAATAGGGTCAATATCAACAAAAACGGGCTTTAAACCATTCCAAAGTAAAGAGTGTGCGGTAGCAACAAAAGAATAAGGTGTGGTGATAACTTCACCTGATACCCTCAAAGACTGCAATGCAGTTAATAATGCAATAGTCGCATTATTAAATAATGAAATATATTTAACACCTAAATACTCGCATAATGACTCTTCTAATTTCACATGCATTGGACCACCGTTAGTGAGTATTTTGTTATTCCATATCTCTTCTAAATATGGTGTGAATTCACTTAACTTGGGTAAATAGGGTTGAGTTACGAATATGTTTTTATTAGTCATGATGTTTCCAAGATTTTCTCATTGCTGATGAAGATAAGGCTTTTTTTTAAATAAAAAGCAGCCAATAGATCATGAGAGTAATATATCATATAGATGATATACCCAATAAATTTCAAGATGTATGCCTGAGCACTCGAAAGTGATCGTTAATTCTGGGTATGAGTGATTCCAATATTGCTGGCAGTGTGGTTGAGAAAAAATTGAATATAACATCCCGAAAATCTCGAATGTTATTCAAAATAGTGACTATTCCGCGCATGCTCGTTCATCACTTTCTTTGCGCAATCATCGCAGAGATCCAATCCTCTGAGGCAGTAAGGACAGCTTTAATGCGATCACCAACACGCTATCACGACTGCTGTCATGAATGTATTCAAGTTCAGCTTTCTGTTCGTCGGCGATAAATATCTTTATAGCAGGGAGCATGATCTACATGTGGGATGAGATAAAGCATCGTCAATGATCACGGGTATATATGTATTAAATCAATCAAATTCTCTTTTTTTGAAGAAATCTAGCATTTCACGCACACAGATTTTTACATTATTTTCTGAGTTTTTATGTTCTGCCTCGATACGCTCAAGAACTTTTTCTTTTGTTTCTGATGCCCATTTCTTCTGTTCTTTTGTTAGCCCGTAACTAATGCCATAGCGCTCCTCTATATTAGGGAACCACTCATCAATAGACTTATTATCTTCGGGAATAACAATAGATTCACACCCACACAAAATTGCAAAAATAGAGTATGCAGTATAATCATCATAACATATAAATTTCTTCGATCTTTTAAATATATCGGCTGTTTCTTGATGCGTTAATCCATCTAAAAGAATAGAATCTTTACTGTGCACAGGCTTTTGGGGGATTCCTTTCCTTATCATATGGCAAGATGGAATATCCCGTTCTTTCGGAAGATTATTTAAATTATAAATATCTAGTGGATAATGGATTACTTTCATTTCATTTTTCGATAAATAAGAACCTGGGTAATGAAAATCACTAATGCCAGAATGGATTTTGAAGTATAATTCATCGGATGAATAGTTTATTTCTTTCGTATGGAACCCAGGGTGATGTAAAAACCATCTAACAACATTCCTTGCTTTAAGTGGATTGCCAGACACGACCTCAGGATAAATAACAATACATTTTTCGAGATGTCGCTTAGAAATAAATCTAATCAACGGGCTATTAAAGTTTTTGTTGGTTTTATACTTTTTATATAAAAACTTCAATCTTTTTATATGAAACTTTATACTATCTATTCTACTGCTTGATGCTTTCTCAAGCATTGGATACATAAAAGCACTTACGCCTATTTCATTCAAGATATGACATAGTTTATGTAATAGAATAACACCGCCACTGCTGTCTGTGTATTCGGGGGATACAATTATAATTTTCATGTAATTAACTTATATGATTTTTGAGGTGTTTTTAAGCTGTTATTTTTTCTAACATAAAATCTGAAGTGTATTTAAAAATGAACTTACTTTCAAAATGGTTATTGTTATTAGATAAAAACAAAGGCATTCTTTCGTAATCGTCATAACCAATAATAAATATCATATCTGAAGAATAAAAATCATATTTTAATATATCTTTATTACTGGTTATTAATTTTTTGTTAAATGCTAAGGCTTCTATAGCTCGTAGTGTCAAACCGCGTTGCGAGTGATGGTTTATTTCTATGATAACGTCGCAATTTCTCACCATAGAAATATTTTCATGATAACTTATAGACGTGTTTTTACAAAATTCTGGGTATGAATCGCTTATGTTCTTCTCATCATAAAGATAAGCATTCATAGTATATTCACATTTTTTTATGTGTTGGTTAATATCTATTAATATTTCCTCCCGCTCTTTTCTATACTCACCAACGAAAAAACATGATTTTTTTTCTTTTCTTTCTTGGTCATCATTTTTTCTTAAGTTTATTACCTCATCAGAGGTAAATGGTATAAATTGATCTAAGAATTCAAAATTATACTTCTCGCAATCATTTCTGTCGAAACTATAAATCTTATCAAAATAAGGAGCTACTGCTGTTACAAAATCATCATCTTCCTTGAGCCATCTTTTCTTTATTTTCATTTCGTTTTCAAGATGGAATATGGTATCTCTGACGACTAATATTTTCTTAGCATTAACTTTTTTTATTATATCCAGACACCCTAGTATGCTGTATCCATTACAAACTAGGATGTCGTCTTCTTTTACTTCTCTTAATTTAAAAAATAAATGGATTTTTACAAAAAAAGAATTATTAAAATTATATTTTTTTAGGAGTATGTTTTTTTTTGTAAAATGCTTCATGACATTTCTTTTATGTATTACATGATATTTATCATGAAGCGATTGTAACATGAGTATTTCATACTCAGCATTCCATTCTATAAAGAACACAGTCATAGTTGGTTTTCGCTATCGAATTTGGTTGAATTTTAATCTGCTCAATATACCCTTTATAAATTTATTTTGTTTAAATTCATGTTTTGATTTTTTCTTCCATTGAGCGGCGTTCATCGGCGGCAATAGTTTCTTATCTTCCCATGTGGATTCAGCATGAGCTACTTGGAAAAATTGTGCTGAAGGGTATGAACTCCATTCATGCCATGGTTTTGTTATGCCAACGTAGTGTATGAATACCGTTTCATTTTTAATTGTTTCCCGATATAAATTATGTGTTCTGTCGTGTAGTTCGCTCTTTAGAGTAAAGATACAGTTAAATTCTCTAGGCAAATATATTAATTTCCCAAATAATAATATATTTAGAGCATCTTGGTCTTGATATTTCAAGATATTACTTTTTTCTGGATCGCTTAATAATGAGATTGATTTTCTTGTGAGATCATTTTTTTTCCATTCATCCAGGTTCATCAATAGAAACCCTGCATTGAAGTAACGACCTTGAATTTCTGAGATGTCTAATCTTTTCGCGGCAACAGCTTGCATTGCTTCTATATCTGGGACTACTGCTGCAAAATGCTCATCGAGATCAAGTGCTGTAATATGAGAAATAGAGCCTTTACATATAATATCTGCGTCAAGATAAAGTAGCTTATTTATTTTCTCGCTTAAAAAATCAAATATTATAAATCTAAAATAGGTTGATAGTGGCCATGTTTCTGTCGGTAAGTTTGAAATGCAATTGGGGTTTGTTAAATAAATATCGATAATAACCCCAAATTTTTTACTTAACTCCGTAGCTCTAGTAGTGTATTCGTCATCAATATAATCAGTGAATATGTGAAAATTAAGATCTTTTTCCTTGTTGTTTATAATTACTGATGTCATTGATATGGCGGCACCAAATAAAAAATTCTTATCTACACCATAAGCAATATGAAATGATTTTTCTGGTTTAATGTTTTTTTCATTAATGCTAATGTGTTTTTCTATAACTGTTTTTTTATCAAAATACATTTCTATTCTCATTTTTATTAAACTGTTTATGGAAAGAATACAGCTAGTTTTTAGATACTTTCCTATAGAAATATTTAAGATAGCTAATTATACCTAATAAAATATAATTGCTATGGAATTGATGTTTAGCACAATATCTCATATTACTTGTGGTTGTTGCTTGCAGTAAGGGAGACTGATTCCACGGTGATGCGCTTTTAGCATCTAGAAAATACTCTGTGCAAGCGTAATGTTCAGCCCACTTATGCCAAGGCTTTGTCGGCCCGATATAATGAATCATAATCGTGTCATCCTTTATAGGGTTGACTGGCTTAGGCTTACTAAGTTCATAATTAATGCTATATTGAGTGTTGTACTTTTTATCAAGCCATATTGTTTTATCTATAAGCAAGATATTCAATATGTCTTGATCAAGATAAGATATTTTTGACTTTACTTTCTCATCGGCAAGAAGCGACATAGCCTGTGAACTAATATCGTTTTTTTGCCATTGTGCGAGATTGATGTATAAGAATCCAGCATTAAAATATCCGGCATTGATTCCCGGTTCATCAAGCGCTTTGGCTCGTTTTTCCCACCAAACCTTGTCTTCTTCTGCGACTACTGCCGCAATATTTTTGTTGAATTCGATGCCTAACAGCTCGTGTAATGAGCCTTTGCAAATAATGTCAGCATCGATATAAAGAAGCGTTTCAATTTCTGGATAAAGTAAATCGGCAATCACAAAGCGAAAATAGGTGGCGTAAGACCAGTTTTTGGTGCTGGGAAGCGATTTCAGTTCATCGCAATTTACAATATAAAGACTAATATCTGCATTATATTGAGTGCTGAGGTTTTTAAATTTTTTCTCTTCATCATCACTTAATGAGTCAGTGAATATATGAAAGGAAAATTTTATGTCAGGGTTGTGGAGCAAGATTGATGCTGCTGAAATGGCGCAGCCAAACATAAAATTTTTATCAATACCGTAAGCGATATTTAGCGTATCGGATTCTGAATTTTCCGCTAAGGGGTGAATAAATGAAACTTTTCTTTTTATAACACCTTGCGATGAAAAATACATAGTGAACTCGGTTATGGCTCTTAAAAATAAATAGGGATCAACGCGTTATTTTGGCAGCAATATACTGCGTTAGTTTAACGATCGTTTGCGCTGGTAATCAACTGTGCCGCTTTTTCTGGCAGACTATAAATATCTTCTGTATCGGCAAAATGGCGGGCATTTTCTGCCCACTGTTTAAGCGTTTCTGGCTGGCTAAGCGCGTGTAATAACGCGTGATTCAGTGCTGTCTGGCTAAAAGGCTCTGGGATGACCTGCCCGGCCTGCGAACGCTCAATGTAAAAAGCATAACCGCACGCATCAGTAACGAGTATGGGCAGCCCAGCCGCGATAGCCTCAAGTAAAACGATGCCTGCGGCTTCCTGATGCGCCGGGTGAAGCAACAAATCTGCGGCTGCCATGAAGTCAGGAATGTCATCTCGGCCAGAGAAGAAGTGTATTTGTTTACCGATGCCGAGCTGCTCTGCCTGTTGTTGAAACGGTTTTGGATCGTCCTGGCCGACAACCAGCAGCGTTACACGTTGACGCAGTTCCTGTGGCAGGTTGGCAATAGCGGTCAGACTGCGGCCAACGCCTTTGCGTTTGAAGTCAGAACCGACTTGTAACAGAACAAATCCGTTTTCATCCAGATGGTGCTGTTGACGAAATCGGGAGCGCGTATCTGGAGATCGCGTGCTGTATTTTCTGTCCCGCGAAATACCCGGCGGCAGCATAAAAAAGCGTTCATCTTGTGTGCCGTAATGCTTCTGAAAATGGGCGATTTGCCGTGGCGTCAGCATCAGCATACGCGTATGGCTGTTTTTATCGAACACGTCTCGTTCAAGTGCTGCGTAGCCGCGGTAGCGGGGTGTTAGTCGATAAAAGAAGCCTTTTTCCTGAACCGCTTTTTCTGCCGTACATCCTTCTGCGGCATAGTAGAAGTCCAGTCCTGGCATTTTGCTAAATCCGACAACGCGATCGACAGGATGCTGTTGTAAATGGCGTTGTATCCAGTCGGAAAAATGGCGATGGCGCGTATGATTACCCAGCCCAGAGATAGGCACGAGAACGATGTCGAACCCTTCAGGTTTGTCGCCTTGCCATTCACTCGTGTAAACACGAATGTCGTGGCCTTGTTTTTGGCACGTTAGTGCAATGCTCAGAAAATCCCGCTGTAGCCCGCCGAAAGGAAAGAATTTATAGACGCAGAATGCGATTTTCATTTGGTGTTCTCTTCCTGCGCCTCTTGTAGCATGTGTTCTGATGCCTGAATAACCGCTTGCGCAGGAATGCAGGACAAGTATTTAACCGTCTGATCGTAATTCTGCTGGGCTGGCATCTGCTGATATTCACCTGCCCAAATCTGCTTATAGCGATCGCACCACGGGCGCCATAATTTGTAGTCTGTTGGGCCAAACAGGCACACTAGCGGCGTATTCAATGCGGCAGCCATATGCATGGGGGCGGAATCCACACCGATATACAACACCGCGTTGTCAATTAACGCCGCCAGCTCAAGAAAACTCGTTTTACCCGCAAAGGTCATATCGGGTTTATGCGTGCATTGTGAGTGAATGTCGCGCACCACGTTTAAATCGTCTTCTGAAGGACCACAGGTTAAAACGACTTCCAGATTTTTTGTTTTAAGGTAGTCAATGACCTGAGCGAATTTGTCGTTGTCCCAGTATTTGTAATATTGGCGAGTCGTGGGTTGGATGACGACGTAGCGTTGCGTTAAAAGTGTAGGGTGTTGATCGGCGATACTTTGGGCGTCTTCCTGACGATAATACAGTGATAATGTAGAACGTGTATTTGACGCTGGCAGGTTGAGCGGGGTGAGGAGATGAAGATTTTGCTCAACAATGTGCGCACCCATTGGCGGAGCGCAGGTGCTGAAAAATGAACGCCAAATCTTTCCTTTCAGACTATTGCCCCGATCGAGAGCAATACTGTGACATCCCAATGATTTCACCAATAGGGCAATCGGCCACTGGTCAGCTAAATTGACGATCAGATCGTAATTGTTTTGTTTAAGCTCTTGCCTGACGTCTTGGAAATTACGGATCTTTTCCAAAAGCGTGCCCGTTTTTCTTTTGAGCCCATAAAGCTGATGTATCTCTGGATTGGCGGAGAGAATTGGCATCGTATCCTGATACAGCAATACGTCAATTTTGGCGTCAGGGTAATTGGCTTTCAGCGTGCTGATGAGCGGAGTGGTCAGCAGCATATCGCCATGATATCTGAGCTTCACCACGAGAATCCGGCGATAAGAGATGATGCGTTGACTCACTCGTTTTCCTTCATGTAATCAAAAGTTATGATTTTTACAGATACGCTACCGCCTTGGCTCAACAGCTACCAAAAGACTGATCCTATCCATGTGGCGCGACAGCATGAATAGCTAATTTTGCGTTATGGTACTAAAACCCATCCCCCTCTCACAGAGGTAAATGCTACTGCTACATGCTAATTATAACAGGGCTAATTCTTTAGCCATTTTCCGGTCAGCGTTGTGCCGAGGCAAAACGCCATGAGCCACGCAATAAGCATATCTCGTGAATAGAGAATGACATCGCTAAGTCCATACATCAGCAGGGCAAAAAGCAATGCAGCTGAGAGGTGGCTGCGTAGAACAAAAAATGAAAAATAAAATAAAGCGGCATAGAGCAACACAAGCAATATTGCGCCCGGCAATCCCTTAAGGGAAAAGGCATCAACCACTTCGTTATGCAGATGGACATCCAGATATTCCACCGCACCCGCTAAGTTCGGCTTTTTTTCTGCTTGTGCAACGATTCGCTCTGCGCGCTGTTCGGCAGACTGCCCCAATAATGCTTCTTCCCCTGCTTCGATACCCGATTGATACATCGCGATTCGCGCACCAACCGAGGTTCTGCTGTTATTCATGCTATAGCTGTGGACGTCATTAATCAGATCGTTAACACGCTGATGAATCGTTTCCTGGAAAAGGAATAAACACAGGAGAAGCGTGGCCGATGAGCCGACTAATGCTTTTATAAATAGCGGCTTACTGTGCCTGACTTCTGACAATAAAATGGTTGCGCCAACAATAGGATAGACGAAGATGGCCGCCCGGGTTTCCGTCAGTAGAATAGCGACAGTCACTAACAGGAAATGCCCCAGATAGAGATAATACTTATAGGTTGAATCGAGCTTAAGCAGCGCCTGTGCGCTTAAGGCACCGATGAAGGTAAGAAAATAGGCCGCGCTCGTTGCGGTACCAAATACTAATCCAATACGGTGCATGCCGCTGAATAATGACTGATAGAACGCGTAGCCTAGCGTGAGAACACAGATTGCGATGATGTAGAAGCGTGGCTGTTGCCGATTTTTTTGCGAGATATGCAGGACTGTCAGCAGGATGAATGCCCCCAGAATACTGGCATGCGCGGATGTCCTGTAGGCGTTATATACATAAGGTAACAGGCTATCGGGTTGATAATAGTGGTGATACCAAATGAGATTGGTTAAGCCGATAGCCAGCAGGCAAAGTGGAATCAGTAACAGCCGCTTAGCCGCTATTACTGTTCTTAAGTGTGTCGCCACATAAAAAACAGATAGCGAGCCCGTGAGATAAAAAAGCCACCCGGCAATAATGCTACTAAATGGCATGATGGCTAATGTGAGTAAACAGCCGGGGAAAACCGCTTTAAGCGCGACAGCCGAACTTATGCTGGGCGTTTTTCCCAGCTCGTACCTTAATTCATTGAGCATGTATTTGTTCACAGTCGGGAGCGATATCACTCGCCTGATGCAGGTAATTCTATCAGCTTCTCTAATTTCTGATGGACGAGGCTAGCGGGAATAGTCTCCATTTTCTGGCTTTCAGACATTTCCACCACCTGATTCATCCCGTAGCCGCCAATCAATCCTGGGTCGGTTGGTCCGTATAGCGTGATATTTGGACGATCCAGTGCTGCCGTCAGGTGGCTAAGTCCGGTATCGACGGAAACGACGCCTTTGGCCCCAGCTAATACCTCGGCAACCTGTTGCAGCGTGAGGCGTGGTAAGACTTCAACGTGTGGAAAGCCTTCGGCCAGTCGTAATGCACGCTGGTGCTCATGCTCCGCTCCCCAGGGAAGTCTGATGTGTAATCCACTCGGTGCTAATAGAGCAATCAGTTCACGCCAGTGCGCTTCCGGCCAGTGTTTTTCATCACGCGTCGTGGCGTGGAGAAACACCAGATAGCGATTGGCGTCTGCGGGTGACTGGGAGAGAAAACGCGAGGCAATCGCATAGTCGCCGCGCTCGGCGGGTTTCCGATAGTTCAGGCTGGCGGCAAACAGCTCACGTATGCGCTCGACGGCATGCTGCCGACGGCTTATTGGGTGGCGGTAGTTATAAAACCAGCTTGCCAGCGGTTCACGCGCACTTTTGCAATCCAATCCGTGTTTCTTTCCGTTGGCGAGTCGCGTAACCAGCAGCGCGCTTTTAATCAGCCCTTGTGCATCAATAACCGCATCGTAGCGATACTGGCGTAGCTGGCGTGTGAACTCTGCACGCTCCTGACGTATCGGGGCGCTGAACCAGCTTTTGCGCCAGCGGCGTATTGCGACTGGAATCACGCGAGAAACCGCCGGGTGCCAACTGGGAACTTGCGCGAAACCTTCTTCAACCACCCAGTCAAACTGGATTCCGGGAATAGCCTGCATTGCGTCGGTCAAGGCTGGCAAGGTGTGCAGCACATCGCCCATTGACGACGTTTTCACGATCAGCACTCTCATGCATCCGCTCCCGGCACCCGGCTTTCTCCTGGAACGAGACTTTCTTTTGAGATTAGATAATTATCCAGCACGCTGAGCACGCGTTCGGGCTGAATGTCGATCAAACTCTGGTGATAACCCTGTTCGGCATCCCCTTTGCGCACCCGGTGATAGCCGGTAATCAGGCGAATCACCTCGGCCTGATGGGACAGCGGCGGGGTAAAGTCAGGGCTACTCGGACCGTAAAGTGCGACCAGCGGACGATGGAGTGCTGCCGCAACGTGCATAAGCCCAGAATCGTTGCTGACGACGGCGTGGCAGGCGGCAATGAGCACCACCGCCTGTTCCAGCGAGGTTTTCCCCGCCAAATTAGCGCAATGCTGCCGCGCGTCTTCCGTTAATCCCTGAAGGATATCGTCGCAGGCCGAACGGTCATTCGCCGAACCGAACAGCGCGATCTGGTAGCCGCGCTCAATCAGTGACTGTGCCAGCGCCGCATAGTGATAATGTGGCCAGCGTTTGGCGGGGCCAAACTCGGCACCGGGGCAAAAGCCGATGATGGGGCGTGCATCACTGAGGTCAAACGCCTGCGTCATGTCCGCAATTTCGGCCTGATTGACCTGTAACTGTGGCCACAGTAACGGCTGCGGTAAGTCCTCGGCCCGACGAATACGGCTACGATCATAGGCTAACGCGGTATAGCGCTGAACCATCAGCGGAAATGCGGCTTTATCCAGCACGCGTACGTCGTTCAGCAGCCCGTAACGCATTTCGCCACGCCAGCCTGTACGCTGCGGAATGTTAGCAAAGAAGGGGACCAGCGCAGATTTAAAGGAGTTAGGCAGCACGTAAGCGCGGTCATAGCCCGCATCGCGCAGCGATACGCCAAGACGGCGACGTTCGCCCAGCTCCAGGGCGCCGTGACCTAGCGGCATGGCTAACGCCTGATTGACTTCCGGCATCCGTGCCAGCAGCGGACGGCACCAGGCTGGCGCCATCACGTCAATGACCGCTTCCGGGTGTTCAGCCTTCAACGTGCGATAAAGGCTGTGCGACATCATCATATCGCCGACCCAGGAAGGGCCGATGACCAAAATTTTCATACCGCTTATGAATCCTTATCCGATTAAACGGTACGGTTCAGCCAGGCCATATATTCCGCCACGCCTTCGGCGACGGTTTTGAACGGCTTGTCATAGCCTGCGGCACGCAAATTGGTGAGGTCGGCTTGTGTATAAGCCTGATAGCGGCCTTTCAGCTTCTCGGGGAACTCGATGTATTCCACGCTGCCTTTTTGATGGAAGGCGAGGGTGGCGTCGGCGACAGCCTGGAAGGATTCGGCACGACCGGTACCACAGTTGAAGATGCCGGAAACACCGTTTTGCCAGAACCACAGGTTGACGGCGGCGACATCACCAACGTAGATAAAGTCACGTTGGAAGTTCTCGCTACCGGAGAACAGCTTCGGATTTTCACCCTGATTAATCTGGTTATTCAGGTGGAATGCGACGCTCGCCATGCTGCCTTTATGGCCTTCGCGCGGTCCGTAGACGTTGAAATAGCGGAAACCGCAGATCTGTGATTCAGCTTCTGGAAGAATTTCACGCACGTACTGGTCGAACAGGAATTTGGAGTAGCCATAGACGTTCAGCGGCTGCTCGTATTGACGCTCTTCGATAAAGTTATCGTTGCGACCGCCGTAGGTTGCGGCAGAAGAGGCGTACAGGAACGGAATGTTGCGGTCGAGGCAGTAGTGCAGCACATCTTTAGAATACTGATAGTTGTTATCCATCATGTATTTGCCATCCCACTCGGTGGTGGAAGAGCAAGCGCCTTCATGGAATACGGCGTCGATATCGCCCAGATCGTCACCTGCAACGATGCTGGCGATGAAATCTTCTTTATCCACGTAATCTGCGATGTCCAGATCGACCAGATTGGCGAACTTGGTGCCGTCTTTCAGGTTATCGACAACCAGAATGTCCCGATAGCCGATGTCATTCAGAGATTTTACGATATTGCTGCCGATAAAACCGGCACCGCCAGTAACGATAATCATGGGCGCGACCTTTATTAATCTTGCCGGTGAGGCACCGCGCCCCACACTGTTTATGACCGCTATAATAGCATTTCATTTTACCGCAAGCAGCCAGAGCTTAATTTATCCCGTGTTGCTCCCACGTTTTTAAGATGATTCAGGCCGTGACGAAGCCAGCATTTTCAGACTGTTTCCCCCGCATTTCTGCTGACATCCGCTAGCTTAAAAACCATAACGCAATCTTTTTATGGGAGAGTGACGCTATGCCTGCCGTGTTTTATCAACAACTTACTACACAAATTATGGCTGCACGCACCGAAGGGGTGTTCAAGGAGGAGCGCATCATTACCTCTGCGCAGCAGGCTGAAATCGAGGTGATGGACAGTGACCGTCTGCTCAATTTCTGTGCCAATAATTATCTTGGTCTGGCGGACAGCCCCGAGCTGATTGCCGCTGCAAAAGCCGGATTGGATAGCCACGGTTTTGGTATGGCGTCGGTGCGCTTCATCTGTGGAACGCAGGATATCCATAAAGAGCTGGAGCGTAAGCTGGCGGATTTTCTGGGAATGGACGACGCGATTCTCTATTCCTCCTGTTTTGATGCTAACGGTGGGCTGTTTGAAACGCTGATGGGGCCGGAGGATGCGATTATTTCCGATGCACTCAATCATGCCTCAATCATCGACGGTATTCGGCTATCGAAGGCGCGGCGCTACCGCTATGCCAATAACGATATGAGCCAGTTGGAAGCGCAACTGCAACTGGCCAGAGCGGAAGGGGCAAGACACGTCATGATCGCTACCGACGGCGTTTTCTCGATGGATGGCGTCATTGCGGATTTGCAGGGAATTTGCGATCTGGCGGATCGCTATGATGCGTTAGTGATGGTGGATGACTCGCATGCGGTAGGATTTGTGGGCGAACAAGGGCGCGGAACACATGAATACGGCGGGGTGATGGATCGCGTCGACATCATTACCGGGACGCTAGGCAAGGCGTTGGGTGGCGCATCGGGCGGTTATACGGTGGGCAAGCATGAGGTGATCGACTGGCTGCGCCAGCGCTCTCGACCCTATCTTTTTTCCAACTCGCTCGCCCCTGCCATTGTCACTGCGTCACTCAGGGTGCTGGATCTGCTGGAACAGGGCGGAGAACGGCGTGAGCGTCTGTGGGCAAATGCCCGTCTGTTCCGTGAAAAGATGACAGCCGCAGGGTTCACGCTGGCGGGAGCCGATCACGCCATTATCCCTGTGATGCTGGGCGAGGCGCAGCTGGCACAGGATTTTGCGCAGGCGCTACAGCGGGAAGGCGTCTACGTCGCCGGTTTTTTCTATCCCGTTGTTCCCCTCGGTCAGGCGCGCATTCGCACCCAAATGTCGGCCGCCCATACGCCGCAGCAAATCGAATTCGCCGTCGAGGCTTTTATCCGCGTGGGCAAACGCCTGGGTGTGATCATCTGAGGAAACCATCATGAAAGCATTGGCAAAACTGCGGCCGGAAGAAGGCATCTGGATGGTGGACTCGCCCACGCCGGAGCTCGGGCATAACGACATCATGATTAAAATCCGTAAAAGCGCGATCTGCGGAACGGATGTGCATATCTACAACTGGGATGAATGGTCGCAAAAGACCATTCCCGTTCCGATGGTCGTCGGGCATGAGTACGTTGGTGAAATTGTTGCTATCGGTCAGGAAGTTAACGGTTTTCATATTGGCGATCGTGTCTCTGGCGAAGGGCATATTACCTGTGGCTACTGTCGCAACTGCCGTGCCGGGCGACGTCATTTATGCCGCAATGCTATCGGTGTCGGGGTAAATCGTCCTGGTTCGTTCGCGGAATATCTGGTAATTCCCGCCTACAACGCGTTTCGCATTCCTGACAATATTTCTGACGAGCTGGCCGCGATTTTTGATCCCTTCGGCAACGCGGTGCATACCGCACTGTCCTTTGATCTTGTGGGTGAAGATGTGTTGATTGCCGGCGCAGGGCCGATAGGCATGATGGCAGCGGCGGTATGTCGCCACGTTGGCGCAAGGAATGTCGTGATTACCGATGTGAATGCGTACCGTCTGGATCTTGCCAGTAAAATGGGGGCAACGCGTGCCGTCAATGTGGCGCAGGAAAATCTGGCGGACGTGATGATCGAACTGGGCATGACTGAGGGGTTTGATATCGGTCTGGAGATGTCGGGTGCGCCATCGGCCTTTCGCGCCATGCTGAAAGCGATGAATCACGGTGGGCGCATCGCCATGCTGGGTATTCCGCACGAACCGATGTCGATTGACTGGGGAGAGGTGATTTTTAAAGGGCTGTTTATCAAGGGTATCTACGGACGGGAAATGTTCGAAACCTGGTACAAGATGTCAGCGCTGATTCAGTCTGGGCTGGATTTGTCACCGATTATCACCCACCGCTTTTGCATTGATGAGTTTCAAAAAGGCTTTGATGCCATGCGCTCGGGTCAGTCGGGCAAGGTTATTCTCAATTGGGATGAAAGATAACCCTGTCGTGACGAGTTCGTGCGATAGCAAAAGGGAAACGCGCGCTTGGTGTTACGGCTGTTTGTGTGTTTCGGTCTCGGCTGGCGCAACCCAGGTCTGCCAGCGGTGCTTGATAAACATCACCGGTGCGCTTTCCCGAATGCTGCTGCTCACCAGCTTGAAGAACACATCGTTCTTCACCGGTTCCGGCGGCTGTTTAACCTGACACTGTTGTATACCGCGGAACGGATTACGCGGTTTGGTTGGCTGCTGCGGCTGAGGTTCATACTGCCGCGTCGGCTCATTCAGCAACTGGCTAGGGCGGACTAAGACAATATCGGCGTCCAGCGTGGGCAGCATCTGCTGCAAGACGCGGATAGTTGAAGGATGCGGATGCCCGATAGCGATGGCGGAACCGCTGCGGCGGGCGATTTGCACCGCGCGGGTAAACTGTTTACGAATCTCGGCTTCGTTTTGCGAATCATCCAGAAAGACTTTGCGTTTGATGACTTTGACGTTTGTTCCTGCCGCGGCCTGGCTCGATTGGCTGCTGCCAATGGTCATGCTATCGAGGAAATAAAGCTGGTAGGCGCTCAGTGCCTGCATGACTTTTTGCATGCCGGGCAGGCTGGCGGTCATCGCGCTGCCCATATGGTTATTCAACCCCACAGCGTAAGGCACGTTATTGACCGATTGGCGGACAATGCGCTGAATTTCTTCGCTGCTCATGTCTGGGCGTAACGTATCGCGCTCCAGCGGCTGCTTGCTCATCGGTGCCATCGGCAGATGAATCAGTACTTCTCGCCCTTGCTGGTGGGCTTTGGTCGCCATTTCACGGGCGTACGGCGCGTTGGGTAATACCGCGATGGAAATCGCCGTCGGCATCGCCAGAATCTGGTTCTCATTATGCGGGCGATAGCCGAAATCATCGATGACGATGGACAGTTTCCCGGCCAGTGCCAAAGGAGACAGTGCGAGTAGACTCAACGCCAACAGCGGTGTTTTGGTTAAATAAGACAAGACTACCTTCCCAGCCAAGGTTGTGGATTGACCGCCTGACCCTGGCGACGGATTTCAAAATACAGTCCAGGCTGACTCTGCCCACCGCTGGTGCCGACCAGCGCAATGGGTTGGCCTGCCTTGACTTGAGCGCCAACCGAAACCAATGCGCTCTGGTTATAACCGTACAGGCTCATATCACCTTTACCATGCTGCACAACCACGACCAAACCGTAGCCCTGTAGCCAGTCGGCCATCAGTACGGTTCCATCGGCGATCGCTTTCACTTCCGTACCTTCCGGCGCGGTAATCACCATGCCCTTCCAGCGTAGCTCGCCCTGCAACGGTTCACCGAAACGATGCTCAATACGTCCATTAACCGGCCAGATGGCTTGACCTGAAGGTCGCCCTAAACCGCCGGTTCGGGCCATGAGTGAGCGTTCACCTTCCGTCGGTTTGTAGCTGCTGCCGCTGCGTTTGGCCTGCTCTTCTTTAGCGCGAACTTTAGCGGCCTCGCGTGCTTCCCGTTCGGCACGGGCTTTCGCTTCTCGCTCAGCGCGGGCGATCTGATCGCGCAACCGGGTTTCGTTCTGGCGCAGTTCCGTCAACTGCTGCCGATCTTTTTCCAGCGAACTTTCCAGCGTCGACAGCGTTTTCTTCCGATCGGACTGTGCCTGCTCCAGCGTCTGCTGTTGTTGCTGTTGGTCGCCCAGCAGCGTTTTTTGCTGTGCCTGTTTTTGTTCCAACTGACGCTTTTGGTCAGCCAGCTCCACGCGCGTTTGCTGCAATTCGTGGATAGATTTCTGCCGCGCTTCATTCAGGTAGCCGAAGTAGGCGAGGATGCGCTCGCTGCGCTGACTTTCTTCTCCGCTCAGCATTAATTGCAGTGCGCTGTGCTGACCTTGCCGGAAGGCAGCGTCAAGCTGACGGGAAAGTAGCGTTTGTTGCTTATCCTGCTGAGATTGCAGTTTTGCGATAGAGGCGCTGAGGCTGGTTAATTCTTTATTGAGCGTGGACAGCGTATTGCGCGTTTCATGCAGTTGACGACTGGCCTGAGAGATGGACTGCTCCTGCTTTTTCAACTGCTGGACTAAGGCACTACGCTGCTTTTGTTGTTCTTGAACGCTTTTTTCTTTCGCGGCGATATCTTGTTGCAGGGTCTTAAGCTGTGCCTGATTATCTTCAGCCTGGCTGAGCGCGGGCAACAGCAAAACGCCAACGCAGAGTGCGCTGACGCAGCGGGTGAGTAGCCTTTGTAATGCGGATAAATGGCGATCGGCGCTACATGCCACTCGACTCTGTACAAATAACGCGTTTTTACTCATAGCGGTGAATTATTCCACGATGAACAGCGGCTTACCAGTTGTCTCTTGTCTGATTTCTATTTCCAGACGTGACAAGCATGGCACAAAGGTGGGCGTCTGCGCGCATCAATATATAGATAAATGGAAAGCTCGCCGCAGATTCGATACGCTATATTGGCTTACTGGCTGTAATTGCCGTATCGCGCAGGTATACTCAGGAACCTTATATTTTTGTTGCTTAACTGATCCGGGAGTCGTTACACCCCATGCAAGAGATTATGCCATTCATTAGCAAGCACCCTATTTTGAGCATTTCCTGGGTTGCACTGTTGGTTGCGGTCATTGTGCTTACTGTGAAGAGTAAACTGTCGAACGTGAAAGAAGTGGTTCGCGGTGAAGCGATCCGACTGATTAATAAAGAAGAAGCTGTCGTCGTTGATATCCGTAACCGTGACGACTATCGCCGTGGCCATATTGCCAGCGCATTTAACCTGTTGCCGAACGACATCAAGAACGGCAGCGTAGGTGAACTTGAAAAACATAAGTCGCAGCCGATTATTGTGGTATGCGCCAACGGTCTCTCTTCACGCGAAGCAGCCGAGAATTTGCACAAAGCCGGTTTTGAGCGTGTGCAGGTACTGAAAGACGGTCTGGCTGGCTGGAGCGGTGAGAATCTGCCTTTAGTCCGCGGCAAATAAAACAGTTTGTGGTAAAACTATCCGCATCGTGCCAGGTGTATCAATCATACACAGCGAAAATGGCGGCGATTTTGCAGGATAACCGACAGGCTGATTGCAGTACTACCGTTATTGCAACTACAGTGATTGCAGTATGACAATGACAGAAATGTGCTGACGTCCGCCCACTTATGACGACGGAAGACGTCAAGAGAATCTAACAAAAGGGTATTACTTAACATGTCTGAACAAAACAACACAGAAATGGCTTTCCAAATCCAGCGTATCTACACCAAAGATATCTCTTTTGAAGCGCCGAATGCGCCTCAGGTGTTCCAGCAGGAATGGCAGCCGGAAGTAAAACTGGATCTGGATACGGCCTCTAGCCAACTGGCTGATGATATCTATGAAGTCGTACTGCGTGTGACCGTAACGGCTTCTCTGGGTGAAGAAACTGCATTTCTGTGTGAAGTTCAGCAAGGTGGTATCTTTACCGTTGGCGGTATCGAAGGAACTCAACTGGCGCACTGCCTGGGCGCGTACTGCCCGAACATTCTGTTCCCTTACGCGCGTGAGTGCATCACCAGCCTGGTTTCTCGCGGTACCTTCCCGCAACTGAACCTGGCACCGGTTAACTTTGATGCGCTGTTCATGAATTACCTGCAGCAGCAGACCGAAGGTGAAGGCGCTGCGCAGCATCAGGATGCCTGATGAACGCGTCTGACGCTTCAATGACCGTCATCGGTGCCGGTTCGTACGGCACCGCGTTGGCCATTACGCTGGCGCGTAATGGCCATCGAGTCGTGCTATGGGGTCACAACCCTGTGCACATTCAGGCGTTACAGGCCGCTCGCTGTAATCAGGCATTCCTGCCGGATGTGCCTTTCCCCGATTCGCTACAGCTGGAAACCAACCTCGCGCAGGCGCTTGCTGCCAGCAGAAACGTGCTGGTCGTTGTGCCGAGCCATGTGTTCGGTGATGTCCTGCGTCAATTGAAACCTCACTTGCGTGCCGATGCGCGTATCGTGTGGGCGACCAAAGGGCTGGAAGCGGAAACGGGACGCTTGTTGCAAGATGTCGCACGCGAAGCGTTGGGCGAAACTATTCCGCTTGCGGTGGTGTCCGGCCCGACATTCGCCAAAGAATTAGCGGCGGGTATGCCGACGGCGATTGCGCTGGCATCAACGGACAGTGAATTCGCTGACGACCTGCAACGGCTGCTGCATTGTGGGAAGAGCTTCCGCGTTTACAGCAACCCCGATTTTATCGGCGTGCAGTTGGGCGGCGCGGTGAAAAACGTCATTGCTATTGGTGCCGGGATGTCTGACGGCATTGGGTTTGGCGCTAATGCGCGTACCGCATTGATCACCCGCGGTCTGGCGGAAATGACTCGACTTGGCGCAGCGCTGGGTGCCGATCCTACCACCTTCATGGGGATGGCAGGGCTTGGCGATCTGGTGTTGACCTGTACTGATAATCAGTCCCGTAACCGGCGCTTCGGCATGATGCTGGGGCAGGGAATGGATGTACAGAGCGCGCAGGATAGCATTGGTCAGGTTGTTGAAGGGTATCGCAATACGAAAGAGGTGCTGGCATTAGCGCAGCGCTACGGCGTTGAAATGCCGATTACTGAGCAACTCTGGCAGGTGCTGTATTGTGGGAAAGACGCCCGAGAGGCGGCGCTGAGCCTATTGGGGCGCACGCGTAAAGACGAAACCGCCAAGTTATAAAACACGTCGTTCCATATTCTAAATAATTCGAGTTTCAGGCAGGCGGCAAGGGAAGGAATCCCGATGAGCTTACTCAGGTAAGTGATTCGGGTGAGTGAACGCAGCCAACGTACATGAAACTTGAAGTATGACGAGTATATGCTGAGCTTCCTAATCTGGGAGGCTCATAGTATCTTCATTTTCTTGTATACGAGCGGTGGTGCTAATAAGCCCACTGTTTGAGAACAGATATACGTTGTGGTGTTCGGAGAGTAAGGCAATGTCGACAGAAGAACTGGAACTGGTCTGGACCAATATCAAGGCAGAAGCGCGCAGTCTCGCGGACTGTGAACCGATGCTGGCCAGCTTTTTTCATGCCACATTGCTGAAGCACGAGAATCTGGGCAGCGCATTGAGCTACATGCTGGCGAACAAGCTGGCGAATGCGATCATGCCCGCGATCGCCATTCGTGAAGTCGTGGAAGAAGCCTACCGCGCCGATCCGCAGATGATCGTTTCTGCCGCGCGTGATATTCAGGCCGTCTGCCTGCGCGACCCGGCGGTGGATAAATATTCTACGCCGCTGCTCTACCTGAAAGGGTTTCATGCATTACAGGCTTACCGCATTGGCCACTGGCTTTGGTCGCAGGATCGTAAAGCGCTGGCGGTCTATTTCCAGAATCAGATCTCGGTTTCTTTCGGTGTCGATATTCACCCAGCGGCGAGAATCGGCTGCGGGATCATGCTCGATCACGCGACGGGCATTGTGATCGGCGAAACGGCTGTCGTTGAAAACGACGTTTCCATTCTGCAATCCGTGACGCTGGGCGGTACGGGTAAAACGAGCGGCGATCGTCACCCTAAAATTCGCGAAGGCGTGATGATTGGCGCTGGCGCGAAAATTCTGGGAAATATTGAGGTTGGCTGTGGCGCGAAAATTGGCGCTGGTTCTGTCGTGTTGCAATCGGTGCCTCCACATACGACGGCAGCTGGTGTTCCTGCTCGTATCGTCGGCCGCCCGGAAAGTGATAAACCTGCTATGGATATGGACCAGTATTTCAACGGGATCAATCGCGGCTTCGAATATGGCGATGGTATCTAATCCCACTGCGTAGACGATTCACCGTTCTGTTTATCTATCTGGAACGTGTCCCAATCAGAATATAAGCCACCGATAAATAAGGTGGTTTTTTGTTATTTCGGCTAAGAAACATCTGAAAGCACCTCTGAACCCACTATCTATTTAAGTACAGTTGCTCTTTATCCCTTCATAATAGGCTGCTTTAGTTTCCCATCTATATGGGCAGATTACGTAAACTGAACTATATATTTTGGTAACAACCAAAACAGTTTTGTTTGGATCACCTTTGTTTGAATGGAATCGTGACGCTGTTACAGAGAACCTTATATGTATTTTAAGCGAATTTTAATCACGTTAAGTTTGATTACACTACCCATTGTTCCTTTTTTAAGCTACGCAGCAGAAAGCATAAATAATGTAGGGATAAATAATACGAGTAGCACGGCAAATCTCGCACCTGCCGCGGTTGATTCCAGTGAGTCGGCGTCGGATAAGCAGGATGAAAGCTGGTGGCAGAGAAGTAAAAATAATCTGTCTACGACCTGGAATTCGCCGCAGAGCCACGATATTTATATCCCGACGATCACCTGGCATAACCGCTGGACGTACGATAAAGAAAAGACCGACAGATATAATGAAAGGCCATGGGGTGCGGGCTATGGCGTTTCCCGTCTGGATAAAGATGGGGATTGGCACGGGCTCTATATCATGGCGTTCAAAGACTCCTATAACAAATGGGAGCCTATCGGTGGCTACGGCTATGAAAAGCGCTGGCGACCAACCAGCGATCAGGATTTTCAATTGGGTCTGGGTTTTACGGCTGGCGTAACGATGCGTGATAACTGGAATTACATTCCGATTCCAGTCTTGTTGCCTATGGCATCAATAAGTTACAGCAAGCTCTCTTTCCAGGCGACTTACATTCCCGGAACATACAATAACGGTAATGTGTTCTTTGCCTGGTTTAGATGGCAGATTTAATTATTTTTCCATCTCTAAGTATTTTGGTGGATAGACGAAAGTCCTAATTACGTTATCAACGATCCCATACTTTGGGATCGTTGTTGCTGCGTTGATGGTCTGCATATTGATGATATATATTAACACGAAGAGCCAAATTATCCCCTCAATGCTTCCCTAACTATTTATATCTAATAATACTATTATTATTTGCATTATAAGACTCAACCATTGTATTGATTATATCAATGAAACTATAATCAAAAATTAATTTTTGTATTTTATAATGATAAATATCATGCTATGAGTTGGTTTTATTCACGTTAATACGATTTTCCTACGTGGACGGATAACGTAGTTATGTTACTTATAATGATATTTATTTTTATGATCTCATGGACTAAGTTAGATAAAAGGATTTTATATGGCGAATAATATTTACTTAACGTTAACGGGTAATCAGCAGGGGAAAATCTCTGCTGAGTGTGGCACTGTTGACTCGATTGGGAATAAGTATCAGATAGGACATAAAGACCAAATTTTTGTGTTGCAATTTGATCACGCTATCAGCCGAAACCAAAATATTAATCATCAACCTATAACGTTTTGTAAGCCTATCGATAAGTCCTCTCCGCTTTTGGGAAATGCCATCTCAAACAACGAAAAACTCGAACTTTTGTTCGACTTTTACCGTACGGCGCAGACTGGCACACAGGAGAAATATTATTCTGTCAAACTCATTGGGGCAGTGATAAGGAACATCGCTGTTTCCTATCCACATGCTTTGACCCATGCAGAGAACCAGCCAGAAGAAATGATATCTGTTGCGTATCAAAGCATCGATTGGCAACACCATATCGCAGGAACGGGTGGTTACAGTTTATGGGAAGAGCAAGTGTACTAATATAAAGGGTACGGTTATGGCAGATGATAATATCGTACGAAATAAATTTTGTGATATTTCTAAGATTAGATTTAGAAAATGGGATGAGATTGACGTTATTTTCTGGAAGTTTGGCAAAAGTAATCCTGAAAGGAAGAGTGGAGGGTATTACTTAAACGCATATAAAGATGCCTATATTCAGTACAACAAAGAAAGAATAATAAAGTATGCTAATCAGGCTGGCATTCTTCCTTAGTTGCTCGGTGGTGTTGCCTGGATTGAGTCAGGCGGAATGCCAGAAGAATATAAGTTTCAGGTGTTTGAGATAAAAAGGTTTCTGGGACTAAAGTCGTCTCCCGAAAATAAAACCTCTTTTGGCTCTGTTGCTATGCAAATTCAGGTTGCCGCTAGAACGTTGGGATTAGACCCTGATATTTTGACAACGAGAGATCAGCTTGAATTAGCAACTTGCCTGATGGAGGATGATTTTAACCTCTGGCTTGTCGCACAGCACCTAAGAGATATGATTCTCTATGATTATCCGAGTGTAGCAGCACTTTACTTGACTGATGAACAGTACATGATGGCGGGAATTCGTTACAACCGGGGTATACAAAGAAAGCTGAGTGAGTTTATTCATTTTATCGACGCTAGGCCGGAACGTGGTTCTATAGAATTCGACTACATTTCTTATGGCGTTCGGTTACTACAGATTAGAAACCATGTAAGAAAACTGCTGGGACTGAATACCTGAATGAATATAAGCAAGGAAAAGATCGTCGATGCTATCTCTATGGCGGGGTATGTCGTATTCGCCTATTTTGCGATGGGCTTACTCTCGATCAACAAATACGACTGGATGATGGAGTCGGGAGACTCTATCTGTAGCATTCCCCATCAGTCTCTCAGTAACCGTACCTTACAGGCGGGTGTGGCGGCTTTATTTTTACTAACGCCCTTATTAATTGCCTTGGCACGCAATATTTACATGAAAAATCGCTATAAAACAGTCTACTACACGGCTGGGATACTGTGTGTCACGCTGTATGGTGGGTGGATTTTCTTTGGTCAATTCGCTTTATGCTAATTGACTGATTCCATCAAAATGGCCGATATCATTGTAATTAATGACCATTTTAAAATCAGTGTTCAATGCCTTATAAATATCAAGGTAATAGCGGTTTACTCTCAGAAGATAAATGTATGAGTATCTGATGCTTTCATTTGTCCATTATTCACTCTCATGTAAACCACATTGACTGAAATTCATTCAGTCATCTCCGTTACAATGGCGATACTTTTTCCTAAGCGGATGTTGTTGTGCCATTACTTACTATCACCACTATTTTGTGGGCATTTTCATTCAGCCTGATTGGCGAATATCTGGCGGGTCAGGTTGATAGCTGGTTTTCTGCGATGTTCCGTCTGACGGCCGCAGCTGTGGTGTTTTTGCCATTCTTACGCCTTCGGGGTTACACGCCGCGCGTCATTTTCTTGTATATGTTAGTGGGTGCTTGCCAACTGGGTATCATGTACCTGTTCGTATTCCAGGCTTACCTGTACCTGACCGTACCTGAGTTCTTACTCTTCACGGTGATGACGCCGCTGTACGTGACGCTGATCTACGATCTGCTTGCCCGACAGCGCCTGCGCTGGGGTTACGTAATGAGCGCACTGCTGGCAGTATTCGGGGCGGCGGTGATCCACTATCACGGCGTGAGTGAACATTTCTGGTGGGGATTCCTGCTGGTGCAGGCGGCGAACGTGTGTTTTGCCGCGGGTCAGGTGGGTTATAAGCGCCTGATGGAGCTCTATCCGGTGCCGCAGCACTGTGCGTTTTCCTGGTTTTATCTGGGGGCGGCGATCGTGACGATAGCCGCGTGGCTGCTCTTCGGTAATCTGGATAAATTACCCACTACAACCTTGCAGTGGGGCGTGCTGGTCTGGTTGGGGATTGGCGCTTCTGGCCTGGGCTATTTTATGTGGAACTACGGCGCAACTCAGGTCGATGCCGGAACGCTTAGCATAATGAACAACTTCCACGTGCCGACGGGTCTACTGGTCAACTTCGCTATCTGGCATAAAACGCCAGACTGGCTGAGCTTTATCGTGGGGACGATAATTATTACGTCCTCACTGTGGGTACACCAGCGTTGGGTCGTGAAGCGTCCTTTACAAAAGGTAAGTGCTCACAAGCGTGCTGACGTGCCGAACGAATAAACGCATCAATCACCGGTTGGCGCTGCTCTCCGTCACGGACGGCGGCGTACAACCGGCTCCACAGCCCGTCACTCAGCGATTTAGTCACAATCAGCCCCTGACGCTCGAAACTTTCCACCACCCAGTGCGGTAGCGCGGCGATGCCCATGCGGGCGGCGACCATCTGAATCAGCAACAGCGTATTGTCCACGCTTTTCAGTGCAGGGCTGACGCCCGCCGGTTGCAAAAAGTGACGCCAGACGTCCAGCCGTTGCCGCTGTACCGGATAAATCATCAGGGTCTCGGCGGTGAAATCCTCCGGTTCGATCTTCTCTTTTCCTGCCAGCGGATGCTCAGGAGCCAGCACTAGCCTGACTTCAAAATCAAACAGAGGCGAATAGTGCAGTCCACTGCGCGGCATGATGTCGGAGGTCATGACCAGATCCAGCTCGCCTTGTTGCAGTGCTGGCTGAGGATCGAACGTTACGCCCGATTTAAAGTCCATCGCAACCTGCGGCCAGTGCTGATGGAACTCATCTAGCGCAGGCGTCAGCCACTGAATACAGCTATGACACTCAATGGCCAGGCGCAGCGTGGTTTGGTGCGGTTCATGGCACGACTGCAACGCCTGCTGGATTTGCGGTAACACCTGCTCTGCCAGCTGCAACAGAATTTCTCCCTGAGGCGTAAAGCGCAACGGCTGGCTTTTACGCACGAATAGCCTGAACCCAAGGCGCTGTTCCAGATCGCTGAACTGGTGGGATAACGCCGATTGAGTTTGGTGAAGTGCAGAGGCAGCGGCGGCTAACGATCCGGTATTGCGCAGTGCTTGCAGCGTTCGCAGGTGTTTGAATTCGATCATGAGAGTCCTTCACAGTGACAGTGAATAAATTGCGCTTGTGCTTACTACACTACCTGCGGATTATGGATGTGTAAACATCTGGACGGCTAAATGAGGAATTAACGATGGCGATTGTGAATCACACACTGGGTTTTCCGCGCGTTGGATTACGCCGTGAACTGAAAAAAGCGCAGGAAAGCTACTGGGCAGGTAACGCGACACAGGAGGAGTTGCTGACCGTTGGCCGCGAGCTACGTGCGCGTCATTGGCAACAACAGAAGGATGCTGGCGTTGATCTGCTGCCAGTGGGTGATTTTGCCTGGTACGACCATGTGCTGACGACGAGTCTGCTGCTGGGTAACGTACCTGCACGCCATCAAAATGAAGACGGCTCGGTCGATCTGGATACGCTGTTCCGTATTGGCCGCGGACGTGCGCCAACCGGTAAACCTGCCGCGGCGGCAGAAATGACCAAGTGGTTTAACACTAACTATCACTATATGGTGCCGGAATTCACCAAAGGGCAGCAGTTCAAGCTGACCTGGACACAGCTGCTGGATGAAGTTGATGAAGCACTGGCACTGGGCCATAACGTGAAGCCTGTTCTGTTAGGTCCGGTTACCTACCTGTGGCTGGGCAAAGTGAAAGGCGAGCAGTTTGACCGTCTGTCGCTGCTGCAGGACATTCTGCCGGTTTACCAGCAGGTGTTGGCTGAGCTGGCGAAGCGCGGTATTGAGTGGGTGCAGATTGATGAACCTGCCTTGGCGCTGGAACTGCCGCAAGAATGGCTGGCCGCATTTAAACCCGCTTACAATGCACTGCAAGGTCAGGTGAAACTGCTGCTGACAACCTATTTCGATAGCGTTAGCCAGAATCTGGAAACGATCAAAGCGCTGCCAGTTCAGGGGCTGCATATCGATCTGGTTCACGGTAAGGATGATGCCGCGACGTTGAGCGCCCAACTGCCTGCTAACTGGGTCCTGTCTCTGGGTGTGATTAACGGTCGTAACGTATGGCGTGCTGACCTGAGCAGCTGGTTCGAGCGCTTGCAACCGCTGGTGGGGACGCGCGATCTGTGGTTGGGCAGCTCATGTTCACTGCTGCATAGCCCTATCGATCTAAGCGTGGAAGTGCGTCTGGATGATGAAGTGAAGAGCTGGTTTGCCTTTGCCATCCAGAAATGCGCGGAGTTGTCACTGCTGTCTCAGGCACTGAACAGCGGCAACGGGCAGGCACTGGAAGCCTACAGCGCGCCGATTCGCGCTCGCCGTACCTCGACGCGTGTGAATAACGCGGCTGTGACACAGCGTCTGGCGGCGATTACCGCGCAGGACAGCCAGCGTCAGAACGTGTATTCGGTTCGTGCTGATGCTCAGCGCGAGCGCTTTAATCTGCCAGCATGGCCGACGACTACGATTGGTTCTTTCCCGCAAACCACCGAAATCCGTGGCCTGCGTCTGGACTTCAAACAGGGTCGTCTGGATGGCAATAACTATCGCACCGGCATTTCCGAGCACATCAAGCAGGCCGTGGCTGAGCAAGAGCGTCTGGGGCTGGACGTGCTGGTGCACGGTGAAGCTGAGCGTAACGACATGGTGGAGTACTTCGGTGAGCATCTGGATGGGTTCGTCTTTACCCAGAACGGTTGGGTGCAGAGCTACGGTTCTCGCTGTGTGAAACCGCCAGTCATCATTGGTGATGTGAGTCGTCCTGAAGCGATCACCGTTGAGTGGGCGAAATACGCACAGTCTCTGACCGACAAGCCAATGAAAGGCATGCTGACAGGTCCGGTGACGATCCTATGCTGGTCTTTCCCGCGTGAAGACGTTACGCGTGAAACCATTGCTAAGCAGATTGCACTGGCGCTGCGTGATGAAGTGGCAGATTTGGAAGCCGCAGGCATTGGTATCATCCAGATTGACGAACCGGCGCTGCGTGAAGGTCTGCCGCTGCACCGCTCTGACTGGGATGCTTATTTGGCCTGGGCAGTGGATGCTTTCCGCCTGAACGCCGCGGTGGCGAAAGATGATACGCAAATCCATACCCACATGTGTTATTGCGAGTTCAACGACATCATGGACTCTATCGCCGCGCTTGATGCTGACGTGATTACGATTGAAACCTCGCGCTCCGATATGGAATTGCTGGAGTCGTTTGAAGAGTTCGAGTACCCGAATGAAATCGGCCCAGGCGTTTATGATATCCACTCCCCGAACGTACCGAGCGTGGAATGGATGGAAGCCCTGCTGAAGAAAGCGGCGCAGCGTATCCCCGCTGAACGCCTGTGGGTGAACCCGGACTGCGGTCTGAAAACCCGTGGCTGGCCTGAAACGCGTCAGGCTCTGGCGAATATGGTTCAGGCAGCACAACGTCTGCGTGAAACCCAGTAATGTTTCATTCCTGATGGCTTAGGGGTTGTGGTCTAATGCCGATCGTTTAAGGGTCGGTTGACCGCTCCTGTCATGGGTATAAAAAAGGTTCATGACCATCATGAACCTTTTTTCTGTTGATTCGTCTCAGCCACTTTCTTCTTTACCTGACTTTTCGTACACAACGAAAAATCACGATAGATATTTAAGTTGTATTTAAAGTGAAACTTATTATAAATTCTACGTGAAATGCGTCTTATTACTATTCTTGTAACGATTAGCTTGCTTCTCCTGCGCTAAGTTTCATCACTAGACCTACTACAAGGAAATACACTATGAGCCAGAGTCTCGATTCCACCAAACTTCTCGCGGCGCTTGACAACGTAATGGTCATCTCCACCACCGACCTGCAAGGCACCATTACCTATGTCAACGACTTATTCTGTAAGCTGACGGGTTACAGCCGTGAGGAATTGCTGGGCCAGCCGCATAGCATCGTGCGTCATCCTTCTGTACCGAAAGCGATCTACAAAGATATGTGGGATACCATCAAAGCCGGTAACATCTGGACAGGCATCATTCCTAACGTCGGTAAAGGCGGAGTACTGTATGTGGTTGACACGACGGTGCAACCGTTATATGACGCGCAGGGCAACATCAATTCCTATATCAGTATCCGGCGTGTGATCAATGATTTGATGGATGACTTCGAATCTGTGGAAGCTTCCAAAGAGCAGTATGACGATTACTACGCTAAGTAAAAGTTATGGCTGATCTCATCGAACGTATCTTGATTGGTTACGGTTCGGAATCAGGCAACGCCCGGGCGCTGGCCATAAGCCTGGGCGAGCAAGGAGCCTTGCAACCCTTCCGCCCACAGGTGATGGAACTGAATGACGTTCTGCAGGAACAACCGGGCGAACGTGATGTTCTGCTGATTGTTTCCAGTTCCTTTGGCGATGGCGAACCGCCCGCTAATGCTGAACGTTTCCTCGAACAACTCGACCATTATTCCTCTGTCGATACCTTGTGTTACGCTATTTTTGGCCTCGGCGATACCGCTTATCCGCGCTTCTGCGGCTTCAGTAAACTGCTGGATTCGACGCTGGCGGCACGTGGTGCGCGTGCCATTATTAATCGTGTTGATGCGGATGCCAACTATCAAGGCTTCTTTAGTAACTGGTTGTCGGTGGTGGAGAAAGTATTGCACGGTGATGAGCAGGCCGGGCGCGATCTGCTACTGCAAGTTACCGCTTATGGCGAAGACAATGCGTTTAGCGCCCGCGTGTTGGAACGTCGTCGCCTGAATATTGATGCACCGTACGCCTGGCATGTGCGGCTGAGTATTGCCGACAGTGGTATTCGCTATCGCGCCGGCGATACGCTCTATTTGCAGCCGGAAAATGATCCTGCATTGTTGTCGCAGCTGGCCGCATGGTTTGACTGTGCCGATGCGGCTGAGGCGCTACGCGACAAAGAACTGCGCCAGATTAGCAAAACTGTGCTGCGTGAACTGGCGCGACTGTCTGCTAACGACGAGCTGAAAGGAATGCTGAAAATCAGCCAGCGCAAGGCGCTGGAAGCGTACTTGTACGGTGCCGATTTGTTGGATGTACTGACGGATTTTTGCACGCCAGAAGTCGTATCGCTGGAAGCGTTGGCGGGGATCCTCTCACCCTGCATGCCGCGCGCCTACTCGATTGTCTCGTGCGCTGATGAGCAGCGGGTGGATTTATGTGTACGAGAAGTATGCTACGAACGTGGCGGCCGTAGGCGCAAAGGGGTTGCGACTGGCTGGCTGTTGGGTGAGCACCAGCAGATGCGTATTTTCAGCCGTGCGAACCCTGGTTTCTGGTTACCGCCGGACATCAGCACCCCAGTACTGATGATTGGTACTGGTACCGGAATCGCGCCGCTGCTCGCACTGCTGTGTGAGCAGGCCACACTGGAAACCTCACGCGAAACCTGTCTGATCTTTGGCGAAAAACATCGTGAAGGGGATTTCCTGTACCAGGATGAACTGGAGTCACTGTGCGAACGCGGCGTGTTGGGAAAAATGTTCACCGCGTTTTCACGCGACAGTGCCAGTAAATACTATGTGCAACATGCCATCCTTGAGCAGGCGGAGTATATTGGCGATATGCTGCGTCGTGGGGCGCACATCTATCTCTGTGGTAACCGGCAACATTTAGAAAGCGCAGTTGAGGAAGCTCTTACAGAGGTCTGTACGCGCGAAGGGTTAACGGCCGAGAGGTTGTGGTCGACGCTGACACAGCAAGGTCGCCTCCATCTGGAGCTTTACTGAGTTCGCTGCGTTACTAGCATACCGAACAACATACATCATGCTTTATCAGGCCAGCTCGCCCCTTAATCGCAAGAGGCGCGTTGGTCGTGAGCAATTGTGGAAACTGAGAAATGATTAAACCCGAACCGATTAGTTTTTCTGAGGCTGAACGCTTGAGCCAGATTTTCGACGCTGAAAACCGCGAAGAATGGCAGCGTACCTCACGTATTCTGGATAAGCTCGCGTTACAGCCGGATACGGTGATTGCCGACATTGGTGCGGGAACCGGCTATTTTTCACAACTGTTTGCTGAACGCGTGCCGCAGGGGAAAGTGTATGCCCTCGACACTGAACCCAATATGCTGGCCTATATGGAACGCCGTTTTGCGCAAGAAGTGTTCACTAATATCGCGATTCAGCCTAGCCAACACGGTAATCCGCAGTTACCGGCAGGGCTGGATGTGGTCTTTCTGGCAAATGTTTATCGCTTTATTCGCGATCGTCAGGCATTTTTAGCGCAGTTGTACCAGCAGTTTGAGGCGCGCACGCGCGCTATGTTTGTCGATTTAAAACATGAGCAGGCGCAGGTATCGCCGCCGCAGGTAGTGACGGAAATAGAGGCGGCTGGATTTAAGGTGATCGAGATGGATTTGGCTTCTTGTCCTAACCACTATATTTTGCAGTTCAGTAAGTGATTAGCTTTCAATTCAGCGGGCGCTGTTTTGATGAGATCGTGAAGAGTGTACATCTTGCGTCTACGGAGTTAAGTGTCGCTAAGCGATCTCTGGTGGTAACTGCATTATCGAACTGAAATGACCTTAGACCACCAAATTTTCCCGATGCAGAGGGGAAACTAAAAATGCATCGGGAGGCGTTTTCACATTAATGTATTGTCCTGAGCATTGAATTATTTTAAGTCTATTTACCCTTCCTTTAATAAACCCTCCCCCTTGTTTATCTGCATCAGTAAGTAGGCTATTCATCGAGCATGAATGTTTTTTCGTCGGATTAAAATTTCATATTTGAAATATTTAAATGACTCAGTCATAAAGCTAATAAATCTTGTGCCGATAAGGTAAACGGCATGGAAGCGGCTCTGAATTTATCAATAGAGCGAGGTTGTTTGTATTTTTTAATGTTTTACTTATGTTGAAAGTGCACCTGCAATTACTCTCTTATGGGTATATTTAAAATACTCATAAAGCATATTTAATTTCCCGAAAAAAACGATTATTCCCCACTCTGCGGCGTCATTAGACGATAGCTGTGCGCAGTAGTCATTATTATGTATTACCTAAAAGGAGTGAGACATGAGTTTAGCGAATTGGCGTATTGGCTATCGATTAGGTGGCGGATTTGCCATCTTGATTCTGATGTTATTTACCGTGAGTATTTTTTCTTTGTCTAAACTGTCCTCTTTTCAGGATGGTGCCAGAGATATCGTCAAAGAGGTTTATCCGCAAACGGTAGATGCGAATGACCTCATCGATAACGTGAATGGGCATTTTGTCGCTTATTTGCAGATGATGCTGGTATCCGGTCAGGAACAGCGTCAGGGATATGTCGATCGGATTATGGCGTACCGCAAGGAAATTAGTCGTCTTCTCGACAATCTGGAAAACAATGCGTCAGGCGAGCTTGCCCGTAAACAAGTGGGGGTTGTCCGCGGATTTCGTGCCGAGTTCATCAAGTCTGGCGATAAAATTATCAGTGATGCGCTGGCGGGTAATAACGACGTCGCCGTCGCAGAATTCAATAACACCCTGAACGTCATTCAGCGCAATTACCGTGACTCGGTGAAGCAGTTGGTGAATTACCAAAATAATGCGATGGATAACTCTGTCGAGACCATGGCTGAGGTATACAGCAACACCCGCATGATTTTGCTGCTTATTTTGGCGCTGGGTGCCGTATTTGGGGCACTGATTGCCTGGGCGATCACGCGCAGTGTAACCCGTCCAATAGAGCAGGCTTTGCAAGTGGCAGACAGAGTGGCGCAGGGCGATCTGACTTCACGCATCACGGTGACCAGCAAGGATGAAACCGGATTGCTGCTGCAAGCGTTGGATCGCATGAACACCAGCCTGAGCACGATTGTCGGCCAGGTGCGTGATGGCGCGGAAACGATCTCGACAGCGGCGTCACAAATCACGGCCGGTAATCAGGATCTGTCATCGCGTACTGAAGAGCAGGCCAGTTCGCTGGAAGAAACCGCTGCCTCAATGGAGCAACTAGCATCCACCATTAAAAACACCGCGGAAAATACCCAGCAGGCAACGGAGATTGCCAATAAGGCGACCGGTGCGGCGGAACAAAGCGGTGATGTCATGCTTTCCGTGACGCAAAAAATGCGCGGCATTCGTGATTCATCCCAGCGTATGGCGGAAATCATCGGTGTGATTGATGGTATCGCTTTCCAGACCAATATTCTGGCGCTGAATGCTGCCGTTGAAGCCGCGCGTGCGGGTGAGCAAGGACGTGGTTTTGCGGTGGTGGCGGGGGAAGTCCGTTCTCTGGCACAGCGCAGTGCGACCGCCGCGCGGGAGATTAAGGATTTGATCGACGATTCTGTGAGCAAAATTCGTGAAGGCATGGAATTGGTTGATACCGCTGAAGAAACGATGGGCGGATTAACGGCCCACGTGAAGGACGTACACGGCATTATCAGCGAAATTTCTCAGGCCAGCCGTGAACAGAGTGACGGGATTAACCAGATGAATCTGGCGATTGGACAGATTGATACCACGACCCAGCAGAATGCGGCTCTGGTTGAAGAATCAGCCTCTGCGGCGCTGTCTCTGCAAGCACAGGCCTCCGTTCTGGCGGAAGCGGTGAGTGCATTTAAAATACAGTCATACGGCAGTAGCAACGCTGGGTCTTATGCACCGATGTCGATGAGCACACCCACGCTGTCTTTGGCGCTGGCAAGCAAAGAGTAAATGATTGCCATCATTTGACGGCGTTGTAACGTAGCACCTATTCCCACAGGGGGGCGACAGACTCCCTGATTCTTTTCATATGCTACGTAGCGTAAATACATTTTTTCCCCTGCTTATTCAGCTTGTTATCCTTTACTAAGAAATATTCCCATCTCTTTATTTTTAATATCAACTATATCTGACTATCCTTTTATGTAATTGGGGCGTTATTTCTGTTAATGGCTCGTAGATTAATATGTGCTTTTTCCGATCGAAATTTACTATTTGATAGTCATGGGCTATTTATTATTTACTTTTGAATGATTTAAACGATCAAATGGTAAAGATCATGGGTGGTGTGCCGATAAGATGGATAACACAGGAGCGGCCATGTCTGCATGAGTGCGGAGAGGGAAGACCATTATTATCACCTCAATAACGTCTCTGCGGTCTTATCCGTTGTATTTGTAGCACTGTTAGATTTATTTCCACTTTTGCACCTCAACACCCGAGGGAAACTATTTGATTTTTGATAGCGCCTCTCATGCTGAGAGCGTGCGTAAAATGCCTACCTCAAGGTATCTCTGGCGCGTCAGAAGGCCTGTTCGCTTTCGGATCGCCAACCATTCTCCGCCCTGTGGTTCCATCAATCTGCGACATGTGCGCAATTGACATTGCTATGCATTATCTAAAAGGAGTGAGACATGAATTTAGCGAATTGGCGTATCGGCTATCGACTGGGGGCTGGGTTTGCTGTCCTGATTTTGATGTTGTTTGTCGTGAGTATATTTTCCCTGTCCAAGCTATCCGGTTTCCAGGATGGCGCCAGAGGCATTGTGAAAGAGGTTTATCCACAAACGGTTGATTCAAATAGCCTTATCGATAATGTAAACAGCATCCTGGTGGCGTATCAGCGGCTGATGCTGGTTTCAGGTGAGGATAAAATCAAGGAAAACGTCGATCGGGTGAATGGATTCCGCCAGGAGATTGGCCGCTTGCTGGATAAGCTGGACAGCCAGACGGTTGAAGAGCGTTCAATCTCTCAGCTGCGTGCTATCCGCGCGATCCGTGCCGAATTTTTGAAATCCGGTGACAAAATTATCAGCGAAGTGGTCGCTGGCAATCGGGAAGCGGCGATTGAGGAGTTCAACAACAACCTGAATGTTGTCCAACGTCAGTACCGTGATGCGGTAAGACAATTGGTTAACTATCAGGATGATGCGATGGATACCTCTGTTGAAGCCATGGCTGAGGTGTACAGCGACACCCGCATTATTCTACTGCTCATTCTAGCGCTGAGTGCCGTGCTTGGTGCGCTGATTGCCTGGTCAATTACGCGTAGCGTAACCCGACCGATTCAGCAGGCTTTGCAAGTGGCAGACAGAGTGGCACAGGGCGACCTGACCTCACGTATCACTGTTACCAGCAAAGATGAAACCGGATTGCTGCTGCAATCGTTGGATCACATGAACACCAGCCTGAGCACGATTGTCGGGCAGGTGCGTGATGGGGCGGAAACGATCTCGACGGCGGCCTCGCAAATTGCCGCAGGTAATCAGGATTTGTCATCGCGTACCGAAGAGCAGGCCAGCTCGCTGGAAGAAACGGCGGCGTCGATGGAACAGCTGACGTCTACCATCAAGAACACGGCGGAAAACACCCAGCAGGCAACCGACATCGCGAATAAGGCCTCTGGTGCGGCTAAGCAAAGCGGCGACGTTATGGTTTCCGTGACGCAGAAAATGCGCGGCATTCGCGATTCATCCCAGCGTATGGCGGAAATCATTGGCGTGATTGACGGCATTGCGTTCCAGACCAATATTCTGGCGCTGAACGCCGCGGTTGAAGCCGCGCGGGCGGGCGAGCAAGGGCGTGGTTTTGCTGTGGTGGCGGGGGAAGTCCGTTCTCTGGCACAGCGCAGTGCGACCGCCGCGCGTGAGATCAAGGATTTGATCGATGACTCTGTGAGCAAAATTCAGGAAGGCATGTCGCTGGTGGATACCGCTGAAGAAACGATGAGCGGATTAACGGGCTATGTGCGGGATGTGAATGAGATCATCAGCGAAATCTCGCAGGCCAGCCGTGAACAGAGCGATGGGATTAACCAGATGAATCTGGCAGTGGGACAGATTGATACCACGACCCAGCAGAATGCGGCTCTGGTTGAAGAGTCGGCCTCTGCGGCGCTGTCTCTGCAATCACAGGCCTCTGTGCTGGCGGAAGCGGTAAGCGCGTTTAAGTTGCAGTCATATGGCAACGGCAAAACCGCGTCTTATGCATCGGCACCAACGCGTACGCCAACGCTGTCTTTAGCGCCTGCGGCGGCGAAAAATAAGGGCAACGACGGCGACTGGACGACGTTCTAAGGCTGTCTGTCTCTGTAAAATCGTCAAAAGGTAAAACACCAACGCCACCGTTATTCGGTGGCGTTTTAGATCGTGGAATAAGATGTAAAACGAGTGACGGCGCTACGCCACGCCGTTTTTCTGGAACCATGTGAGCATACGCTGCCAGCCGTCGCGTGCGGATTCTTCATGATAGCTGGGGCGGTAATCGGCATGGAAGGCATGCCCGGCATCGGGGTAGACGATGATGTCTGCCGCCGCGTTGGCCGCACGCAGCGCCTGCCGCATGGTATCGACCTGTCCCAACGGAATCCCTTCGTCTTTCGCGCCGTACAATCCCAGAACCGGGGCTTCTAATTCCGTTGCGACATCGACCGGATGTTTAGGGCTATTCAGCGTTTTCTCCCCCGTACACTTGCCGTACCAGGCAACGGCCGCCTTGAGCTGTGGGTTGTGCGCGGCGTAGAGCCAGGTGATGCGTCCGCCCCAACAGAAACCCGTTATCGCCAGCTTACTCGCGTCGCCGCCCTGTTTAATCGCCCAGTTGGCTGTGTGATCGAGGTCGGACAGCACTTGTGTATCGGGCACCTTATACACCAGCTCGGTCAGGATTCGCTGAATATCGTTATATTGGCTGGGGTCGCCCTGACGAAAATACAGCTCTGGTGCAATGGCCATGTAGCCCTGCTTGGCCAGCCTGCGGCAAACGTCCTGAATGTGTTGATGAACGCCGAAAATCTCCTGGACCACCAGAACGATAGGAAGTGGCTTCTCATGGTTTTCCGGTCTGGCGATATACGCGGGTAGCTGCTCACCCTGAGAAGAAATGGTGGTTTCGCTGGCAATGATACCGACAGAATCCGTGGTAATGATGGAGGCGGTCTGCGGTTCTACTGCCGGGGATAGCCCCTGAGGAAGATGTTTGAAGGTCGTCTGTTCATCAGTCTTCATTACGCGCTCTCCTGTTACCGGTTAGCCGGATTTCATGTGAAAGAGGGGTTTCGAAATCGCTATGATAAATACTATCAATGATTAAAGAATCTACACTAGAAGACAATTAATCGGCAAAAATGAATTCCTTACCCAATAAATAGTGATTTAGATCACATTTTTTATGTATGTTGATATTTGTTTCTTTTTCATCGGTGACTCTCGTCACTTAAAAAAACGTCATGATGCGCTAGAGTCTTTTTATTGAACGGACGCTGACTGGCTGCGAAAGGCAGCATAGATGAGGCGTCCGGCACGATTCCTCTGAATACCCAATTGATTGCCCGGGAGGCAGTTATGTCTACATCTGATGTGTTCCATCTTGGTCTGGTCAAGAACGATTTACAGGGCGCGACGCTGGCTATCGTCCCCGGCGATCCTGAGCGTGTTGAAAAAATTGCTCGCCTGATGGATAACCCGGTACATCTGGCATCACACCGTGAATTTACGTCCTGGCGTGCGGAGCTGGACGGCAAGGCCGTGATTGTTTGCTCGACCGGTATCGGCGGCCCGTCAACGTCAATCGCGGTAGAAGAATTGGCACAGCTCGGCATCCGTACTTTCCTGCGCGTCGGTACGACGGGGGCGATTCAGTCCGGTATCAATGTCGGGGATGTGTTGGTGACTACGGCAGCCGTTCGCCTTGATGGGGCGAGCCTGCACTTCGCGCCGATGGAATTCCCAGCCGTTGCTGATTTCGGCTGTACCACCGCGCTGGTGGAAGCGGCGAAGGCATCGGGCGCGGCGTTGCATGTGGGAATCACCGCGTCTTCCGATACGTTCTATCCCGGTCAGGAACGCTATGACACCTTCTCTGGACGCGTTGTCCGTCGCTTCCGCGGTTCGATGGAAGAGTGGCAGAGCATGGGCGTGCTGAACTATGAAATGGAATCCGCCACGCTGTTGACGATGTGCGCCAGTCAGGGGCTGAAAGCGGGCATGATCGCGGGCGTGATCGTGAACCGCACCCAGCAGGAAATCCCAGATGCGGCGACCATGAAGCTGGCCGAAACCACCGTCATCAAGGTGTTGCTGGACGCGACTCGTCGTTTGTTAGCCGCTGAATAAGCACAAAAATTGATGGTATTTTGGGCTGGTCATCGTCGATGCCAGCCCGTATCCTGATAGCCTCTTCAGGTTCATCGGGTTAACCTGCACCGTGCTTAGCGCGTGTAATACGGTTGCCTTGCTCGCCTTTCAACCTCGCAAGGAGATGTATGACCGAACCAACGTTGCTTCATCCCTCTTTATTACCGCTGGACGGCGGAATCAACTTCCGCGATTTAGGCGGCAACCGCGCTGCTGATGGGCGGCTTATCCGACACGGTAAACTTTTTCGCTCCGGCTCGCTGGATCTGCTGAGTCAGGCTGACTGCGAACACCTTGCTGGCGTGCCTATTTCCCACGTGGTGGACTATCGGGATGCCGATGAAATTGCGCAGAAGCCCGACGTCTTGTGGACGGGGGCTAATTATCACGCTTACCCAGCCAACCCATTGCGCCATGAAGTGACGGCTAATCTGGATTCATTGGGATCCGATGTGCTGGCAGCGTTTGATTCCCGTGCGTTTATGTTGGAACTCTACCGCCGTCTGCCTTTCAATAACTCGGCCTATAAACAGCTGGTATCGCTGCTATTGCGGCCGGATGAGGGCGGGCTGGTGCAGCACTGCGCCGTCGGTAAAGATCGTACTGGTATCGGTTCGGCGCTGGTGATGTTTGCGCTGGGGGCAGATGAGCAGACGGTGATGGAAGATTACCTGCTCACCGAGACGACGCTGATGCCGTTCCGCCAGCAGCTACTGACACATCTGTCGGCAACGCTGAATGAGAAAGCGCTGGGACAGTTCTCTTATGTGCTGTCGGTGCAGGAAGAGTTCATCGTGACGGCGCTACAGGCCATCTACGAACGACACGGTTCAATCGATAGCTGGCTTGAGGTGGAATACGGTCTGGATAATCGCGCACGGAACTATTTGCAGGATAAATATCTGGCGTAAGGTATTCACAGCGTCTTTGCGATCTATCCATTATCACCGTGTGACTGATTTTTCCGCAAAAGAGGCCGATCAGTTGACCGGCCTTTGTTTTTGCTGTGTAGTTTTTGCTACTCGCGCAATTAACCCGTATTACGCATACCTGCGGCGACACCCGCGATCGTCACCATCAGCGCCAGTTCCAGATCGGCATCCGGTTTTTCCTGCTGACGTGAACGATGCAGCAACTCGGCCTGCAATACGTTCAGGGGATCGGTATAGACGTTACGCAGGGCGATCGACTCGGCGATCCACGGCAGATCTGCCATCAGGTGATCGTCGTTGGAGATCGCTAGTACAACGTTAATATCGGCGGCCAGCTGATCGCGCAACTGTTTCCCTAACGGCCACAGCTTCTCTTCTACCAGACGCTGATCGTAATACTCCGCCAGCCACAGGTCGGCTTTGGCGAACACCATCTCCAGCATACCGATACGCGTTGAGAAGAACGGCCAGTCGCGGCACATGGCTTCCAGCTGTTCCTGCTTACCGTCATCCACCACTTTCTGCAATGCGGCACCCGCACCCAGCCACGCTGGCAGCATCAGGCGGTTCTGCGTCCAGGCGAAAATCCACGGGATAGCGCGCAGGCTTTCCACGCCGCCGTTCGGACGACGCTTGGCCGGACGGGATCCCAGCGGCAGTTTACCCAGTTCCAGCTCCGGCGTTGCAGCGCGGAAGTAAGGGACGAAATCCGGGTTCTCACGCACGTAGCCACGATACATATCGCAGGACACGCGGGACAGCTCATCCATCACCTCGTGCCATTCCTGTTTTGGTTCCGGCGGTGGCAGCAGGTTTGCTTCCAGAATTGCACCGGTATACAGCGCCAGGCTGCTGATGGTGACTTCCGGCAGACCGTATTTAAAGCGAATCATCTCGCCTTGTTCCGTCACGCGCAGGCCACCTTTCAGGCTACCCGGCGGTTGTGACAACAGCGCAGCATGAGCCGGTGCGCCACCGCGACCGATGGAACCGCCGCGTCCGTGGAACAGCGTCAGTGCGATACCCGCTTTCTCACAAGTTTTGATCAGCGCGTCCTGTGCACGGTATTGCGCCCAGGAAGCGGCCATCACGCCCGCGTCTTTTGCGGAGTCGGAATAGCCGATCATGACCATCTGCTTGCCTTGAATAAAGCCGCGATACCAGTCGATGCTCAGCAATTGCTTCATGACATCATCGGCGTTGTTCAGGTCGTCCAGCGTTTCAAACAGCGGGGCGACCGGCAAGGCAAACGGGCAGCCCGCTTCTTTGAGCAGCAGGTGAACAGCCAGCACGTCGGAAGGCGTGCGTGCCATTGAAATGACATAGGCTGCGACTGAACCGATTGGCGCTTTGGCGATGACACGACAGGTATCCAGCACTTCTTTGGTATCCGCACTCGGCTCCCAGTAGCGCGGCAGGAGCGGGCGCTTGGAGCTCAGTTCACGGATCAGGAAGGCTTGCTTATCGGACTCTGACCAGCTTTCGTAGTCGCCCAGACCCAGATAGCGGGTAATTTCGGCCAGCGCTTCGGTGTGGCGGGTGCTTTCCTGACGAACATCGATGCGTACCAAAGGCACGCCGAAGCAGCGCACGCGACGCAGCGTATCCAGCAGGCGACCATCGGCGATGATGCCCATGCCGCAAGTTTTCAGCGACTGGTAGCAGGCGTGGAGCGGTTCCCAAAGCTGTTCGTTGGTAATCAGCAGATCTTTAGGCGGCAGACGTTCTTCGCCCGTCAGGCGCGCTTCCAGATAGCTCAGCGTACTGCTCAACTGCGAACGCAGCGACTTCATGATGGCGCGGTACGGTTCCTGTACCTCGCTGCCGCCGGCCAGCTCCAGCAGTTCCGGCGTACACTCGGACATCGACAGTTCGGAAACCAGCACCTGAATATCACGCAGGAACAGATCGGCCGCTTTCCAGCGGCTGAGTAACAGCACGTGGCGGGTCACTTCTGCCGTGACGTTCGGGTTGCCGTCGCGGTCGCCGCCCATCCAGGACGTAAAGCGCACTGGAACCGCATCAACGGGCAGACGGTAGCCAAAAGCCTGTTCCAGCTGTTCATCCAGCTCGCGTAAAAACGCAGGCACGCCTTCCCACAGGCTGTTTTCCACCACGGCAAAGCCCCATTTGGCTTCATCTACCGGGGTAGGACGAATTTTACGGATTTCATCGGTATGCCAGGACTGCGCGATCAGCTGGCGCAGACGGCGCATGATCTGATTACGTTCATAATCCGCCAGATCGTTGTGGTCGAGCTGCTTGAGGCAGGTATTCACTTCCACCAGTTTGTGGATCAGCGTCCGACGGGTAATTTCAGTCGGGTGTGCGGTCAGCACCAGTTCGATTGACAACGACTCCACGGCATCGCGGATATCGCGTTCGGTCAGGTCTTTACTTTCCTTCAGGCGTTCAAATGCGTGGGAAAGCTGTGCCGGGTTACTCGCCGCTTCACCGTGCGGTGAAATCGTATGATATTGCTCAGCGGTATTGGTCAGGTTAAGGAACTGGCTGAATGCACGGGCAACGGGCAACAGTTCATCGTTAGACAGGTTTTGCAGCGTGGTCAGCAGCTCCTGACGATGTTTTTCATTACCTGCGCGGGAAGACTTTGACAGCTTGCGGATTGTTTCGACTTTATCAAGGATGTTTTCACCCAGCGCTTCCTTGATGGTATCGCCGAGAAGCTTGCCGAGCATACTGACGTTACTGCGCATTGCGGAATATTGTTCGTTCATAGTTACCCTGACCATCCCTACCATTTTTGTAAGTTTATTTCACTTGACATATTTTGACGCACTGCCTCCATCTAGCCACGATAAGGCGGGTTCGTCAATTGACGATTCTTTCTTCTCCTTATTCTTTGTACTTGCATTGAGGCGGGCTTGGCAATTTGTGAAATTTAATTACAGGGGCGCGGATATTAGGGCAACTAATATACTCGTCATACTTCAAGTTGCATGTGCGTTGGCGACGTTCAGTCACCCGAATCACTTACCTGAGTAAGTTCATCGGGATTCCTTCACTTGCCGCCTTCCTGAAACTCGAATTATTTAGAGTATCGCGGAGGGGGGATGGCGGGGCGCAGCGGCCCCGCGAGTGCGGTTATGCCTGTTTGGACGCTCTGACGACCAGAATATAAGTCAGCGTAAAAGAAAGCACGATGGCGATGGCCATGCCGGATACCGCGTAGCTAAAGTACGGACCGATATAGGCTGGTAGGCTGAAAATACTCGACAAGATGTAGCCATACAGCCGGACACCGAAGTACGCGATAAAGGCCGACGCGATGGAGCTGGCAATAGTTGCGGAGATAAACGCTTTTTTATACTTGGTCAGTACGCCGAAGAGTGCAGGTTCGGTAATGCCGAGCAGCGCGGAAACCCCTGCAGACAGCACGACAGATTTGTCCTGACGGGTTTTGGCATGGAAGTAGATGGCAAACGTGGAACCCGCAATCGCCATGTTAGCCATACACATCATTGGCATCAGCATATCAAAGCCCTGATTGCTGAAATTTTGCAGCGCAATGGGCGTCATTGCGTGATGCATGCCAGTCAGAATCGCGACAGGGCGAATCGCACCGACCACGAAACCAGCAAAAATAGACGACACATCGAACAGGCTCTGAATAAACAGTGCCAGCAGTTTACCGAGGTAGATCCCGAATGGCCCGATAACGGTGAGCGACACCAATGCGGCGATAAACAGCGTCAGCGTTGGGGTAAACACGGTTTTCAGCACCGAAGGCATGATGCGGTCGACCCAACGATGGATATAGCTCAGTGCCAGCACGGAGAAAATCACTGGGATGACGCTGGCGGCATAGTTGAACACCGGAATGGGTAGCACACCGATGAAGTAAAAGGCGCTGACCGCATTAGGGCTATTGCTGGCTAGTGCCTTCGCCGCTTCTATCAACGACGGGTACATCAGGCAGGCTGCAACAGCCGCTGCCAGATATTCGCTTGTTTTAAATATCCTGGCTGCGGAGATGGCGAGGAAGAAAGGTAAGAAATAGAACACACCGCTGGCGATCAGATCGAGGACGATCACGGTATCAGTTTTGGCAGAGACCACTTTCAAGGCGATCAACCCTGCCAGCAGCCCTTTGATCATCCCGGCACCTGCGATGGCAGGGACGATCGGACCAAATACGCCGGAAACGGTATCCATGAACAGCGAAATCAGCCCCTTCTTCTGCTTCTGCACGTCTGGCTGCGATGTCGCTGTAGGCGAAAGCGTTGTGGAGGAAAGCTGGGCGTTCAGCAGTTCGTAATACTCATTGACCTGCGGCCCGATAATAATCTGAAACTGTTCACTCTGGTGTTGTGCACCTAATATACCGGGCAGATTTTTGATCGCCTCGGTTTGCACCTTACTTTCATCAATTAAATCAAACCGAAGCCGCGTCATGCAGTGCCAGGCTTTATTAATGTTTTCGTTTCCGCCAACCAGTTTAATGATTGACTGAATAACGTCATTTTTTCCCATGAAATAAACTCCCCGCATAGCCTTATGTTATTTTTGGCCGAATTATTTCCACCGATAGTAAAAACTTAAAGAGGAAAAAACAAACCAATAAAACATGAAGTTCGTCACATGGTTAGTCTGTAAGGGGCTGTTTGTTGCCATTATTCGATAATTGGTCTGGTTTTTTTATCAATTAGATGGCTTTTCCAAACCAAAATAAATCTTTTAAATAAGAGGTTTACAATAAAAGAAAAAATAAGTAGAAAACAAAAAAAGAAACTGATTTTAGACTGTGTTTTTGCCGGGTGGCGTTATTCCGGTAAATGCTCTGGAGGATATTTTTGTGTTGCCGACAATCATTACTGACATTGAATGTCTTGTTACCCGCCCCGACCGCCATAATTTAGTGACGGTGGTGGTTCACACGGATAAAGGCGTGACGGGTTATGGATGTGCGACCTTCCAGCAGCGCCCGCTGGCCGTCAAAGCGATGGTGGACGAGTACCTCAAACCGCTGCTGCTAGGACGAGATGCTAACCACATTGAAGATCTGTGGCACATGATGATGGTCAACGCCTATTGGCGTAACGGGCCGGTGATTAACAATGCGGTGGCGGGCGTCGATATGGCGCTGTGGGACATCAAGGGCAAGCTGGCGGATATGCCGCTCTATCACCTGTTTGGTGGGAAATCTCGCGATGCCATTGCCGCTTACAGCCATGCAGCCAGCGATACGCTGGACGGACTGTATCAGGAAGTGGATCGGCTGTATGCGCAGGGCTATCGTCATATCCGCTGCCAGCTAGGATTCTATGGCGGTAATCCCGATGCGCTGCACAGCACGCGGCAGCCAACGGAGGGGGCCTATTACGATCAGGATCAGTACATGGCCAACACGCTTGCCATGTTCCGTGCGCTGCGCGAGAAATACGGCGATCGCTTCCACATCCTGCATGATGTCCATGAGCGTCTGTTCCCGAATCAGGCTGTACAATTCGCCAAAGCGGTAGAAGCCTATCGCCCCTATTTTATCGAAGACATTTTGCCACCTGCGCAAAATGAGTGGCTGGCGCAGATCCGTAGCCAGAGCGCGGTGCCGCTGGCGACCGGGGAGCTGTTTAATAACCCCGCCGAGTGGCAGAATCTGGTGATTAACCGTCAGGTTGATTTCATCCGCTGCCATGTCTCACAGATTGGCGGGATCACACCAGCGCTGAAGCTGGGCGCGTTCTGTCAGAACTTTGGTGTGCGGCTGGCGTGGCACTGCCCACCGGATATGACGCCTATCGGCGCGGCGGTCAACATTCATCTGAATATCCATTTGCACAATGCCGCCATTCAGGAATTTGTCGCTTACCCGGAAAATACCCGCAAGGTCTTCCCGCAGGCGGTGGAGCCGGAGAAGGGCTATCTGTATCCGATTGAGCGCCCCGGTATCGGCGTTGGGATCGATCTGGACGCGGCGCGGGAGTTTCCCGTCGTCTATCGTCCGCACGAGTGGACGCAAAGCCGCCTGCCGGATGGTACGATGCATACGCCCTGAGTGAACTATTACGGCGACTGGCGGAAGGTTAAGTTATCGCGGTTGAAGGGGATGACGTAGGTGCAGGCGTAGTTAATGTCGATGATATCGCTCGATTCGTACACGCGACCGCCCTGTAAAATACCGCGATTAAGAATATGCATCGCCGCCGTGCCTTTCTTACAGCCCAGCAGCTCAGCCTGTGCTTTAGTGACGTTAACCGCCTGATAGTGCGTCAGGTAGTGTGAAATCGCATAGCCCTTGCTGAGCACATACTGCTGAATCGAGCTTTCAATAATCTTCTGGCTCATGTCGGGGAAATCCGCAGCGGGCATCTTCGATATCTCGATCTGCACCTTACGGTTATCGACGTAGCGTAATCGGCTGAATTCCCAGATGAACGTATTTTCGCTGATAGCAAAAACCTGCTGCTCTTCCCGAGTCGGCAGCCGCTTATGCAGGCTAAGCAGACGGAATGAAATCTGATTAAATTTCTTTTCGGTAATTGAGTTATACACCAGCGGATTGCTGCGTACGCCCTGATTAATGAAGTTCCCTGAGCCTTGTACCATATGGATCGCGCCGATGCTGGCGAGCTTTTCCAGCGCCTGACGGATGGTAAAGCGCGACACGCCGTATTCTTCCGCCAGTTGGCGTTCCGGCGGCAGCTTTTCCGGCAGCGGATCGGTGTGCTGATAGATTTTGCTCAGTAAATCCTGCGCGATGAAGTCTTTCTTTTTCATGAGCTATCTCAAAATAGCCTTGCCAGCGTGGCTGGCAAGGCCGCTTGCATCGGATCAGTGGTGGCAGAAGTGATGAATCACCTGCGAGATCAGATCTCGCGTTGGTTTGATAAACTTGGTATCAATATATTCATCCGGCTGGTGCGCCTGCTCGATTGACCCCGGCCCCAGAACCAGCGTCGGGCACAGTGTCTGAATAAACGGCGCTTCGGTGCAGTAGTTCACGATTTCCGTTTTCGTCCCCAGCAGTTTCTCTACGACTGACACCAGACGGTGATCGGGCGGGCATTCATAGCCAGGAATAGGAGGATGCAGCTCGCTGATGGTCAACCGACCCGGCCAGCGCTGGCTGACGGGCTCAAGCGCTTCTGACAGCAGCCCGTCCAAATCGTTAAGCGTAATGCCCGGCAGCGGACGGATATCCATATGCAGCTCACAGCAGCCGCAGATGCGGTTAGCGGCATCGCCGCCGTGAATATGGCCGAGGTTCATGGTCGGGTGAGGAATGTGGAAAATCGGATTGTGATAGCGTTCCTGTAGCGTGTTACGCAGCACCAGCAGGTGAGAAATAGCTTCATGCATCAGCTCAATCGCGTTCACGCCGCGCGAAGGATCGCTGGAGTGACCGGACTGCCCCTGAATGCGGATCGCGTTGGACATGTGGCCCTTGTGGGCGCGCACCGGTTGCAGCGACGTCGGCTCGCCGATGATGGCGCAGTCCGGGCGAATCTGCGTGGATTCGGAGAAATACTTGGCACCCGCCATTGTCGTCTCTTCATCTGCCGTTGCCAGCACATAGAGCGGTTTCGTTAGCTTGGTTGGATCGATATCGCGTAAGGCATCCAGAATAAAGGCAAAGAAGCCTTTCATATCCGCCGTACCAAGACCGTACAGCTTGTTGTCGTGTTCGGTCAGCGTGAACGGGTCGCGCGTCCAGCGGCCGTCGTCGAACGGGACGGTGTCGGTGTGGCCTGCCAACAATAAGCCACCTTTTCCTTCACCAATCCGCGCCAGCATATTAAATTTATTGAGGGTGCCGGGAACCGGCTGGACTTCTACATGGAAGCCAAGATCGCCGAACCAGCCTGCCAGCAGGTTGATTAACGTATGATTACTTTGATCGAGCGCGCTGTCGGTGGCACTGATGGACGGTGTGGCGATCAATGCCCGATATAGCTCAATAAAAGGGGGTAAATTCATCTTCACTGTTGACAGCCTCTGGTTAGGATAGTATCAATATTCATGCATTTATTTTGAATAAAAATACAATAATGCTCGGCGAAAGGAAACCCAAAGGTACGGCGATGGCGATTCGTCACTTTCACTGAGTTTCGCGGGTGAACAGCGTACCGACGCTGGTGAGCCCTGTTACCTGTTCCATAGATAAGTAAGAAGGTATACGGATCCCATGCTGAATACGCTGATTGTTGGTGCAAGTGGTTATACCGGCGCTGAGCTTGCGCTCTACCTGAACCGTCACCCACAGATGAACATAACCGCTTTGATGGTTTCTGCGCAAAGTGTCGATGCAGGAAAATTGATTTCTGATTTACATCCGCAGCTCAAAGGCATCATCGATGTTCCGGTAAAACCGCTGACCGATGCTGAAGAAGCAGCGAAAGGCGTGGATGTCGTGTTTCTGGCGACCGACCACAAAGTCAGCCACGATCTGGCCCCTGTTTTTCTGGCGGCAGGCTGCACCGTTTTTGATTTGTCCGGCGCGTTCCGCGTGCAGGATGCCGAATTTTATCGTCGCTACTATGGCTTTGAGCATCAGCACCCTGACTGGCTGGAAAAAGCGGTTTACGGACTGGCCGAATGGCGTGCTGAAAGCGTAAAACAGGCGCAACTGATTGCAGTGCCGGGCTGTTATCCAACGGCCGCACAGCTGGCGCTGAAGCCGCTGCTGGACGCTCAACTGCTGAACCCGGCGCAGTGGCCAGTGATTAATGCCGTGAGCGGCGTGAGCGGGGCGGGACGTAAAGCGTCTATGACCAACAGTTTCTGCGAAGTCAGTTTTCAACCGTACGGCATTTTCAACCACCGTCATGAACCTGAAATTTCAACGCACCTCGGCACGCCAGTGATCTTCACGCCGCATTTGGGCAACTTCGCTCGCGGTATTCTGGAAACCATCACCTGCCGCCTGCAACCGGGCGTCACTCAGCAGGATGTCGCCGAAGCCTATCACAACGCCTATCACGATAAGCCGTTGGTTCGTCTGTATGAGAAGGGCGTTCCAGCGCTGAAATCCGTTGTCGGCCTGCCGTTCTGCGATATTGGTTTCTCCGTCGACGGTGAGCACCTCATCGTGGTGGCAACCGAAGATAACCTGCTGAAAGGCGCGGCGGCACAGGCTGTGCAATGCATGAACATTCGTTTTGGTTTCCCTGAAACCCAATCGTTAATTTAATGACTACTGGTCCCGACATTTCGAGGCGTGAAGCATAATGAATCCGTTAATTATCAAATTAGGTGGCGTTTTACTGGATAGCGAAGAAGCGCTGGAGCGTCTGTTCACCGCGCTGGTGGCTTACCGTCAGGAACATCAGCGTCCGCTGGTGATTGTGCACGGCGGCGGCTGTCTGGTTGATGATCTGATGAAAAAGCTGGCGCTGCCAGTCGTGAAGAAAAACGGCCTGCGCGTCACGCCAGCCGATCAGATCGACATCATTACCGGTGCGCTGGCGGGTTCTGCCAACAAGACGCTGCTGTCATGGGCGAAGAAGCATGATATCAACGCAGTCGGCCTGTGCCTGGGCGATGGCGGCAGCACGACGGTCACGCAGCTCGATGAGTCTTTGGGCTTTGTGGGTAAAGCGGAAGCGGGATCGCCTGCGCTGCTGAACACACTGCTGTCTGCGGGCTATCTGCCTGTCGTCAGCTCCATCGGTATTACGGCGCAGGGCGACCTGATGAACGTCAACGCCGACCAAGCGGCGACGGCACTGGCGCAAACGCTGGGTGCGGATTTAATCCTGCTGTCTGACGTTAGCGGCATTCTGGACGGTAAAGGCCAGCGTATTGCCGAAATGACGGCAGAGAAAGCCGAGCAGCTGATTGCTCAGGGCATCATCACCGACGGCATGATTGTTAAGGTTAACGCTGCGCTGGATGCCGCGCGTGCGCTGGGGCGTCCGGTTGATATCGCCAGCTGGCGTCATGCTGAGCAGCTACCTGCGCTGTTCAACGGCGTGTCGATTGGTACACGTATTCTGGCGTAAGTCGTTTCTGGGTATGGCATGATGCGATACCAACATGAATTAAATTCTGGGAGTAATCGTTATGGCTTTGTGGGGTGGTCGGTTTAGTCAGGCAGCAGATCAGCGTTTTAAACAATTTAATGACTCACTGCGGTTTGATTACCGTCTGGCGGAACAGGACATCGTAGGCTCGATCGGCTGGTCGAAAGCGCTGGTGACGGTCAATGTGCTTAGCGAGCAAGAGCAGCAGCAGTTAGAACAGGCGCTGAATGCGCTGCTGGTTGAGGTGCAAGCTGATCCTGAGATGATCCTGCAAAGCGATGCAGAAGACATTCACAGCTGGGTTGAACAGCGCCTGATTGAGAAAGTCGGCGATTTAGGTAAAAAGCTGCATACCGGTCGTAGCCGTAACGATCAGGTCGCGACTGACCTGAAACTGTGGTGCAAAGCGCAGATTGCAGAGCTGCTGCTGTCGGTTCGCCAGCTGCGTCAGGCGCTGGTCACGACGGCGGAAGCCAATCAGGATGCGGTGATGCCGGGTTACACTCACTTGCAGCGCGCACAGCCGGTGACGTTTGCACACTGGTGCTTGGCTTACCACGAAATGTTGGCGCGTGATGAAAGCCGTCTGGAAGATACGCTGAAGCGTCTGGATGTCAGCCCGCTGGGCTGTGGTGCGTTGGCGGGAACAGCTTATCCGATCGACCGTGAGCAACTGGCGGGCTGGCTGGGATTTGCCTCGGCCACGCGTAACAGTCTGGACACGGTTTCCGATCGCGATCATGTACTGGAACTGCTGTCCGATGCCTCGATCGGCATGATCCACCTGTCGCGTTTTGCCGAAGATCTGATCTTCTTCAACAGCGGTGAAGCGGCGTTCGTTGAGCTGTCTGACCGTGTGACATCCGGTTCTTCCCTGATGCCGCAGAAGAAAAACCCGGATGCGCTGGAGCTGATTCGCGGTAAATGTGGTCGCGTACAGGGTGCGTTGACTGGCATGATGATGACGCTTAAGGGCTTGCCGTTGGCGTATAACAAAGACATGCAGGAAGACAAAGAAGGGCTGTTTGACGCGCTGGATACCTGGCACGACTGCCTGATGATGGCGGGTCTGGTGCTGGAAGGTATTCAGGTTAAACGTCCGCGCTGTAAGGAAGCGGCCGAGCAAGGCTACGCGAACTCAACAGAGCTGGCGGATTATCTGGTCGCGAAAGGCGTTCCGTTCCGTGAAGCACACCATATCGTGGGTGAAGCGGTGGTTGAAGCCATTCGTCAGGGCAAAGCATTGGAAGCGTTGCCGTTGGCCGATCTGCAAAAATTCAGCGCTGTGATTGGCGAGGATGTGTACCCGATTCTGGCGTTGCAATCCTGCCTGGATAAGCGTGCTGCACAAGGTGGCGTGTCACCGCAGCAGGTCGCTAAAGCGATTAGCGATGCGAAGCAGCGCTTAGCTTAAGAATCTATCCATTAGGCTATTTTATTTGCCAGTTTGAACCTGGGCAGTGCTCGAAATCCTCACGTACTACGTGTACGCTCCGGTTTCTGTGCGCTGTCCGAGTCCAAACTGGCTGCACCAATAACGCCTACTGGAATAGATTGAAGCTGTACCTTCCGTTCCCCCAACGTTACCGATCTGATTCTTCTGCAAATTATCATCCATCCATTTTCATATGGAATGCGGCTCGCATTTTTCTGCTCAGCGTCTTCCCCCACCGGAATTGTTTCTGGACATCCATACAGTATCATTTTACCTTGACCGACAGCGTGAAAGGCCTGCGGAGGCAAAGTGGATATCAGCATATTTTATGGTCTGGGTGGCAGTGCAGTGGGTCTGTTGGTCGGGTGGTTAATTGCCAGCCTGATTCATCAGCAGAAGCTGTCGCGGCATGACACCGAACAGCAGTTGCTGGCGCAGACATTGCAGCAGACTCAGCAATCGCTCAGCGAACAGCAGCAGGCAAAGCAGCAGGACGAACAGCGGCTACGGCAAAACGAGCTGGAGCTGCGCACGGTTCACGCCCAGCTCTCTGCCAGCCATGAAAAGCTACAACAGCTTAATGAACTTCGCGCGGAGTGCGTGCAGCTCAATCAGGAACTGCGAACGCTGCGTGAAATCAACAGCGCGCAGGAAGCGGAGCTGCGGGAAGTCACTATTCGGCTGGAAGAAACCCGTATGGCGGCGGAAGAAAAGCAGCGGCTGCTGGCAAACAGCGAACAGCGGTTGACGACGCAGTTTGAGAATCTGGCGAACCGGATTTTTGAACACAGCGGCCGCAAGGTGGATGAACAAAATAAACAGAGTCTGGATAAGCTGCTGATGCCGCTGCGTGAGCAGCTTGATGGCTTTCGCCGTCAGGTTCAGGACAGCTTTGGTGCGGAAGCGCGCGAGCGTCATACGCTGGCGCATGAAATCCGCAATCTGCAACAGCTGAATGCGCAGATGGCACACGAGGCCATCAACCTGACGAAAGCGCTGAAAGGCGATAACAAAACGCAGGGTAACTGGGGCGAGGTGGTGTTAAGTCGCGTACTGGAAGCCTCCGGCCTGCGTGAAGGATATGAGTACCAAACGCAGGTCAGCGTGCAGACGGGGGCAAATAGCCGCCTGCAGCCGGATGTCATCGTGCGCTTACCGCAGGGCAAAGATGTCGTGATCGATGCCAAGATGTCGCTGGTGGCCTACGAGCGCTATTTCAATAGTGACGATGACGCAGAGCGTAGTGTGGCGTTGAACGAGCATTTGCTCTCGGTTCGCAGCCATATTCGGCAGTTGAGTAGCAAAGATTATCAGCAGCTTCCGGGCTTACGTTCGCTGGATTACGTGCTGATGTTTATTCCGGTCGAACCTGCTTTTCTGGTTGCTATCGATCGCCAGCCCGAATTGATCAACGAGGCGCTAAAGCACAATATTATGCTGGTCAGCCCGACCACGCTGCTGGTGGCCTTGCGCACCATCAACAATTTATGGCGCTATGAACAACAGAGCCGCAATGCACAGCAGATCGCTGAAAAAGCGTCGCGGCTGTACGATAAACTGCGGTTGTTTGTCGATGATATGGAAGCGCTGGGGCTGAGTCTGGATAAAGCGCAGGGCACTTATCGTCAGGCGATGAATAAACTTTCCTCTGGGCGTGGTAACCTTATTGGCCAGGCTGAGGGGTTCCGTGCGCTGGGTGTAGAAATCAAACGCACGATTAGCCCGTCATTAGCAGAAAAAGCAACGGCCCATGAGCACGCTGAACGCGATGAATTACCGGATTCCGTAGCACCCGACGCTGTTTCGCCCACCGTGAAAACGGAGGGCGAAGAAGGGGAAACCCCTTTCGCTACCCGTACTGATTCGTACTAAATAGGTATGAATTTCGTGGGCTTGGCCTCCATGCTATGCGAAATTAGTGCAGTGGGGTTTTTATACGGGTCTGGTACACTCTCACCATTAATGGGTAGACCCGAAATTTGACTTAAATAGTAGGCGGATAAGATGGCAAGTGAGCAGGAGAAAACGGCCGACTTTGGTTTTCGGACTGTCGCCAGGGATGAAAAAGAAGTCATGGTGGCTGAGGTTTTTCATTCTGTAGCAGCAAAGTATGACTTGATGAATGACCTGATGTCCTTTGGTATCCACCGTGTCTGGAAGCGTTTCACTATCGAATGTAGTGGAGTAAGACGTAACCAGCGAGTTCTGGATCTTGCCGGAGGCACAGGGGATTTAACTGCCAAATTCTCCCGCATGGTTGGCGAAGGCGGTGAAGTCATTCTGGCGGACATCAACGCATCAATGCTGAAAGTGGGCCGCGAAAAACTGCGTAACAAAGGCATTATCGACAACATCAACTACGTGCAGGCCAATGCTGAAGCGCTGCCGTTCCCTGATGACTTCTTCGACTGCATTACTATCTCCTTTGGTCTGCGCAACGTGACGGACAAAAATAAAGCGCTGCGCTCAATGTACCGCGTGCTGAAGCCGGGTGGTCGCTTGCTGGTACTGGAGTTTTCCAAGCCGATCATTAAACAGCTGAGCACCGTTTACGATGCGTATTCATTTCATATCCTGCCAAGGATTGGCGAAGCCGTGGCGAGTGATGCTGGGAGCTACCGCTATCTGGCGGAATCTATCCGCATGCACCCCGATCAGGAAACGCTGAAAGGGATGATGATCGATGCCGGTTTTGACAGTGTTAACTATTTCAACCTCACTGGTGGAATCGTTGCGCTGCATCGTGGGTTTAAATTCTGATTGGAAACGCCAATGCTGATAACGTCTTTTCTGACTGCTACGCTGGAAACCGCGCTGAATCAGCTGCTTTTTCACGATACGGTTTCTTGCGATCGCAGCATGAAGTCTGCCCGCCAGCGCTTACAGGGGAAAACACTTCAGATCGAGCTGGCTGAACTGGATATGCCCTTGGTGCTGGTGTTTAACGAACAGCGGCTGGACGTGATCAGCCAATGGGGCGAGCCAGCGGATTGCTGCCTGAAAACACGCGTTCCGGTTCTGATGAAATTACGCGATCGTCAGCAGCTATCGTCGCTGATGCGCAGCGGCGAACTGGTGATAGAAGGCGATATTCAAGTTGTTCAACAGTTCATCGTGCTGGTTGATCTGGCGGAGTTCGACCCGGCGGAGTGGTTGTCCCCCTATCTGGGCGATATTGTTGCTCAGGGGCTTACCCAAACGGCACAGAAAACCCTGAGCTTCCTGAGACGCTCATTACATCAGCAGCAACATTTCTTGTCTGAGACGCTAACGGAAGAGTGGCGACTAGCCCCAGGAAAACTGGAAAACGCCTGGTTCCATGAGGAAATTGTTGCGCTGGATAAATCCGCCGATACGTTGTCCGAACGGCTGGCGAAGCTGGAGGCTTTACGATGACGCCCAGTGAATTACGCCGCCTTTACGGCATTGTGCGTGTGCTGTTGAGTTATGGTCTGGACGAACTTATTCCTAAAATGCGTTTGACGCTACCGTTACGTGCGGGTCGTCGTCTGCTGTTCTGGTTACCCAATCGTCACCGCAATAAGCCTCTAGGCGAGCGTCTGCGTTTGGCGCTTCAGGAACTGGGTCCCGTGTGGATTAAGTTCGGACAGATGATGTCTACACGCCGCGATCTGTTCCCTCCAGCTATCGCCGATCAACTGGCGATGTTGCAGGATAAGGTTGAGCCGTTTGATGGCAAATTGGCGCGTGAGCAAATTGAGCTGTCGATGGGGGGAATCCCTCTTGAAGAGTGGTTTGATGATTTTGACATCAAACCGCTGGCCTCTGCCTCGATTGCACAGGTGCATACCGCATGCCTGAAAAGCACGGGCAAAGAGATCGTTATCAAGGTGATTCGCCCGGATATTTTGCCTGTCATCAAGGCGGATATGCGCTTGATGAAACGTCTGGCGGGGTGGTTGCCCCATTTGTTGCCGGATGGTCGTCGCCTGCGTCCGCGCGAAGTGGTGCTGGAATATGAAAAAACGCTGCTTGATGAGCTGAACTTGCTGCGAGAAGCGGCAAACGCTATCCAGCTGCGGCGTAATTTTGAAAACAGCCCGATGCTGTATGTGCCGGAAGTTTATTCGGATTACTGCAGCGAAGGCATGTTGGTGATGGAACGAATCTACGGTATTCCTGTTTCTGATGTCGACGCGCTGACAGCCAATGGCACGGATATGAAGCTACTGGCAGAACGCGGCGTTCAGGTTTTCTTCACACAGGTGTTCCGCGACAGTTTCTTCCACGCGGATATGCATCCCGGCAATATCTTTATCAGTTATGAGCACCCGGAAGATCCGCAATACATCGGTATTGATTGCGGTATCGTTGGTTCGTTGAATAAAGAAGATAAGCGCTATCTGGCTGAGAATTTCATTGCCTTCTTCAATCGCGATTATCGCAAAGTTGCCGAACTGCATGTGGATTCGGGCTGGGTGCCTCCGGACACCAATGTTGCAGATTTTGAGTTTGCCATTCGTACGGTCTGTGAACCGATCTTTGAGAAGCCGTTGGCAGAAATTTCGTTCGGCCATGTGTTATTGAATTTGTTTAATACGGCGCGCCGCTTCAATATGGAAGTACAGCCTCAGTTGGTGCTGCTGCAAAAAACGCTGCTGTATGTCGAAGGCGTGGGTCGGCAGCTTTATCCGCAGCTCGACCTGTGGAAAACCGCCAAGCCGTTTCTGGAAAACTGGCTGAAACAGCAGGTTGGTTTGCCTGCGGTTTTCCGTGCGCTCAAAGAAAAGGCACCGTTCTGGGCTGAAAAATTGCCGGAAGTCCCTGAATTATTTTATGACGGGTTACGTCAGCATAAGATGTTAAAGCAAAGCGTCGATCAGCTGGCTTATGAGTTGAAGACGCAGCAGTCTCGTCAAGGACAGTCACGATATCTTTTGGGTATTGGCGCAACGTTGCTAATCAGTGGTACGTTGTTACTGATCAGCCGTGTTGAAGCCGATATGGTTCCCGCGGGGCTGATGGCAGCAGGAATTGTTGCCTGGATTATCGGCTGGCGTCGAACTCGTTGAAGCAGATCATGATGCACGCCAGAATTACCCGGTATAATTACGGGAATTCTGTCGTCCCCCTTTTTGAAAAGAGGTAAATGTTATGGGTGGTATTAGTCTCTGGAACCTGTTGATTATCGCAGTTATCGTCATCTTACTGTTCGGAACCAACAAGCTGAGAACGCTGGGTTCGGATCTGGGTGCATCCATCAAAGGCTTTAAGAAAGCGATGGGTGACGATCAGCCATCTACTGGCGCAGACAAAACGCAGCCAGATGCCGATTTCTCTACCAAGTCTATCGCTGACAACCAATCGGACGTCAAGCCGGGCGAAACGAAGAGCCAGCATAAAGAGCAGGTGTAATCTGTGTTCGATATCGGTTTTGGTGAATTGCTATTGGTGATGGTTCTTGGCCTGATTGTCCTCGGGCCGGAGCGTTTGCCTGTGGCAGTCAGAACGGTTGCAAGCTGGATCAGGACGCTGCGTTCGCTGGCGTCTACGGTTCAGAATGAACTGTCGCAGGAGCTGAAACTCCAGGAGTTTCAGGAAAGCCTGAAGAAAGTCGAAAAAGCCAGTTTGCAGAATCTGTCGCCTGAGTTGAAAGCCTCAATGGATGAACTCAAAGAAGCGGCAGAAGCGATGAAACGTGGCTATACCGAGACAGTGTCGCCGCAAAAGCCAGATGACCATCAAACGTCCGAAGGGCATCGCGCGACGGTGGAACCACAGCACAACACCCCGCTGAGCGATCCCGAAGCGGCCTACGATGGGGTGATTGAAGCGGAAACCGCAGTACGTCCGGCAGCCAGTCAGCCTAAACCTGAAAGCGCTACTGTGGCTGAACATCACCATGATGGTCACAACGCCGCGATTGATGACGCTGTCAGCAGCGATAATGTCAAACCTGAGCAGTCCCAGTCTTCTGCTGTTTCTGCCCGCCAACCGAGTGATAGTCGTTAGTTTATGGCCGATGAAGAGACTCAACCGCTAATTAGCCACCTGATTGAGCTACGTAAGCGGCTACTGAACAGCATTATCTGTGTGCTGGCGGTATTTATTGCGCTGGTGTACTTTGCCAACGACATTTATCAACTGGTTTCCGCACCGCTCATTGAGCAATTACCGGTGGGAGCCAGCATGATCGCGACCGATGTCGCCTCACCTTTTTTTGCGCCGATAAAACTGACGATGATTGTCTCAGTGTTTGTCGCTGCGCCGCTGGTGCTGTATCAGGTGTGGGCATTTGTGGCTCCAGCCCTGTATAAACACGAGCGTCGCTTAATGATGCCGCTGCTGGTCTCCAGCAGTCTGCTGTTTTATATGGGCATGGCGTTCGCGTACTTCGTGGTGTTCCCGCTGGCGTTTGGCTTTTTTGCGAAAACCGCCCCCGTTGGCGTGCTGATTGCTACGGACATCAATAACTACCTCGATTTTGTTATGGCGCTATTCATGGCGTTCGGGATATCGTTTGAAGTGCCAGTTGCCATTGTGCTGCTCTGCTGGAGTGGCGTGGTGACGCCGGAAGAGCTGAAAAGAAAGCGCCCTTATATTTTGGTCGGCGCGTTCGTTGTCGGTATGTTGCTAACGCCACCGGATGTTTTCTCGCAGACGCTGCTGGCGATTCCCATGTATCTGCTGTTTGAAATCGGCGTCTTCTTCTCGCGGTTTTATGTTGGCAAAGGCCGACGCGCTGAAACCGAAGAGCCATCGCAGTAACGCACGGTTTCCTGCGGTAGGACGGTAAAATGACCTCTCTTTGAGAGGTCTTATTTTTTTATTCGCCGGCGTGAAATCGGCGAACGGTCACGGGCAGGTGAGAGTCATGTTTGATATCGGTGTCAACCTAACCAGTTCTCAGTTTGAAAAAGACAGGGAGCAGGTCGTCATCCGGGCAAAGGAAGCGGGTGTCAGTGGCATCTTGATCACCGGAACAAACGCTCAGGAAAGCCATCAGGCCATGTTACTGGCGCAAGCCTATCCCAATTACTGTTGGTCAACGGCGGGCGTTCATCCGCATGATGCCAGCCAATGGAATGACGCTATTGCCGAACAGATTCATCATATGGCAAGCGCCGACTGCGTGGTTGCCATCGGCGAATGCGGGCTGGATTTCAACCGTAACTTTTCGACGCCAGAAGAGCAGGAACGGGCATTCAGTGCGCAGCTAGCGATAGCGGCCGAACTGTCCATGCCCGTTTTCCTTCACTGTCGTGATGCCCATTCTCGCTTTATCTCTCTGCTGACGCCGTGGTTGAGTCAGTTACCTGCCGCTGTCGTTCACTGTTTTACCGGCAATCGTCATGAGTTGGATGAGTGTCTGGCTGCGGGGCTGATGGTTGGCATTACTGGCTGGGTTTGCGATGAACGTCGCGGGCTTGAGCTGCGCGCCTTACTGCCGCATATTCCTGCCGATCGGCTGTTGGTGGAAACCGACGCACCTTATCTGTTACCCCGGGATTTGCGCCCTAAACCGGCCTCCCGTCGTAACGAACCCTGTTATCTGCCTCATATTATTCGCCAGATTGCGGAGTGGCGTGGAGAAGATGCCACATGGTTGGGACAGACAACAGATGAAAATGCCCGCCGGGTTTTCCGGCTGGCCTGATTCAGGAGAATAATGACATGAGCACTGCTTTTCCCGGCACGTTCCCCGGCCGACGTATGCGTCGCATTCGCCGCCATGATTTCAGCCGTCGTCTGGTTGCTGAAAATCAGCTGACGGTGAATGATTTGATTTATCCCGTTTTCGTGATGGAAGGGACAAATCATCGTCAGGAAGTTCCCTCAATGCCGGGGGTATACCGGATGACTATCGATGTGCTTCTGAAAGAAGCCGAAGAGATCGCTAAGCTAGGCGTTCCGGTACTGTCGCTGTTCCCCGTGATTGAAGCGGATAAGAAATCGTTATATGCCGAAGAAGCCTATAACCCGGATGGTCTGGTTCCTCGCACAATCCGCGCGTTGAAAGACGCGGTCCCAGAGCTGGGTTTGCTGACGGATGTGGCGCTCGATCCCTATACCACGCACGGGCAGGACGGGATTATTGATGCGGATGGCTATGTGATTAACGACGTCACCAAGGAGATTTTGGTGCGTCAGGCGCTGTCCCACGCAGAAGCCGGTGCAGAAATTATTGCGCCTAGCGACATGATGGACGGTCGCATCGGTGCTATTCGCGACACCCTTGAAGCGCAAAATCTGATCAATACCCAGATCATGGCGTACTCGGCTAAGTATGCGTCGTGCTATTACGGGCCTTTCCGTGACGCCGTGGGCTCAGCCGGCAACCTGAAAGGTGGCAACAAGAAAACCTACCAGATGGATCCGGCTAACAGCGATGAAGCCTTGCAAGAAATTGCGCAGGATTTGCAGGAAGGCGCGGATATGGTGATGGTCAAACCGGGGATGCCTTATCTGGATGTGGTGCGTCGCGTCAAAGACACCTTCGGCGTGCCGACGTTTGCTTATCAGGTATCTGGCGAGTATGCGATGCACATGGCGGCGATTCAGAATGGCTGGTTGCAAGAACAACCGGTGGTGATGGAGTCTCTGCTGTGCTTTAAACGCGCGGGTGCAGATGGGGTGCTGACCTATTTTGCTAAGCGTGTCGCACAGTGGCTGCACGATCAGCATATGCAGCGCTAAGCCTGTTCTCATCCGGCGCGGTGTAAACGCGCCGGGTAGGGCAAACAGACAAGGAACGTCGGACTACGTTTTTCGAAGGGCTATGTTTTCAAAGGACTATTCTTTCAAAAGACTAGGCTTTGCGAAACTCGCGGTTATCGATGCTCTGTCTGACCTGTTTATTCAACATATTCAGCAACAGCATCGAGCGGGCTTCGCCGTCAGGTTCGGTGTAAATAGCCTGAAGACCAGAGAAAATACCATCGGTAATGACCACGCTATCGCCGGGCTGTGGCGTCAGTGGGTCAATGATTCCCTGAATAGGGCGAAGTGACAATTCATCGATAACCTGCTGCGGAATGGTCGCGGGCAGTGCACCGAATCGCACAAAGTTGCTCACCCCACGCGTCGCGCTGATGGTGGTGGTGTGGATGCGTTCGGGGTCGAACTCCACAAACAGGTAGTTCGGGAACAGCGGCTCACACACTTCCGTTCGTTTACCACGAACGATCTTATCCAGCGTGATCATCGGGCTCACGCAGGTGACATCCTGACGTTCCAGATGCTCTTTCGCTCGCAGCAGTTGACCACGTTTACAATACAGTAAGTACCAGGCTTCCATAATTTCGCAGACTTATGATTCCGACGAGCAAGCATAACAAAAGCGAGCACGGATAAAAAATTTTCGGCAGATATTTTTGTTACCACATTTTGGCGATCGGATTCTTGATAGTGAGCAGATTCTTACCATAAATAGGCGCTGCGGGAAGCGACAGGTTGGCGAAGAGACTTTATAATAGCCAGAACGATAGACTGCCCCCGATGAATAGCATGAAATACCGTGACTTACGCGAATTCCTCTCACTGCTGGAAGAGAGAGGGGAGTTGAAACGCATTACCCAGCCCATCGATCCCTACCTTGAAATGACGGAAATTGCCGACCGAACGCTGCGTGCGGAAGGCCCTGCGCTCCTGTTTGAAAACCCCAAAGGCTATGACATGCCGGTGCTGTGCAATTTATTTGGCACGCCGAAACGTGTTGCGTTGGGAATGGGGCAGGAAGACGTCAGCGCATTGCGTGAGGTGGGCAAGCTGTTGGCGTTTCTGAAAGAGCCAGAGCCGCCTAAAGGGTTCCGCGATCTGGTAGATAAAATGCCGAAGTTCCGTCAGGTACTGAATATGCCGACGAAACGCCTGTCTTCTGCGCCGTGTCAGGAACAGATTTGGCAGGGGGATGACGTTGACCTGCGCCGGATTCCGGTGATGCAGTGCTGGCCGGAAGATGCCGCACCGCTGATTACCTGGGGGCTCACCGTAACGCGCGGGCCGCATAAAGAACGGCAGAATCTGGGGATCTATCGCCAGCAGGTGCTGGGTAAAAACAAACTGATCATGCGCTGGCTATCTCATCGCGGCGGCGCGCTGGATTTTCAGGAGTGGTGTCAGGAAAATCCTGGGCAGCGCTTTCCCGTGTCTGTCGCATTGGGCGCTGACCCTGCGACGATCCTCGGTGCGGTGACGCCTGTCCCTGATACGCTATCGGAGTATGCCTTTGCGGGTTTGCTGCGTGGGCACAAGACCGAGGTGGTGAAGTGTCTGTCGAACGATTTGGAAGTCCCCGCCAGTGCGGAAATTGTTCTGGAAGGCTATATTGAACCGGGAGAAATGGCAGCGGAAGGGCCTTATGGTGACCATACCGGCTATTACAATGAAGTCGATCATTTCCCGGTCTTTACCGTCACGCATATTACTCAGCGCCAGAATGCCATTTATCACTCGACTTATACTGGCCGTCCACCGGACGAACCTGCTGTTTTGGGCGTGGCGTTGAACGAAGTTTTCGTGCCGATCCTGCAAAAGCAGTTTCCTGAGATTGTTGATTTTTATTTGCCACCGGAGGGTTGCTCTTACCGTCTGGCGGTCGTTACCATGAAGAAACAGTACCCGGGCCATGCTAAACGCGTCATGATGGGCGTTTGGTCTTTTTTACGCCAGTTCATGTATACGAAATTTGTCATTGTCTGCGATGATGACGTTAATGCGCGTGACTGGAACGACGTCATATGGGCGATCACGACGCGTATGGATCCGGCGCGCGATACGGTATTAGTAGAAAATACGCCGATAGATTACCTTGATTTTGCCTCGCCGATTTCTGGCCTTGGCTCCAAAATGGGTCTGGACGCCACCAATAAATGGCCTGGCGAGACGCAGCGTGAGTGGGGTCGCCCCATCAAAAAAGATCCACAGGTTTGTGCCCGCATTGATGAAATATGGGACGAACTGGCCATTTTTAGTGACAGAGAGCCTCGGCGTTAAGGGCTGCTGCTCTGTTCTCAGTTTTGCTTTTATGACCCTATAGAGGGAATGCATGACAACATTGAGCTGTAAAGTGACTTCGGTCGAAGCCATAACCGATACGGTTTATCGCGTTCGTTTGTTACCTGAAGCGCCGTTTTCCTTTCGGGCTGGCCAATATTTGATGGTGGTGATGGGCGATCGCGATAAGCGTCCTTTTTCACTGGCATCGACCCCGATGGATAAAAACTTTATTGAGTTGCACATTGGGGCGTCCGAACTGAATCTTTACGCGATGGCCGTGATGGAACGCATTCATAAGGAAAAATCCCTGACGGTCGATATCCCGCACGGCGAAGCCTGGCTGCGAGAAGAGAGTACGCGCCCTTTGGTATTGATTGCGGGCGGAACCGGATTTTCGTATGTGCGTTCTATTCTGCTGACCGCGCTGGCGCAGCAACCCGAGCGCGATATCGCTATTTACTGGGGTGGACGTGAATCCCAGCATCTGTATGACTTAACCGAGCTTGAAGGCTTTGCGGCCAAGCACCCGAATCTGCGCGTAGTGCCGGTAGTCGAGCAGCCGGAAGCAGGGTGGGATGGCAGAACGGGGACCGTTCTGAGCGCGGTATTGCAGGATTACGGCTCACTGGCAGAACAGGATATCTATATTGCTGGTCGCTTTGAAATGGCGAAAATTGCACGTGAGCGTTTTTGTAACGAGCGCGGCGCGCTGACAGCGCATATGTTCAGCGATGCGTTTTCGTTTATTTAAAGCCGTCGATAGCAGTAAGACATAAGCAGTAAAATAAAAATCCCACGACCGTGGGATTTTTGGTTTCTAGTCGTGCTCTGTCAGAACTTTCCTGTGTTTAGGCGCGCTCAAATACCGTCGCAATGCCTTGTCCCAGCCCGATGCACATCGTCGCCACGCCAAATTGAACGTCGCGGCTTTCCATCAGATTAATCAACGTGGTAGAGATGCGTGCGCCCGAGCAGCCGAGCGGGTGACCCAGCGCAATCGCACCGCCATTGAGATTGACCTTTTCATCCAACTGTTCCAGCAGCCCCAGATCTTTAATACAGGGCAGCGTCTGGGCGGCGAATGCTTCATTCAGTTCAAAGAGGCCGATATCGGTGAGGCTCAATCCTGCCCGCTTCAATGCTAGCTTGGTCGCTGGGACGGGGCCGTAACCCATAATCGAAGGATCGCAGCCAACCACGGCCATCGCCCGAATGCGAGCCCGTGCGGGTAAGCCTAATGATGCCGCGCGGGATTCGCTCATGATCAACATGGCTGCGGCGCCATCGGACAGCGCCGAGGATGACGCGGCTGTCACCGTACCGTTAACCGGATCGAATGCCGGTTTGAGTGCGGCAAGGCTATCGACGGTGGTGTCCGGGCGAATGACCTCGTCATAATCGAAGCGTTGCAGTACGCCGTCTGCGTCATGTCCCGCCGTGGGGACGATTTCATTACGGAATGCCCCTGACTGGGTGGCGCTGTGGGCGCGTTGGTGTGAGCGCGCGGCGAACTGATCCTGCATCTCACGACCAATATTGTGCATACGCGCCAGCATCTCAGCCGTCAGTCCCATCATACCCGCAGCTTTAGCCGTGGTGCGACTCAGTCCCGGATGAAAATCGACGCCATGATTCATCGGCACATGCCCCATATGCTCGACGCCGCCAATTAAGCAGACATTTGCGTCGCCCACCATAATGGCTCGGGCGGCATCGTGGAGCGCCTGCATGGAGGAACCGCACAGCCGATTAACCGTGGTCGCAGGGACATTCATCGGGATTTCTGCCAGCAACGCGGCATTGCGGGCGACGTTGAAGCCTTGCTCCAGCGTCTGTTGCACACATCCCCAATAGATATCGTCGATCTCACGAGCGTCCAGCGCCGCGTTACGGCTCAATAGGCTACGCATCAGGTGTGCGGACAGGTCTTCGGCTCTCACTTGGCGGAAAGCACCACCTTTGGAGCGTCCCATCGGCGTACGTACGGCATCAACAATCACTACCTTTTCCATATTTCCTGTCCTCATGCCGGTTGACCGTAAGAAACGTCCGCGTGTGGCGCGACCGATGGGTAATAGCCTTCATTGCTTTTGGCTTTTTGCTGCAAGCCGTCAGGCACCTGATAGATGGCGCCGAGGTGTGCCAGCTGTTGCGCCATCTCGACATAACGTTCGCTACCCAAGGTATCCAGATAGCGGCAGGCGCCGCCGTGGAAGGGAGGGAAACCTAGCCCGTATACCAGCGCCATGTCCGCTTCGGCCGGGCTGGCGACGATACCTTCTTCCAGACAGCGCGCGACTTCATTAATCATCGGGATCATCATGCGAGCGATAATCTCTTCTGCGCTGAACGTTTTTTTCGGCTGGCTGATGTCCTGAAGGATCGCATCTACAGCCTCATCCTGTTCTTTACGCAGCTTCCCCTTGCTATCGGTTTGATAACGGTAGAAGCCGTGACCATTCTTCTGCCCGAAACGCTGGTGTTCAAACAGCACATCAATCGCATCGCGATAGTCTTTCGCCATGCGCTGTGGGAAGCCCTCTGCCATGACGGCCTGAGCATGGTGAGCGGTATCAATACCGACAACGTCCAGCAGATAGGCCGGACCCATCGGCCAGCCGAATTTTTTCTCCATGACGTTATCGATATCGCGGAAATCGGCACCGTTTCTGAGCAATAGGCTGAACGCAGCAAAGTAGGGGAACAGCACCCGATTCACGAAGAATCCGGGGCAGTCGTTCACGACAATTGGTGTTTTACCCATCTTGCTGGCGTAAGCCACCACGCTGGCGATGGTGCTGTCGCTGGTTTGAGGGCCGCGAATAATTTCGACTAGCGGCATGCGGTGTACCGGGTTGAAGAAGTGCATCCCGCAGAAATTTTGCGGTCGTTTTAGCGATGCAGCCAGTGAAGCAATCGGGATCGTTGAGGTATTCGAGGCCAGAATCGTATTCTCACTCACGTGCGATTCGGTTTCTGCCAACACACTGGCTTTGATTTTCGGGTTCTCAACCACGGCCTCAACAACGATGTCGGTGCGCTCGAATCCGGCGTAATCCAGCGTTGGCTGGATGCTAGCTAGAATCGTCGCCATTTTCATTCCGTCCAGCTTGCCGCGCTCCATCTGCTTATTCAGGAGCTTGGCTGCTTCATTCATCCCCAGCGCGAGCGGCTTCTCGTTGATATCTTTCATCCGAATCGGCACGCCTTTGAACGCAGATTGATAGGCAATGCCGCCGCCCATAATGCCTGCCCCCAGTACGGCGGCCTGCTTCGGTACGGACGTATCGCCAATCAGCTTCTTCGCTTTGCCTTTAACATATTGGTCGTTAAGGAAAATGCCAACGAGTGCGCGAGCTTCATTTGAACGCGCCAGTTGAACGAAGTGCTGCGTCTCAAGCTGCAATGCGTCATCGCGTGTCATGGGTGCGGCGGCTTCGATGGTTTTTACCGCTAGCATCGGTGCCGGATAGTGCTTGCCCGCAGTTTGTAGCACCATCGCTTTAGCGGTGGTAAAGCTCATCATGGCTTCGATCTTACTGAGCTTCAGCGGTTCAAGTTTCGGACGTCGATAAGCCTGCCAGTCCAGTGAGCCGTTAATCGCCTGTTTCAACATCTTGATGGCGGCGGGAACCAGCTTGTCATTGGTGACAACGGCCTGCACCAGCCCCACTTTTAAGGCATCGGCTGCGCTGATGTCTTTGCCTGCGGCGATAATCTCCAGCGCGCTGTCCGCACCCAGCAGGCGTGGCAGCCTGACCGTGCCGCCAAAGCCCGGCATGATCCCCAGCTTGGTCTCAGGCAACCCGATGCGTGCATCCGTCGTCGCTAAACGAAAGTCTGTTGCCAGCACACATTCACACCCGCCGCCTAACGCATAGCTATTAATCGCGGACAGCGTGGGAACGGGCAAATCCTCAAGGCGGCTGAAAATACGGTTGGCGAAGACAAGCCATTCATGCAGCTTTTCGGCTGGTGCGGCAAAAAGAGAAAGGAATTCTGTGATATCGGCACCGACAATAAATGCCGGTTTATCAGAGCGTAGCAGTAAGCCCTTCAGGTTCGGCTGTTCCGCCAGAACGTCTAGCGCTTTACCCAGGCTGGCAACCGTGCGGGTATCTAGCTTGTTTACGGAGCCAGGGGCAGAAAATACCAGCTCGGCAATGCCGTCCTCAAGCCAGTTAAGGTAGAGGGATTCACCTTGATAAAGCATGTTTATCTCCGCTGTTTGTGTGAGTGATCTGGTATGACCAGATAATCGAATTGTGGTTTTAATGTTAACGTTTTGCAAACGAGAGATTAATTTTTTGCCGAATCGATCACAAAGCACCGGACGCTGCCCTTGGGGAATGCCTGTGTTAAAATGGAGAGATCATGTCGTGACGTACAAGGATACTCATGGAAAAGCTGGCTTCTTTATATCATCACCATCTGGCTACGCTGCAAGCGCGTGCTCAGACGGTTTTAGCGCGCCATCAGCTTGACGCATTACTGATTCACTCTGGTGAGCTGTTGACCGTTTTTCTGGACGATCACGACTATCCTTTTAAAGTTAACCCGCAATTTAAAGCCTGGGTGCCCGTCACGCAGGTGCCGAACTGTTGGCTATGGGTTGACGGCGTTAATCCGCCGAAGCTGTGGTTCTACTCGCCGGTGGATTACTGGCATAACGTTGCGCCCGTCCCCGAGAGTTTTTGGACTGAAGACATCGATATTACCGTGCTACGGAATGCCGATGATATTGGGCAACTGCTTCCCTCGCAGCGTGAGCGTGTTGCCTATATCGGCTATGCCCCGCAGCGTGCGCAGGATTTGGGGATTCGGGCAGACAATATTAACCCTCAGGGCGTGCTGGATTATCTGCATTACCATCGGGCTTATAAAACCGATTACGAGCTGGCCTGCATGCGTGAAGCGCAGAAGACTGCCGTTATTGGTCATCGGGCGGCGCATGAAGCGTTCCTGTCCGGGATGAGCGAATTTGATATTAATCTGGCGTATCTGACGGCCACCGGTCATCGGGATATCGATGTTCCTTACGGTAATATCATTGCGCTAAATGAGCACGCCGCGGTGTTGCACTATACCCAGCTCGATCATCAGGTGCCTTCCGATGTTCGCAGCTTCCTGATTGATGCGGGTGCGGAATATAACGGCTATGCCGCCGATCTTACCCGTACCTATTCCGCACAGAGCGATGGCGCGTTTGCCTCGCTGATTAAAGATCTCAATCAGGAAATGCTTTCATTGATTGATACCGTTCAGGCGGGAGTGCGTTATACCGATTACCATCTTCAGATGCATCAGCGGATTGCGAAGCTGCTGGAATCACATCAGCTGGTGCGGGACATCAGCGAAGAGGCCATGGTGGAGCAGGGGATGACATCGCCTTTCCTGCCGCACGGTCTTGGTCATCCGCTGGGCTTGCAGGTGCATGATGTCGCCGGATTTATGCAAGACGATCGCGGCACACATCTGGCGGCACCGTCGCAGCATCCTTATCTGCGTTGTACTCGCGTGCTTGAACCCGGCATGGTCATGACGATCGAACCGGGCATCTATTTCATCGAATCCTTGCTTGCTCCGTGGCGTGAGGGAGAATTGAGTCAGCACTTTGACTGGCAAAAAATCGATGCGTTGAAACCGTTTGGTGGTATCCGTATCGAGGATAATATTGTCATTCATGAAGGGCGCGTGGAGAACATGACGCGCGACCTGAATCTGGCCTGATGCAAGCGTATCTCATTCCTGCTGCGCCAGTGAGCTTCAGCGAGGAAATCAAGAAAAGTCGCTTTACGACGATCCTGGCGGCAACGCCAGGAATCGACGCGGCGAAAGCATTTATCCAGCATGTCAGGGAAGAGCATGCTTCGGCGGGTCACCACTGTTGGGCGTTTGTTGCGGGTGCGCCTGACGATTCCCAGCAGCTTGGTTTTTCTGACGATGGTGAGCCTTCCGGCACGGCGGGTAAGCCGATGCTGTCGCAACTGATGGGAAGCGGTGTCGGTGAGATTACGGCCGTGGTCGTACGCTACTATGGCGGAATCCCGCTGGGCACGGGTGGGTTAGTGAAGGCGTATGGCGGTGGCGTTCAGCAAGCGTTGAAGCTGCTATCGCTGCAAGAGAAAGTATTGCAACAAGAGTATGGCTTACAATGTGACTATGCACTGTTGCCCCTGGTGGAATCCCTGATTTTCCAGCTTGGTGGAAAAGTCCTGCATAGTGAGTATGGCGTGGAAGTCGTATTGCGCTTCTCTATCCCCGTTAGGGGAACCGAGGAGGCGGCAATGAAATTGCGTGATTTAAGCCGCGGCGCGTTGCATTTATTGCCGATTCCATAATAATCCCAGCGCTTTTTATGAATCATTAAGGAATTCCCTGCGATGCACTTGCGCGCCATAACCCGTATTGTCGGCCAGTTGGTTATCCTGTTTTCCGGGACAATGGTTATTCCCGGACTGGTGGCATTAATTTACCGCGATGGCGCAGGCCGAGCGTTTACGCAGACATTTATTGTCGCGCTGGCGATTGGCATCATGCTGTGGTTACCAAACCGCAAACAGAAGCATGAACTGAAATCTCGTGAAGGGTTCCTGATCGTTGTTCTCTTCTGGACGGTGCTGGGAAGCGTCGGTGCGCTGCCTTTCCTGTTTGCGGAACATCCTAATCTGGGCGTAACGGATGCTTTTTTCGAATCGTTCTCTGGCCTAACGACAACGGGTGCTACTACGCTGGTCGGGCTGGATTCACTGCCTAAAGCCATCCTGTTTTATCGACAAATGCTGCAATGGTTTGGCGGGATGGGGATCATCGTACTCGCCGTTGCCATCCTGCCGATTCTTGGTGTTGGTGGGATGCAGCTTTATCGCGCGGAGATGCCGGGGCCGTTGAAGGAAAACAAAATGCGCCCGCGTATTGCCGATACGGCAAAAACGCTGTGGCTGATTTATCTCTTACTTACGATTGCCTGTGCTGTCGCGCTTTGGCTGGCTGGAATGCCAGTATTCGATGCGATTGGCCACAGCTTCTCTACGGTATCTGTCGGTGGGTTCTCTACCCACGATGCCAGTATCGGCTACTTCAATAGTCCAACGATCAACACCATCATCGCGATATTCCTGCTGATTTCTGGCTGTAACTTTGGCTTGCACTTTGCCCTGCTGAGCGGTCGCAGCCTGAAGGTATACTGGCGTGACCCAGAATTCCGCATGTTCATCTTTGTTCAGCTGTCGCTGGTGGCCGTGTGTACGATTGTCCTGTGGTTCCACCACGTTTATGACAGCGGGATGCAGACGATCAATCAGGCGTTCTTCCAGGTTGTCTCTATGGCGACAACGGCAGGGTTTACCACGGATAGCATTGCATCGTGGCCACTTTTCCTGCCAGTTTTGCTTCTGTGCTCTGCATTCATTGGCGGGTGTGCGGGCTCAACTGGGGGCGGTTTGAAAGTGATTCGTATCCTGCTGCTTTTCCTGCAGGGATCGCGTGAGCTTAAGCGTTTAGTGCATCCGAATGCGGTTTATACGATTAAGCTGGGTCATCGTGCGTTGCCTGAACGCATCCTTGAAGCCGTGTGGGGATTCTTTTCCGCATATGCGCTGGTTTTTATTGTCAGCATGCTGGCCGTCATTGCGACAGGCGTCGATGATTTCTCCGCGTTTGCGGCGGTCGCGGCCACATTGAATAACCTGGGGCCGGGGCTGGGCGTTGTCGCTGAGAATTTTACCTCGATGAATGATACGGCGAAATGGATTCTGATACTGACAATGCTGTTCGGTCGTTTGGAAGTCTTCACGCTTTTAGTGCTGTTTACGCCAACCTTCTGGCGGGAATAGTCTCCATAAGGATAAAGAACAATGAAAGCTTTGATCGTGTTTTCGAGTCGGGATGGGCAAACAAGAGCGATTGCCTCCTATATTGCAAATACGCTGAAGGGAACCCTGGAGTGTGATGTTGTTAACGTACTCAATGCGAATGATATCGATCTGAGCCAATACGATCGGGTTGCGATTGGTGCATCGATTCGATATGGGCGCTTTCATCCGGCGGTAAATCAATTTATCCGTAAGCATCTGACTTCTCTACAGCAGCGACCCAGCGCATTCTTCTCCGTGAACCTCACTGCGCGTAAGCCAGAAAAGCGCACAATACAAACCAATGCCTATACGCGTAAGTTCCTGCTGAATTCTCCCTGGCAGCCAGATTTGTGCTGCGTGTTTGCTGGCGCCCTACGCTACCCACGCTACAGCTGGTTTGATCGGGTAATGATTCAACTCATTATGCGTATAACGGGTGGGGAAACAGATAGTACCAAAGAGATTGAATACACAGACTGGCAGCAGGTTTCCCGTTTCGCTCAGGATTTCGCTCAATTAGCGGCGAAAAATCCGGCATAACGGCGTCTTTTAATTCGCTTTGCTGAAAAAATCCCCACTCGGTAAT
>NZ_JAPQKX010000008.1:0-262901 GCF_026800125.1 Pectobacterium jejuense | reverse complement strand
TAGTTCAGTTGGTTAGAATACCTGCCTGTCACGCAGGGGGTCGCGGGTTCGAGCCCCGTCCGTTCCGCCACTTATTAAAAATTATGCCTGCTAATTTTAGCAGGCATAATGTTAAGCGTAATTTAGGGGCGTAGCTCAGTTGGTAGAGCACCGGTCTCCAAAACCGGGTGTCGCGAGTTCGAGTCTCTCCGCCCCTGCCAAATAAGACCCTTCACGTAATCGTGAAGGGTTTTTTTTGATCTGTACTTTATGCTCGATCCTGTCTCGTCTCCCTCTTTCCAATTTCTCCGTTATTTCTCCCCTCTGGATATCTAATTAATCTAACGTGTTGTTATTTAATAGATAAAATTCGCTGATGTACTGTTGATAGATCGTGCTGATTTAGCTGTAAATATGCACAAAATCACCGTAATACCAGGTTGTGAACTTGCTCATTCATCTTGTTCGATATTTGAACTAAAACTATCTACAGCCTGAGTGGAGGGAAATTATTTTTCAGAACGATCCTTCAGGTTGCATTCACTTGTTAGTGATACCTGCCAACATCACATCGGTAGCGCTACAGCAGAAATTCTTAGCGCTATGCTGTACCTGAAATCTGACTAAGTAGCTGTAAGACTACACAGAAGGAGTTTAAGTATGTACAGACGTTTACTGGTAGCTGTTGCTGTAAGCACTGCGTTATGTGGTGCCGTACAGGCAAAACCCTTAACGGTTGGGTTTTCCCAGATTGGTTCAGAATCAGGATGGCGCTCTGCGGAAACTAAAGTGTCAAAGCAGGAAGCCGAGAAGCGTGGGATAACGTTAAAAATAGCTGATGCTCAGCAGAAGCAGGAGAATCAGATTAAGGCTGTGCGGTCATTCATCGCTCAGGGCGTAGATGCCATATTTATTGCGCCAGTTGTCGCGACAGGTTGGGCGCCAGTCTTACAGGAAGCTAAAGAAGCAAAAATCCCAGTGTTCCTGCTTGATAGAACGATTGAGGTTAGCGATCCATCGTTGTACACCGCTGCTATCGCCTCTGATAGCGTCTATGAAGGAAAAGTGGCAGGGGAGTGGCTTGTGAAAGAAGCCGCTGGCAAACCTTGTAATGTTGTTGAGTTGCAGGGAACGGTTGGGGCTAGCGTTGCGATAAACCGTAAGAAAGGATTTGCTGACGGTATAGCTTCAGATCCACAGATAAAAATTATTCGTTCACAGTCGGGAGACTTTACTCGCAGTAAGGGTAAAGAAGTCATGGAAAGCTTTATTAAAGCTGAGCAGAACGGAAAAAATATCTGTGCGGTTTATGCACATAATGATGACATGGCAATAGGTGCTATTCAGGCAATTAAAGAAGCAGGTCTGAAACCTGGTTCACAAATAAAGGTTGTCTCCATTGATGGTGTCCCTGATATTTTCAAAGCTATGATGAATGGCGAAGCTAATGCCACCGTTGAATTAACACCCAATATGGCTGGGCCTGCTTTTGATGCTTTATTAGCGATGAAGAAGGATGGGAAACAGCCTGAAAAATTCATTCAAACCGAATCTCGTTTATTACTACCTGACACGGCAAAACAGGAATATGAAACCAAGAAAGACCTTGGTTATTGATATTTATATTGTGGATTTATTATTGACATAAATTTTGCTAAATACCTGGCAGAAATATGAATATGGGAAAGTGGGCTTGCGATGTTTTCTGCACCGTTTAATTACGGGACAGTGAATATTGTCAGCCTACTTACCATAATATTGCTCAGGTGTGATGTAGCCTTGTTAAGTTGTCGCATAGGTGATGCTGATGGAAACGACACGGTTGTTAGATATTCGGGGCATGAGCGTTGAGTTTCCGGGGGTAAAAGCATTAGATCAAGTGGACTTCACGCTTAATCGCGGCGAAATAGTGGCGCTATTAGGAGAGAATGGTGCAGGGAAGTCAACGTTAATTAAGGCGTTGACTGGCGTTTACCATCGCTCAACGGGTGAAATTATCCTCGATGGTATAGCGATTAATCCTGTAAATACGGCCCATGCTCAGTCATTGGGTATTGGTACTGTCTATCAGGAAGTTAATCTATTACCGAATCTGTCAGTGGCAGCAAATCTATTTATTGGCCGTGAGCCCACACGTTGGGGCATCGTGGATCAACATAAAATCCTGCGTCAGGCCGAAGCGCTCTTATTGAATTATGGACTGATGATCGATGTTAGCCACCCGCTTGGTAATTACTCCATCGCAGTTCAGCAAATTGTCGCTATCGCCAGAGCTATCGATCTTTCCGCTAAAGTTTTAATTCTTGATGAACCGACCGCAAGCCTTGATGCAAAAGAAGTTGATATGTTACTGGATATATTGCGGAAGTTGCGCGATCGCGGAATCGGTATGATATTTGTGACGCACTTTCTGGATCAGGTTTATCGCATTAGCGACAGAATTACCGTTTTGCGTAATGGAAGATTAGTGGGGACATTGCCTACCGCAGAATTACCACGTATTGAATTAGTCCAAATGATGTTGGGACACAGTTTTGATGAAACGTTATTGAAGCGTGGCGAACATAGTGACGTCTCAGGTGAGCCCATCGTGCAGTTTAAACACTATGGTCGGCGTGGCTCGATTAATGACTTCGAGCTTTCCGTGCGCCCGGGAGAAATTGTTGGCCTCGCTGGTCTACTGGGTTCCGGCCGGACAGAAACCGCGCAGCTGATATTTGGTATTAACGTGCCTGATGCCGGCGAAGCCAGAGTGGATGGCAAACAAGTCAGCATTCGCACGCCGCGTGCAGCAGGAAAGCTCGGCTTTGGCTATTGCCCTGAGGATCGCAAGACTGACGGCATTGTCGGTGCGGCAACAGTACGAGAGAACATCATTCTGGCACTTCAGGCGCAGCGCGGCTGGCTGAAGCCTATTTCCTTACGTGAACAAACCCGTATCGCTGAAAAGTTTATCAGCCTATTAGGGATTCGTACGCCCAGTCCAGAGCAGGAAATTCAGTATCTATCGGGTGGGAATCAGCAAAAAGTCCTGCTATCGCGCTGGCTGGCAACAGAACCACGCTTTTTGATTCTGGATGAGCCAACGCGAGGAATCGATGTCGGTGCGCATGCTGAAATCATTCGCCTGATCGAAAAGCTGTGTGAACAGGGTATGGCGTTACTCGTGATCTCTTCTGAATTGGAAGAACTGACTGGTTATGCGGACCGCATCATTGTGCTGCGTGACAGGCAGCACGTTGCACATCTTGAACATCATGAGATCTCGGTTGCCGCAGTGATGCAGGCAATCGCAGTACAAACGGGAGCGGCTGATGACAGACAATAACGTCAAACCTGCCAAAAAAGTCCGCCTAACGTTCACCAAAGGAGTGCCACAGCTTCTGGCGCTCGTTGCCATCTTACTGATTGATAGCATGGTCGCGCCCAACTTCTTCTCCCTCCATATTCAGGATGGGCGCTTGTTCGGTAGCCTTATCGACATCCTTAACCGCGGCGCGCCCGTTGCGCTGCTGGCATTAGGTATGACGTTAGTGATTGCAACCGGCGGAATCGATTTATCGGTTGGCGCGGTAATGGCGATTGCAGGCGCGACGGCCGCAACGCTGACTGCTGCTGGTCATCCGCTGCCTTCTGTATTGCTGATTGCGCTATTGGTTGGCGCACTGTGTGGGCTATGGAACGGCTTTCTGGTTGCGGTGTTACAGATTCAGCCGATTGTGGCGACGTTGATGCTGATGGTTGCCGGGCGAGGTATTGCTCAGCTGATTACCGAAGGTCAAATTATCACGTTTGATAATGCCGGGTTGGCTAAGCTGGGCAGCGGAACCCTGTTCTATCTCCCCATGCCAGTGATTATTGCCTGCGTGATGTTGTTGGCGCTGTGGTTTTTGACACGTAAAACGGCGCTTGGGCTATTTATCGAATCTGTCGGTATTAATTTGCGATCGGCTCGCAACGCTGGCGTGAGTACGAAGCTGGTGTTGGTCGCAGCTTATGTCATATGCGGCGTGTGTGCGGCCGTAGCGGGCGTTATCGTGACGGCAGATATCCGTGGGGCAGATGCGAACAACGCGGGCCTCTGGCTGGAATTAGACGCGATTTTGGCTGTGGTGATCGGTGGCGGCTCGCTACTTGGGGGCCGTTTTAATTTGCTGCTCTCTGTCGTCGGTGCCTTGATTATTCAGAGTATGAATACTGGCATCCTGCTGTCTGGCTATCGGCCGGAATTCAACCTGGTTCTGAAAGCACTCGTTGTTCTGCTGGTTTTGGTTATGCAATCTCCGCGTATTTCGTTACATCACCTGTTCAGGAGGAAAACATAATGTTGAAACGCCACTTCCCCCTGTTGATGACGATTCTGGTCTTTATTGCTGGCTATTTATTCTGTCTCAGCCAGTTTCCCGGCTTTGCTTCGACGCGAGTGTTCTTTGATTTACTGACGGATAACGCCTTTCTGGGGATCGTGGCAGTGGGGATGACGTTTGTCATCCTGTCTGGTGGGATCGATCTCTCTGTAGGGTCAGTCATTGCATTTACCGGTGTGTTACTGGCCAAATTGATCGGTACGTATGGCATTGATCCTTTCTTTGCGTTCGCAATAGCGCTGGTGATGGGCGCCATGTTTGGTGGGTTGATGGGATGGATTATCGACACGCTCAAATTGCCTGCCTTTATTATCACGCTGGCGGGGATGTTCTTTGTCCGAGGAATGAGCTTTATCGTCTCACAAGAGTCGATTCCAATCGATCATCCGGTCTATAGCCAACTGGCGGGTTTAGCATGGCGCATGCCGGATGGGGGACGGTTTACCTTTCTGGCGCTAGTTATGTTGATTGTGGTGCTGTTGGGGATTGTGATAGCGCATCGTACCCGTTTCGGTAACCGTGTTTATGCGATTGGTGGTAGCAGCTATTCAGCAGAACTGATGGGGGTACCCGTCAGGCGGACGACGATTCATATCTACATGCTTTCCAGTACGTTAGCGGTGTTGTCAGGTATTGTTTTCTCTCTCTACACCTCAGCGGGTTATGCCCTGGCGGCAAGCGGTGTGGAATTGGACGCCATCGCTGCCGTTGTCATCGGCGGCACACTACTGACCGGCGGTGTCGGGACCGTATTGGGCACCCTGTTTGGCGTACTGATTCAAGGGCTGATTCAAACGTATATCACGTTTGATGGCACCTTGAGCTCATGGTGGACAAAAATCGTCATTGGTTTCCTGCTGTTTGCTTTCATTGGGTTACAGAAGGCGTTAAGCACATTCTGGTTGGCCAGACGTGCTTAAGTTGGTTGTGAGCAAAATAGCTCATGGATTAATCACAATAGGTGTTTTCAGCAACTGACGAATCATTGTCTGCTGATCGCTGTTTTGTAACCAAACGGCATAAAACGGGCGCACGACGGGCTGGCTGTCGCCGACTATCCGCAGGTTAGAATAGGTTTGTAACCAATGGCTGGGTAAAAACGCGCAGCCGCCAGTTGTTTCAAGCAGTTGGCGGGTCAACTGGGCCGATGTTGTTGTCAAAACGGGAAGCTGATCGCTGGCTAATAGGCGATGTTCCTGCTGATGAAAGTCTGCGCCCCACTCCAATTTTATATAAGGCAGTTCCTGTCCAGGTGGGTGCGCTTCTGCTGCAAACAGCGAAAGGGAGAAGTTGCCCAGCAGCTGGCTTGCCAATTCTTCCATTTTTGGCTGTTCGGTCGTAATCAACAGATCCAACTGACGCTCATGGAGTTGTTTTACCAGCGAGTGACGTAAGGCAATGCGCGCTTCTAGCTGGAGCAACGGGCGCTGTTGATACAGCGATTGTAGCCAGGGCGTCAGATAGGCCTCCCAGAGTGACGCAGTTGCTCCAACCGAAAGCAGGCTGTGTTGCTGCGAGCGTGCGACCTCCTTTTTAGCAATCTGCCAGGTACCGATAAGGCTTTCCGCATAGGGCAGAAGCCGTTCACCGGCGGGGGTCAGGCGTATGTTGTTACGATGGCGTGTGAACAGGTTGGCACCAAGCTGCGTCTCTAACTGGCGAATCCGAAAACTCACCGCTGACTGTGTGAGATACAGGGATTCTGCGGCACGGCCAAAGTGTCTTGTCCTGCTGACTTCCAGAAAGGTTTTTAGTAATTCGGTATCCACGCCCATCTCCAAAAAAATTTTGTCGTAATGATTTAAATGTTTTGTTTTACACAATGTCAAGCCTATCTAATACTCCGCGCCATAAACAACACGACCATAGAAGAATTAGGAGCGTGTAAGATGGCAGAAAGCTTCTCTACCACTAATCGTTTTTTTGATAACAAGTTCTACCCGCGTGGTTTTTCCCGACATGGCGACTTTACGATTAAAGAAGCACAATTGTTGGAGCGCCACGGTTACGCGTTTAACGAGCTGGATTTGGGTAAACGTGAACCGGTGACTGAGGAAGAGACATCGTTTGTTGCAATGTGCCGCGGCGAACGTAAAGCGGAAACGGAACTGGAAAAAATCTGGTCCAAATATCTGGATCGTATCCGTCGTCCTAAACGCTTCCATACGTTGTCTGGTGGTAAGCCGCAGATGGATGCAGTGGAAGAATACACTGAAAGCGATGATTAATTAAGAATGGGGCTAACGCCCCATTTCCTTTTGTGGCGAACAAATATAACGCTCTCGCTATTCAAGGCTTTTGTGAAGCTGGATGAGCAATCGATCCATACAGCGATAGCTCAGCGCTTCGGCAAGGTGTTTTCTTTCAATATTATCCCGACCGCCGAGGTCAGCGATCGTGCGTGCGACTTTCAATATCCTGTGCCATGCACGTACGGATAAGCCAAGTTTGTTCATCACCTCCTCCAAATAGGTCGCATCAGCCATCTCCAATCCGCAGTGTTTTTCTATTTCACGTGAAGTGAGTAGTGCGTTGATTTTATTTGCCCGCTTCAGCTGTATCTGCCGTGCGATCAGCACGCGCTCGCGAATTGTCGCGCTGCTTTCGCCTTGATAATGTTGCTGAGATAAAACCCCTGGTGGTAGCAAAGGGACTTCGATTGAAAGGTCAAAGCGATCCAAAAAGGGACCGGAAAGTTTGCTGAGATAACGCAGTATTTGTTGTGCTGGCAATCGGTTATGAACGCCCTGATAGTGTCCTGAGGGGCTGGGATTCATTGCGGCGACGAGCTGCACCCGTGCTGGGTAGCACACTTTAGCCCGAGTGCGGGAAATGATAATTTCACCGGACTCCAGAGGCTCTCGTAGTGAGTCCAATACGCGTCGCTCAAACTCCGGTAATTCGTCCAAAAATAGTACACCGTTGTGGGCGAGCGAGATTTCTCCCGGTTTGGGCAGCGACCCTCCGCCCACGAGTGCCGCCATGGAGGAACTATGGTGAGGCGCTCTGAATGGTCTGGCTCGCCAGCGCGTCATGGTGGCATCAATGTTGATTAGGCTGTTGATGGCGGCGCTTTCCAGCGCTTCTTCATCGCTTAATGGTGGCATCAGATTGCCTAATCGACTCGCCAGCATGGTTTTCCCGGTTCCCGGTGGCCCCAGCAAGAGTAGGTTGTGACCGCCTGCCGCCGCGATTTCCAACGCGCGTTTAGCCTGCTCCTGACCAATGATATCCTTCAGATCGAGCATATCTTCCTCGATCGGTGGAACGGGCGTTATGTCAGAGCAACTGAGCAATTCCTCTTCTCCACTGAGAAAAGCACACACGTCCAACAAATGCCCGGCCATCAGTGCTTCACCCTGCGGTATTAGCGTCATCTCCCGTTTATTGTCATCTGGCAGGACAAGCTGACGGCCTGCTTTTATGGCTTCCAATGCGGCGGGAATCGCGCCATTGACGCCACGTAAGGTGCCAGACAGGCCGAGTTCGCCAAGAAACTCGTAGCGGCTTAGCTTTTCACCATCGATTTGTTCTGAGGCCGCCAGAATCGCCAGAGCAATCGGCAGATCGTAGCGTCCTCCTTCTTTTGGCAGGTCTGCGGGGGCGAGGTTGACCGTGATGCGCTTTGCTGGAAACGTAAATCCGCAATTAATGAGTGCGCTGCGCACGCGATCGCGTGCTTCCTTGACGGTGGTTTCTGGTAAACCCACCAGCGTTAGGGCCGGTAGCCCGTTGCTGATGTGAACTTCGATATAAACGTCAGGCGCTTGTACGCCAATCATTGCCCGAGTATAGGTAACTGCCAATGACATGCTATTTCCCCTTTGCTGATAGTTTGCATCATGTCTGGCAAGGGAGAAGAAGTAGAGACCGTCTTTGTCACTCTGCGCGGCGATATCATGAAATAATTCACTGTTTCAGTAATGCGTAAAATTTGTGCGCGATGCGCCGCAATTATCTAAGGTGAACCGATCGCTTAACGCTATCCGCCGATCGACAACGCTCGTTTTCATCCGCCACGTTTCTTGTACAACGCTCATTTTTACGCCAACGGGCGAAAATAATTTGATGCGCTTCTACCTTATGATTACGTTGTATTTTTTCTCGTATCATAGGTAATCCTTACGGGTGGCAATGAAAAAAAATGGTTGTCATGCTATGTCTTACTGTGATAACTCTGTAGGCATTCGTTCGACAGAAGATTAATGAACAACCTATTATGAAAGCCCTATCCCTAGTGATTAGCCTAGTCGTGATTAGCGTGGTGGTGATTATTATCCCACCGTGCGGGGCTGCACTTGGACGAAGAATGGCTTAGAAATCAAGGCCTAATTCAAGAAAACCCCCGCACCGAAAGGTCGGGGGTTTTTTGTTGGGCGTAATCTATAACGGAAAGGAACAGAAAATGAACATCAGCATAAAATTCTGTTATTCCCATAAGATGTCGGGGAAATAACTATGAATGGAGCACAGTGGGTGGTTCAAGCGTTGCGAGCGCAGGGAGTGGAAACCGTTTTTGGTTATCCAGGGGGCGCGATAATGCCAGTCTACGATGCACTTTATGACGGCGGCGTTAAACACCTGCTGTGTCGCCACGAGCAAGGCGCGGTGATGGCGGCGATTGGCTATGCCCGCTCCACGGGTAACGTGGGCGTCTGTATTGCGACGTCCGGTCCGGGGGCAACGAACCTGATCACCGGTTTGGCCGATGCGCTGCTGGATTCTGTGCCTGTGGTCGCGATCACCGGACAGGTTGGATCGGCACTGATTGGTACCGATGCTTTTCAGGAGATCGACGTGCTGGGGCTGTCGCTGGCCTGTACGAAACACAGTTTTCTGGTTGAGTCTCTCGAATCACTGCCGGAAGTGATGGCAGAAGCGTTCGCGATTGCCAACAGCGGCCGCCCAGGTCCTGTTCTGGTCGATATTCCTAAAGATATTCAGCTGGCGGTGGGGGATTTCACTCCGAACTTTGCGCCTGTTGCTAACGATGTTGATTTCCCCGATCAAGATATCGCGCAGGCATATGCCCTGTTGGCGAAAGCGCAAAAACCGGTGCTGTACGTTGGCGGTGGTGTTGGTATGGCGAATGCGGTTCCGGCACTGCGTGAATTCCTGAGCGTAACGGATATCCCGTCCGTTTCGACGCTGAAAGGGCTGGGTGCCGTGGATGCCAATCATCCCTATTACCTCGGTATGATTGGTATGCACGGCACGAAGGCGGCGAACCTGATTGTGCAGGAGTGCGATTTGTTAATCGCGGTCGGGGCGCGTTTTGATGACCGCGTGACGGGTAAACTGAACGCCTTCGCACCTCATGCCAGCGTGATTCACATGGATATCGACCCAGCAGAATTGAGCAAATTGCGTCATGCTAATGTTGCGCTGCAAGGCGATCTGAACGCGATATTACCGGCGCTGCAACAGCCGCTGAATGTCAGTGCGTGGCGCGAGCAGGCGGCCATGATGAAGGCGGAATACCCGTGGCGTTATGATCATCCCGGTCAGGCGATTTACGCGCCTGCGCTGCTGAAAACGATCTCTGAACGAATGGATGCAGACACTGTGGTTACGACCGATGTGGGCCAGCACCAGATGTGGGCTGCACAGCATATGACGTTCAGCCGCCCTGAGAATTTCATCACCTCCAGCGGCCTCGGTACGATGGGCTTCGGCGTACCCGCTGCGGTAGGTGCACAGGTTGCGCGTCCGGATGACATGGTTATCTGCATTTCCGGCGACGGTTCTTTCATGATGAACGTTCAGGAACTGGGCACCATCAAACGAAAACGGCTGCCGTTAAAGATCGTGCTGCTGGATAACCAACGGTTAGGTATGGTGCGTCAGTGGCAGCAGTTATTCTTTGATGAACGCTACAGTGAAACCGATCTCTCCGATAACCCTGATTTCCTGACGCTGGCAAGCGCGTTTGATATCCCCGGCCAGCGCATCACCCGCAAAGATCAAATTGATGTCGCGCTGGATGCCCTGTTTAACAGCGAAGGACCCTATTTATTGCACGTATCGATTGATGAATACGAAAACGTTTGGCCGCTGGTTCCGCCGGGTGCGGGTAACGAAACGATGCTTGATAAAACCAAGTAAGGCTCGATAAAACCAAACAATGGCCGACTTACACAGAATAAGTGCTGGAGACAACAGAATGACACACCATCAACTTTCGATTCAGGCGCGCTTTCGTCCCGAGGTTCTGGAGCGTGTATTGCGTGTTACCCGCCATCGCGGTTTCAAAGTTTGCGCGATGAATATGGTGCAAACCACCAATGCCGATCACATTAATATTGAACTGACCGTTGCCAGCCATCGCTCGGTGGATTTATTGTCAACGCAATTGAGCAAGCTGTTGGATATTGCCTGCGTTGATATTCAACCGATGACGACATCACAGCAGATCAGCGCCTAACGCAAAAGAATAAGGAAAAAAAGAATGACAAAAAAAGCGGATTACATTTGGTTCAATGGCGAGATGGTTCCATGGGCTGAAGCAAAAGTACACGTCATGTCGCATGCCCTGCATTATGGCACCTCCGTCTTTGAAGGCGTTCGTTGCTATAATTCACATAAGGGCCCGGTGGTTTTCCGTCACCGTGAGCACATGCAGCGCCTACGTGATTCGGCAAAAATTTACCGTATGCCCGTCGCACAAAGCGTAGATGAGCTGATGGAAGCCTGTCGTGAAACGCTGCGTAAAAATAACCTGACCAGCGCGTATATTCGTCCACTGGTGTTCATTGGTGATGTGGGTATGGGCGTTAACCCGCCAGATGGTTATCAAACCGACGTCATCATCGCGGCCTTCCCGTGGGGCGCGTATCTGGGTGAAGAGGCGTTGGAAGCCGGTATTGATGCGATGGTGTCGTCCTGGAATCGTGTGGCGGCGAATACCATTCCAACCGCCGCGAAAGCGGGTGGCAACTATCTATCCTCTCTGCTGGTGGGTAGCGAAGCACGTCGCCACGGCTATCAGGAAGGGATCGCGCTGGATGTCCACGGTTATGTTTCCGAAGGTGCGGGCGAAAACCTATTTGAAGTGAAAGACGGTATTATCTTCACGCCGCCGTTTACCTCTTCGGCGCTGCCGGGCATTACACGTGACGCTATCATCAAGCTGGCGAAAGATGCGGGATATGAAGTGCGTGAGCAGGTGCTGTCCCGCGAGTCATTGTATCTGGCCGATGAAGTCTTCATGTCCGGTACTGCGGCAGAGATTACCCCCGTGCGCAGCGTCGACGGCATTCAGGTCGGTGTTGGCAAACGCGGCCCAGTCACCAAAGCCTTACAGCAGGCGTTCTTTGGCCTCTTTACGGGTGAAACCGAAGATAAATGGGGCTGGTTGGATCCGATCAATCAGTAAGCAGTCAAGACAGACAGTCAGGCGGTGATACGTTCCGTCATCGCCAAATTCGTAATTTTTGGAGTAACAGAGCATGCCTAAGTACCGTTCAGCCACAACCACTCACGGCCGTAATATGGCTGGTGCCCGAGCCTTGTGGCGCGCCACCGGGATGACCGACGACGATTTTGGTAAACCGATTATCGCGGTGGTCAACTCCTTCACCCAATTCGTGCCAGGCCATGTGCACTTGCGCGATCTGGGTAAACTGGTTGCCGAGCAGATCGAAGCCTCCGGCGGCGTCGCGAAAGAATTTAACACCATTGCCGTTGATGACGGTATCGCGATGGGACACGGCGGCATGCTCTATTCTCTGCCTTCCCGTGAGCTGATCGCCGACTCCGTGGAATACATGGTCAATGCCCACTGTGCGGATGCCATGGTGTGTATTTCCAACTGCGACAAAATCACTCCGGGGATGTTAATGGCGTCGCTGCGCCTGAATATTCCGGTGATTTTTGTTTCTGGTGGCCCGATGGAAGCAGGGAAAACCAAGCTGTCTAACCAAATTATCAAGCTCGATCTCATCGATGCCATGATTCAGGGGGCAAACCCTAACGTCAGCGATGCCGACAGTGAGCAAATTGAACGTTCTGCCTGCCCGACCTGTGGTTCCTGTTCAGGGATGTTCACGGCGAACTCCATGAACTGCCTGACCGAAGCCTTGGGGCTCTCTCAGCCAGCCAATGGTTCCTTGCTTGCGACACATGCCGATCGTAAGGATCTGTTCCTGAACGCGGGTACGCGCATCGTAGGTCTGGCGAAGCGTTATTACGAGCAGGATGACGCAAGCGTATTGCCGCGCAACATCGCTAACAAAGCCGCGTTTGAAAACGCCATGATTCTGGATATCGCCATGGGCGGTTCCACCAATACCGTATTGCACCTGCTGGCCGCGGCGCAGGAAGGTGAAATTGATTTCACCATGTCAGATATTGACCGCCTTTCACGTAAGGTGCCACACCTGTGTAAAGTCGCGCCTAGTGGTCAGAAATACCATATGGAAGACGTACACCGTGCTGGTGGGGTTATCGGTATTTTGGGCGAGCTGGACAGAGCCGGCCTGCTGAACCGTGAAGTTAGCAACGTGTTGGGTAAAACGCTGCCGGAAACGCTGGAAGCCTACGACGTGATGCTGACGAAAGATGAAAGCGTGAAACGTATGTATTCTGCTGGCCCGGCGGGTATCCGTACGACCAAAGCGTTTTCTCAGGATTGCCGCTGGGATTCACTGGATACCGATCGTCAGGAAGGCTGCATCCGCTCGCGTGAATATGCTTACAGTCAGGATGGCGGATTAGCTGTGCTGTACGGCAACATTGCGTTAGATGGTTGCATCGTGAAAACCGCAGGCGTTGATAAAGATAGCCTGATTTTCCGCGGCCCGGCAAAAGTCTACGAAAGCCAGGATGACGCAGTAGAAGCGATCCTGGGCGGAAAAGTTGTCGCGGGTGATGTGGTCGTTATCCGTTACGAAGGACCGAAAGGTGGGCCGGGCATGCAGGAAATGCTGTATCCGACCACCTACCTGAAATCGATGGGCTTGGGTAAAAGCTGTGCACTGATCACGGATGGCCGTTTCTCTGGTGGTACGTCGGGGCTGTCTATCGGCCACGCGTCTCCTGAAGCCGCAAACGGTGGCACCATTGGTCTGGTGCAGGATGGCGACATGATTGACATTGATATCCCGAACCGCAGCATCGTGCTGGACGTTGCAGATAATGAACTGGCAAGCCGCCGCGAAGCGGAAGAGGCGAGAGGCGAGCAGGCCTGGACGCCACATAATCGTGAACGTCAGGTGTCTTTTGCGCTGCGTGCGTACGCTAGCCTGGCAACCAGCGCAGATAAGGGCGCTGTGCGGGATAAAAGCAAGCTGGGAGGCTAATGCTGATGGCTGTGTCACAACCTCTTCCTGCCGCGCCGGGAGGCGCGGAGTACCTGCGGGCAATCTTGCGCTCGCCAGTGTATGAAGTCACACAGGTCACTCCGCTGGAGAAGATGGAAAAGATCTCTTCGCGGCTGGGTAATGTCATTCTGGTAAAACGTGAAGACAGGCACGCGGTGCACAGCTTCAAGCTGCGTGGCGCGTACGCGATGATGGCTGGTCTGAGCGATGAGCAAAAATCCCACGGTGTGATAACGGCGTCAGCCGGTAACCATGCGCAAGGTGTTGCGCTCTCCTCCACCAAGCTGGGGATTAAATCGCTGATTGTGATGCCAGTGGCGACGGCTGATATCAAGGTGGATGCCGTGCGCGGTTTTGGCGGCGAAGTGCTGCTACACGGTGCCAACTTTGATGAGGCGAAGGCGAAGGCGATTGAGCTATCACAACAGCAACATATGACCTTTCTGCCGCCGTTCGATCACCCTGCGGTGATTGCCGGGCAGGGCACGCTGGCGATGGAATTACTACAGCAGGATGCGCATCTGGATCGCGTGTTTGTGCCAGTCGGCGGTGGTGGTTTGGCGGCGGGGGTTGCCGTACTGATCAAGCAGCTGATGCCGCAGATTCAGGTGATCGGCGTAGAAGCCGAAGATTCCGCCTGTCTGCGTGCGGCGCTGGATGCCGGGCAACCGGTCGATCTGCCGCGTGTCGGGTTGTTTGCCGAAGGCGTGGCGGTGAAGCGCATTGGCGATGAAACGTTCCGCCTGTGCCGGGAATATCTGGATGATGTGATTACCGTCGACAGCGATGCTATCTGTGCGGCTGTGAAAGATCTGTTCGAAGATGTCCGTGCGATTGCTGAACCGTCCGGCGCGCTGGCGTTGGCGGGGATGAAGAAATACATCCAACAGCATCAGATTCAGGGTGAGCGTCTGGCGCATATTCTGTCCGGCGCGAACGTCAACTTCCACGGGTTACGCTACGTTTCCGAACGCTGCGAGCTGGGTGAACAGCGCGAAGCCTTGCTGGCCGTGACGATCCCCGAGAAGCAGGGCAGCTTCCTGAAGTTTTGCCAACTGCTGGGTGGTCGTTCCGTTACCGAGTTCAACTACCGCTATGCGGATGCTAAAGACGCCTGCATTTTTGTCGGCGTGCGTCTGACGCGTGGTTATGCGGAGCGGCAGGAGATTATCGCCGAGCTGTCCGCGGACGGTTATGAAGTGGTGGACTTGTCCGATGATGAAATGGCGAAGCTGCACGTTCGTTATATGGTCGGCGGACGCCCTTCCAAACCGCTGCAGGAACGGCTGTACAGCTTTGAGTTCCCAGAATCACCGGGCGCATTACTGAAATTCCTGCATACGCTGGGGGCGCACTGGAATATTTCTCTGTTCCATTACCGCAGCCACGGCACGGATTTTGGTCGCGTGCTGGCCGCGTTCGAGCTGGAGGCGGGCGATCGGGAATTTGAGCAGCACCTACAGGCGCTGGGCTATGAATGCCATGACGAAACCAATAACCCCGCGTTCCGCTTCTTTTTAGCGGGTTAAGTTAGCGGTTAAATGTTGAGTGTTCCCCTAACGCCGCCGATGGTGTTTCGCCGTCGGCGGCGTTATCTTTATGTCATCTGACAGCAACAGGGATGGCATTTCTTTATGGCAACGCAGTTCACGGGTTTTTCTCAAGCGGGTTTAACGTTTCTTCAGCAGGTGCGTCAGTACAACGATAAAGCGTGGTTTGACGAGCACCGTGCGGTTTACGATGAGCAACTGGTTGCGCCGTTCCGCACGCTGGTGGATGAGCTCAGTCTGACCATGTTGCAGATTGACGACCATTTTGAAACGCGTCCTGCCATCGGCAAAACGCTCTCCCGTATTCACCGCGACACGCGCTTTTCTCACGATAAATCCCGCTATCGCAGTCAAATGTGGCTCACTTTCAAACGTACTCGCAAAGATTGGACGGACGCGCCGGTGTATTTCTTTGAAATCACGCCGGATACCTGGCGTTACGGGCTGGGTTATTACAGCGCGACGCGTAATACGATGGACCTATTCCGTCAGACGCTGCGCGGTAATCCGTCGCAGTTTCTTGAAGTCGCAAGCTGTCTGGGAAAGACCTTCACGCTGGAAGGCGAAAGCTACAAACGCCCGCTGATTAAAGGTCAGGAACCGGAGTTGGCTGATTGGTATAACCGTAAGTCGTTTGCCGCGATAGATACTCGACAGGATATGGACGCGTTGTTTTCCGGCGATCTGGTGACGGTTCTGTCACAAGGTTTTACCCAGCTTGAACCGCTCTATCATTACCTGATGAACGTCGAAACCATGAAGAAAGCCGCGCAGGAAACAGAGTCCGATACGCGGGCCTTTTCGGCGGATAAGTGGTTTGAACGCTAGAGCCAGAGCTAGCCAACACTACGGCGTTTTCTGCGGCTCCAGTGGCGTTTTATCGCGCTCTAACAAATAGTTAAACAGGTAACCTTCTTCCCGATTGCTGCCGAAGGTGGCGATTTGCAGATGATCATCGTCAATGCAGGTGAGCAGTATTTTCACCTGCTGGCCGAAGCTGCTTTCGCCTTTGCCAATCGCCTGGATATCGCTCATCTGACGAGCCGTAAAGGCGGAATCATCCAGCTTGTTTCCGTAGCGGAATGCAATGGATGCGCCGCCTTCAATCTTGCCGCGTTGGTTGGTCATCGTCAGGCTGACGGCATGATAGGGTGCTTTCTGGTCGTACATTTCCCGAAAATATTCCCCCAGATCGCGGTACTCCTCGGCGGAAAGCCCGGACATCACATACTCATAGCTGAATGAGCCGTGGAAACAAGCGGTGCTTTTCACGGGCGTAATCGGCGATGGGAGTGCGTGCTGTGCGATGTCATTCAGATAGCGCAGCCGGTTTAACTGCTGCTGGTAGCGTTGACGTAAACAGTCTTCGTCTTTGCACTGGTCGCGTGTGGTCAGCCAGCTGCGCTGAAACTGGTTGAGCGTTTTTTCCCACGGCGCGCTGTTGTCGTACACCGTCAGGAACGCGCGGGAGGTCTTCCATGCCTGTGCCAGTTCTTCATCGAGCTGCCCGAGCAATGGGCTGGCACAAATCAGCTTTTCCTGAACTGAAGCTGCTTTGTCGCAGGAGAAGCTGGCGGCTTGCGCATTGTGGCTGATGGAAGCAAACGTCACCCCTGCGGCGATGAGGGCAGTGAAGGCTATCTTCATGGGGTGTCCTGTAATATGTCCCAAAAGGCGGCAATCAGCGGTTCGCTAAGCCGTTTTTTCTGTACGCACACGCCGAGTTCAAGCGGCTCCATCACCTGTTCGACAAAGACGGAAACGCGGTTGCGTACCGGTTCCGGGCTGTTCTCCAGTACGACGTTTGGAATCAGCGCAATGCCGCAGCCTAGGGCGACCATCGATACCATCGCTTCATGCCCAGAGATGGTGGCGTAAATTTGCGGGTTGGTGATGTGGTTGCGCCGGAACCACAGATCGATGCGCTTACGCACCGGGCCGTGCTCCGGCAGGATGAACGGAATCTGCGACCAGTCTGGGTCTGCCTGCCGCACCAGCGACTGCACGGGGCAGGGAAGTGCTGGGATAATCAACGCCAGAGGCAGTTTATCGAGCGGCATGAAGTCAACGCTGGCTGGGAGCGCTTCCGGGCGTCCCGCTATCCCCAAATCCCCATCGTTCGACTGAATTTTCTCAACAGCATCGGCGGCATCGCCCGTCGTCAGTTTAATTTCTACCAGCGGGTGCAGCGCCCGAAAGCGATCCAGAATCGGCGGTAGGTGGCTGTAGGCGGCGGTGACGGAACAGAAGATCCGCAGCTCGCCGCTTAATGACGGCCCGTGCTGGTCTATCGTGTGGCGTAGCTGCTGGTATTGCAGCAGCGTTTGCTGGGCGAACTGCTTCAGGTGCTCTCCGGCATCGGTAAGCTGCACGGTACGGTTATCGCGCAGAAACAGCGTCTGTCCTAAATCCTCTTCCAGCCGCTGAATTTGCCGTGACAGCGTGGACGGGCTGATGTGCATCGCCTTGGCGGTACGGCCAAAGTGTCGACTTTCCGCGAGGTGCAGGAATAATTTGAGATCACGTAGATCCATGCGATACAGGCCCCGTTTTTTATCTTGCAGATAGTGCAATGTGACGTTGTTAATATATCAATTTAAGCAACGCAATTCCTGTCATATGATGGGGTCATAGTGAATTCCCATCTGGTGGGAATCCTTTCTCGAATAACAGACAAACAAAACCGTATACGGAGCACGACATGGCTAACTATTTCAACACATTAAACCTGCGTCAGCAGCTGGATCAATTGGGCAAGTGCCGCTTCATGGGGCGTGATGAATTTGCCGATGAGGCGAGCTACCTGAAAGGGAAAAAAGTGGTGATCGTCGGCTGTGGTGCTCAGGGTCTGAACCAGGGTCTGAACATGCGTGATTCCGGTCTGGATATCGCTTACGCCCTGCGTGCTGAAGCGATTGCCGAAAAACGCGCATCATGGCGTAAAGCGACCGAAAACGGCTTCACTGTTGGCACTTACGAAGATCTGATCCCACAGGCTGACCTGGTCGTTAACCTGACGCCGGACAAACAGCACTCCGCAGTAGTTCAGGCGGTACAACCGCTGATGAAACAGGGCGCTGCGCTGGGCTACTCTCACGGTTTCAACATCGTTGAAGTGGGCGAGCAAATCCGTAAAGACATCACCGTTGTGATGGTGGCACCGAAGTGCCCGGGTACGGAAGTTCGTGAAGAATACAAACGTGGTTTCGGCGTACCAACGCTGATCGCGGTTCACCCGGAAAACGATCCGAAAGGCGAAGGCATGGCCATCGCTAAAGCGTGGGCTGCGGCTACCGGTGGTCACCGCGCTGGCGTTCTGCAATCCTCTTTCGTTGCAGAAGTGAAATCTGACCTGATGGGCGAGCAGACCATTCTGTGCGGTATGTTGCAGGCGGGTTCTCTGCTGAGTTTCGACAAACTGGTTGCTGAAGGCACCGATCCAGCTTATGCAGAAAAACTGATTCAGTTCGGCTGGGAAACCATCACCGAAGCGCTGAAGCAGGGCGGGATCACGCTGATGATGGATCGCCTGTCTAACCCGGCGAAACTGCGTGCTTACGCACTGTCTGAGCAGCTGAAAGGCATCATGGCACCGTTGTTCCAGAAACACATGGATGACATCATCTCCGGCGAATTCTCCAGCGGCATGATGGCTGACTGGGCGAACGATGACGTGAAACTGCTGACCTGGCGTGAAGAGACCGGTAAAACGGCATTCGAAAACGCACCACAGTTCGACGGCAAAATCGCTGAGCAGGAATACTTTGATAACGGCGTGCTGATGGTTGCGATGGTGAAAGCGGGCGTTGAGCTGGCGTTTGAAACCATGGTGAGCTCCGGCATCATCGAAGAGTCGGCTTACTACGAATCACTGCATGAGCTGCCGCTGATCGCCAACACCATCGCGCGTAAGCGTCTGTATGAAATGAACGTGGTTATCTCTGATACCGCAGAATACGGTAACTACCTGTTTGCTAACGCTGCCGTGCCATTGCTGAAAGATGCGTTCATGGCATCCCTGCAGCCGGGCGACCTGGGCAAAGCGGTAGCGGGTACCGAAGTGGACAACGCTCAACTGCGTGATGTTAACGAAGCGATCCGTAACCACCCAATCGAAACCGTAGGCCACACGCTGCGCGGTTACATGAAAGACATGAAGCGTATCGCCGTTGCGGGTTAATTTCCGTCGGTGATCGAAATAGAAGAGGGCACAGCATTAGCTGTGCCCTCTTTTTTTATCAACGAATGCTTTTATCGCCGGGCTTTTGTAGCAATAGCAAACGTATGTGTTTTATCAAACGGACTTGTATTCGGCTTCCGCCTGATTGAAGCGGTCAGTAATCGCTTTTGATGGCGCTTTACCCAGCAGACTGACGATGAAAATGGTCAGGCTGTTGAAGATGAAGCCAGGGATGATTTCATACAGACCCAGCCAGGCGTAATGTTCCCAGATCAGCACTGTAGCCGCACCTACGATCATACCGAATAGGGCACCGTTGCGCGTCATGCGCGGCCACAGCAGAGAAATCAAAATCACCGGCCCGAATGCGGCACCGAACCCGGCCCAGGCATAGCTCACCAGACCCAGCACGCGGTTTTCAGGATTAAACGCCAGCGCGATGGAGATGATAGCCACTAACAGCACCATGGCGCGTCCCACCCAGACCAGCTCTTTCTGGCTGGCATTTTTGCGCAGGAAGGGTTTGTATAAATCTTCGGTGATGGCGCTGGAACACACCAGCAACTGGCAGCTTAGCGTACTCATCACGGCGGCCAGAATCGCAGACAGCAGCACCCCGGCAATCCACGGATTGAACAGCAGCATCGACAGCTCGATAAATACGCGTTCGCTGTTTTGCGTCACGTTACCTGCCTGATCTGGGTTGTTGTGGAAGTAAGCAATGCCGAAGAAGCCTACCGTCACGGCACCAGCCAGACAAAGAATCATCCAGGTCATACTGATGCGGCGTGCGCTGTGGATTGTGTGGTGTGAATCGGCGGCCATAAAACGCGCCAGAATGTGCGGCTGACCGAAATAGCCCAGACCCCAGCCCATCAGCGAGAGGATAGCGACAAAATTCAGCCCTCTGAACATATCCAGGTTGGCCGGGTTTTTCGCTTCAATCACCATCAGTGAGCTATCAATTCCTCCAAGAGACAGGATGACGATCACTGGCGTCAGAATCAGGGCGAAAATCATCAGGCTGGCCTGAACGGTGTCTGTCCAGCTCACGGCCAGAAAGCCGCCGATGAAGGTATAGGCAATGGTGGCTGCTGCTCCGGCCCACAACGCGGTGCCGTAACTCATACCGAAGGTACTTTCAAACAGGCGCGCTCCAGCGACCACGCCGGATGCACAATAGATAGTGAAGAAAATCAGGATCACTAACGCGGAAATCACACGCAGTAATTTGCTGTTATCTTCAAAGCGGTGGGTGAAATAGTCAGGAAGGGTGAGCGCGTTGTGGTTTACCTCAGTGTGTACGCGCAGGCGTCCGGCGACCCATTTCCAGTTCAGGTACGCGCCTAGCGTCAGGCCGATCGCGATCCAGCTTTTAGAAATCCCGGCGATGAAAATAGCGCCAGGTAATCCCATGAGCAGCCAGCCGCTCATATCGGAAGCGCCAGCCGACAGTGCGGTGACCACGCTGCCCATTCGACGTCCGCCCAGAATGTAATCGCCAAAGTTGTTGGTAGCGCGGTAGGCAAACAGGCCGATGAGGACCATCCCGAAAATATACAACAGAAACGTCACCAGCATAGGTGTGCTTATTGTCATTCAACTCTCCACATTATTTTTCGTGCCGCTGTCGCGGCGACGCTGTGTTTTATAGTAATCACTCAGGCCGGAACGAGGTCTGACGGTGATGATGGGCTGCAACCGATCCATTTGTTAACAAGGTTGCACAAAGTTGCAACATGGTTGATATTGACGTTATCCCGATGTGCATCTTCTCATTATAGGAGTGGACTCTATGGGCTCTACCACGATGGGTGTGAAACTCGATGAGGAAACGCGCGAACGTATCAAGGCGGCAGCACAGCGTATTGATCGTACACCGCACTGGCTGATCAAACAGGCTATTTTCCATTACCTTGAACGCCTCGAAAGCGGCCTCGACACTCCTGAAACACCGCAATGGGCGAATGTCAGCCACATTGAAGCGGAAGAGATTATGCCGCAATCTCAGGAAGAAGAAACCCACCTACCCTTTCTTGATTTCGCCGAGCACATTCTTCCGCAGTCCGTTATCCGCGCCGCCATCACTTCTGTTTACCGCCGCCCCGAAAGTGAACTAGTGCCTATCTTGCTCGAACAGGCAAGACTTACCGATGAAATGTCGCAGTTAACGCAGAAACTGGCTTATCAGCTGGCAGAGAAATTACGCGGCCAGAAAGCCGGAAGTGGGCGTGCGGGCATTGTGCAAGGGCTGCTACAGGAATTCTCACTTTCTTCTCAGGAAGGGGTGGCGCTGATGTGCTTAGCCGAAGCGCTGCTGCGTATTCCTGATAAATCCACGCGCGATGCGCTGATCCGCGACAAAATCAGTCGGGGAAATTGGCAGGCGCATCTTGGTCACAGTCCGTCACTTTTTGTGAATGCTGCAACCTGGGGGCTGCTGTTTACCGGAAAGCTGGTGGCGACGCACAACGAAGTGAACCTCTCTAATTCGCTGAACCGCATCATCGGGAAAAGCGGTGAGCCGCTTGTCCGCAAAGGGGTCGATATGGCTATGCGGCTGATGGGGGAGCAGTTTGTCACTGGGGAAACCATTGGTGAAGCGCTGGCGAATGCCCGCGAACGGGAGAATAAAGGCTTCCGTTACTCTTATGACATGTTAGGTGAAGCGGCACTGACGGAACACGATGCTGCCGCGTATCTGACGGCCTATCAGCAGGCGATTCATGCTATCGGCAAAGCCTCGAACGGGCGCGGGATTTATGAAGGGCCGGGTATTTCCATCAAGCTGTCGGCGCTGCATCCCCGCTATAGCCGATCGCAGTATGATCGTGTGATGGAGGAACTTTATCCGCGTTTGTTGATGCTGACGCTGCTGGCGCGTCAGTACGATATCGGGATCAATATTGACGCGGAGGAAGCCGATCGATTGGAGATCTCGCTCGATCTGCTGGAAAAACTCTGTATGGAGCCGCAGTTGGCAGGGTGGAATGGTATCGGGTTTGTCATTCAGGCTTATCAGAAACGCTGCCCGTATGTGATTGATGCGTTGATTGAGCTGGCGCAGCGCAGCCGTCGGCGGCTGATGATTCGTCTGGTGAAAGGAGCGTACTGGGACAGTGAAATCAAGCGCGCGCAGGTTGACGGGCTGGAAGGCTACCCGGTCTACACGCGTAAGGTCTATACCGATGTGTCGTATCTGGCATGCGCCCGCAAGCTGCTGGCCGTACCGAATCTGATTTACCCGCAGTTCGCCACGCACAACGCGCAGACGGTAAGCGCGATCTACCACATGGCGGGCAACAATTATTATCCCGGTCAGTATGAGTTTCAGTGCCTGCACGGCATGGGGGAACCGCTCTACGATCAGGTGGTGGGCGCGGTTGCTGACGGCAAGCTGAACCGTCCGTGCCGTATTTATGCCCCGGTCGGAACCCATGAAACGCTATTGGCTTATCTGGTGCGACGCCTGCTGGAAAACGGCGCGAATACCTCGTTTGTTAACCGCATTGCAGATACCTCAATGGCGCTGGAAACGCTGATTGCCGATCCGATTCGTGGCGTAGAGGCGCTGGCAAAAGTGGAGTGGATCATGGGCGCACCACATCCCAAGATTCCTCTGCCGCGTCAGCTATATGGGCAGGAACGGCAAAATTCGAGCGGACTGGATCTCTCGAACGAGCACCGACTGGCTTCGCTCTCCAGCGCGTTGCTGAATCATGCGTCACAGCCGTGGTATGCCGCGCCAATGATTGAGGGGGAAAGCGAGGCGAGTGAAGAAAGACCTGTCGTGAATCCCGCGGATGTGCACGATGTGGTGGGTTACGTTCTCGATGCCTCGGTGGCGGATGTTGAGCTGGCGGTAGATGCCGCGGTACATGCTGGCACCATCTGGTTTGCGACGCCACCTGCAGAGCGTGCCGCGATATTGAATCAGGCCGCCTCGCTGATGGAAGCGCAGTTGCAAAGCCTGCTGGGGCTGCTGGTGCGGGAAGCGGGTAAATCCTTCAGTAACGCGATTGCGGAAGTACGCGAAGCGGTGGACTTCTTACGTTATTACGCGGCTCAGATTCGAGACACGTTCACTAACGATACCCATCGTCCGCTGGGGCCGGTGGTTTGCATCAGCCCGTGGAATTTCCCGCTGGCGATCTTCACCGGTCAAATTTCTGCCGCACTGGCGGCAGGAAACAGCGTGCTGGCAAAACCGGCTGAACAGACGCCGCTGGTTGCGGCACAGGCGGTGCGTATTTTACATGAGGCGGGCATTCCTCTGGGCGTGCTGCAACTGCTGCCCGGACAGGGAGAAACGATTGGTGCCGCGTTGGTGAACGATGAACGGGTACGCGGCGTGGTGTTTACCGGGTCGACGGCCGTTGCCAAAACCCTGCAACGCAGCATCGCGGGTAGGCTCGATCCACAGGGGCGTTTGACGCCGCTGATTGCCGAAACGGGTGGCCTGAATGCGATGATTGTCGATTCGTCTGCGCTGACGGAGCAGGTGGTGAATGACGTTATCGCCTCTGCGTTCGACAGCGCCGGACAGCGTTGCTCGGCGCTGCGTCTACTGTGTCTGCAAGAGGATATTGCGGATCGCACCTTGGATATGCTGCGTGGCGCGATGGCGGAATGCCGAATGGGGAATCCTGAACGGTTATCGACCGACATCTGCCCGCTAATTGACGCGGAAGCGAAAGAGAACGTGGAACGGCATATTCAGACGATGCGGGCAAAAGGCCATACGGTATTTCAGGCCGCGTATTCGCAGGATGAGGAGACGTGGCGGCACGGGACGTTTGTGAAACCGACCCTGATCGAACTGGGCAAGATAGACGAGCTGAAAAAAGAAGTTTTTGGTCCAGTTTTACACGTAGTTCGCTATCAAAGCCAGCAGTTGGATGCAGTGATTGAGCAGATCAACGCGGCGGGATACGGTCTGACGCTGGGTGTGCATACCCGTATTGATGAGACTATTCAGCGTGTGACGGGCAAGGCGAAGGTGGGTAATCAATATGTGAACCGCAATATGGTTGGTGCCGTTGTTGGTGTTCAACCGTTTGGTGGGGAAGGTTTATCAGGAACCGGACCAAAGGCGGGCGGGCCGCTTTATCTGTACCGCTTGCTGACACATCGGCCGGACGACGCGCTTGCGGCAGAATTCGCACAGCAGAACCGCGAGCAGGCGCTGGATGTGTCTGCCCGATCGTCGCTGCTAGCGGGGCTACAGGCGCTGGAAGACTGGGCGATTGCTGGGGAACGTGACGGGCTCGCGACGTTATGCCAGCTCTATAGAGAATATAGCGTTAGCGGGACAACCCGACTGCTGCCCGGCCCGACAGGGGAAAGTAATTCCTATGCGCTGCTACCGCGTGAGCGGATTCTGTGTCTGGCGGATAATGAGGACGATCGCTTGATTCAGACGGCGGCGGTGCTGGCAATCGGCGGGGCGTTGCTATGGCCGGAAGGTGAGCAGGAGAAAACGCTTTATGGCCGTTTACCCGCAGGCGTGCAGTCGCATATTCAGTTCACGCTTGACTGGCAGCGGCAAGACGTGTCTTTTCATGGCGTCATTTATCATGGGGATGCCGATCGGTTACGGCAACTGAGTGAGGTGCTTGCAGAGCGCGATGGCCCAATTATCCAGCCGTTAGGCTATGCGCAGGGCGATACCCACGTTCAGTTGGAGCGTCTGCTGACCGAACGCTCTCTGAGTATCAATACCGCCGCCGCAGGCGGCAATGCTAGCCTGATGACGATAGGCTAGTTAGGCAGTTAATAGAAAAAACGCGCCAAACCAGAAGGTCGGCGCGTTTTTTATGTTCGGGGCGTCGGTGTGACGACTGAGTTGCGGTACAACTTAATTGCGATACAACACCTTGATCACATGGTAACCAAACTGGGTTTTCACCGGACCAAACGGTTTCAGTAATTCGCAGGAAAACACCGCCTTATCGAAAGCTGGCACCATGTCACCTTTACGAAACTCACCTAAATCGCCGCCGTTGCGTTTTGACGGGCAGGTCGAGTGCTTCTGTGCCAGTTTCTGGAAGTCTGCACCTTTTTCCAGTTGCGCAAGAATGTCATTAGCTTCCTGCTCAGTGTCTACCAGGATGTGTAGGGCTGCTGCGGTATTGGCCATGTTATTACCTTTTTTGCAAAAGAGATTCCGGCGCGCAATGTAACATTTGCAACGCAAGATGTGGACTGCGATATGCTTTCCTTAATAACAAATCCCTGGTCAAGATCGATACGGCTTTCTGCTACAATCGCCTTCCGTTTTATGAGTGAGCAAGATCGTTATGCGCTTAAACCCCAGCCAACAACACGCCGTCGAATTCGTCACCGGACCTTGTCTGGTACTGGCGGGCGCAGGCTCAGGCAAGACCCGTGTTATCACCAACAAAATCGCGCACCTTATTCGCCAGTGTGGCTATCAGGCTAAGCACATTGCCGCTGTGACGTTTACCAACAAAGCGGCGCGTGAGATGAAGGAGCGCGTGGCGCAGACGCTGGGGCGTAAAGAAACGCGTGGGCTGATGATTGCGACCTTCCATACGTTGGGGCTGGAGATCATCAAACGTGAATACGTCGCGTTGGGCATGAAATCTAATTTTTCCCTGTTTGACGATCAGGACCAGATGGCGCTGCTGAAAGAGCTGACGGAACAGTGGCTGGAGAACGATAAGGTTCTGCTGCAACAGCTGATCTCGACGATCTCAAACTGGAAAAACGATCTGATCGATCCTGCCGGTGCGGCAGCAACCGCTCGCTCCGAACGCGACAAGCTGTTTGTGCATTGCTACTCGCTCTATCACGACCATCTGCGTGCCTGTAACGTGCTGGACTTCGACGATCTGATTTTGCTGCCCACGCTGTTGCTGAAGCAGAACGCTGAGGTGCGTGAACGCTGGCAGAACCGCTTACGCTACCTGCTGGTGGATGAATATCAGGACACCAACACCAGCCAGTATGAGCTGGTTAAGCTGCTGGTCGGCACCCGTGCGCGTTTTACCGTCGTAGGGGATGACGATCAGTCTATTTACTCCTGGCGCGGTGCGCGGCCGCAGAATCTGGTGTTGCTACAGCAGGATTTCCCCGCGCTTGACGTGATTAAGCTGGAACAAAACTACCGCTCGTCCGGGCGCATTCTGAAAGCCGCCAATATTCTCATCGCCAATAACCCGCACGTTTTTGAAAAGCGGCTGTTCTCGGAACTGGGTTACGGTGATGAACTCAAAGTGATTACCGCCAACAATGAAGATCACGAAGCGGAGCGGGTCGTTGGTGAACTGATCGCCCATCACTTTATTAAAAAGACCCAGTACGGCGACTATGCCATTTTGTATCGTGGTAACCATCAATCGCGTCTGTTTGAAAAGATGCTGATGCAGAACCGTATTCCGTATCGCATCTCCGGCGGCACGTCGTTTTTCTCCCGACCTGAAATCAAAGATTTACTGGCTTACCTACGCGTACTGACCAACCCAGAAGATGACAGTGCATTCTTACGCATTGTGAACACGCCCAAGCGTGAGATTGGCCCGGCGACGATGAAGAAGCTAGGTGAGTGGGCAGGGCAGCGCAATAAAGGCCTGTTCAGCGCGAGTTTTGATCTCGGGCTAAGCCAGTCGCTGACCGGGCGTGGGCTGGAATCCCTGCAACGGTTTACCCAGTGGCTGGCGGAAATCGCCCGTCTGGCAGAGCGTGAACCGGTCGCCGCCGTGCGAGATCTGATTCATGGGTTGGACTACGAAAGCTGGCTGTATGAAACCTCGCCGAGCCCAAAAGCTGCAGAAATGCGGATGAAGAACGTCAATCAGCTATTCAGCTGGATGACGGAAATGCTGGAAGGGTCCGATCTGGATGAACCCATGACGCTTACGCAGGTCGTAACGCGCTTCACGCTGCGTGACATGATGGAACGTGGAGAGAGTGAAGAGGAACTGGATCAGGTTCAGCTAATGACGCTGCATGCGTCCAAAGGCTTGGAATTCCCGTATGTCTTTCTGGTTGGGATGGAAGAAGGTCTGTTGCCGCACCAGAGCAGCATTGATGAAGATAACGTCGACGAAGAGCGTCGTTTGGCATACGTGGGGATTACGCGTGCTCAGCGCGAACTGTTCTTCACATTGTGCAAAGAACGTCGCCAGTATGGCGAGTTGGTGCGCCCTGAACCGAGTCGTTTCCTGCTTGAACTGCCGCAGGATGATGTGGTGTGGGAAACAGAAAGAAAGGTGGTTAGCGCACAAGAGCGTATGCAGAAAGGTCAGACGAACGTTGCCAATATTCGAGCGATGCTAGCGAAAGCAAAAGGGGAGTAAAGCGCGCTCCCCTATATGTTCGTTAAGCTGGGGTTTCTTCCAGCATCAGCGGCCAGTGTACGTAGCTCTGCCAGCGACTTTCCTGTTCCAGCATTTCTGCCCGTAACGGATGCTGAACCAACCAACCGGCAGGCAGAATCAAACGCAACGCTTCGCCTTCTACGCGCAGTCGTACGGCTGGCAGCGTGTCATCGCGGCGGCGGCTGGCAAAAATAATTGCCAGACGAAGCAGACGGCACAGGCGCTGTGCCTGATTGACCGGCAGCGCATTTTGCTGACTGAGCGGCATTAAATCGACAGGGTTAATCTGGTTTTGCAGGAGTGTGGCTAACAGTTTCTTCTGGGCGGGCGTAAAGCCGGGGAGATCGCTATGGCGAATCAAGTAGGCTGCATGCTGGGGCGACTGGCGAAAATCGATGCTCAAACCAATTTCGTGTACCAGACAGGCGCTGCGCAGTAACTCGCGACATCGGCTATCTAACTGCCAGTCACGGGCAACCTGTTGCAGAAAGTTGTCCGCCAACGCACTGACGCGTTTAGCCTGTTCGGTATCCAGCAGATAACGGCGTTGCAGCGTTGCTAACGTACGGTGACGAATATCCTGATCGACGGGCAGATGCAGCATGCCATAGACCAGTCCTTCACGCAGTGCGCCTCCGGCCAGCGTCATCGTTTTGATGTCGAGTTCCTGGAAGATCGCCAGCAGAATGGCTAATCCGCTGGGGAAAACCAGCGCGCGTTCCAGCGTCAGGCCATCAATTTCCAATTCTTCCAGCTTATCGCATTGAATCGCATGCTCTTTAAGCTGTCTGAGCTTCGGCAGAGTAATGTATTCATCCATTCCCTGCGCGACCATGATTTCCTGCAGTGCCTGGACTGTGCCGGAAGCGCCGACGCAGATTTGCCAGCCCTGCTCGCGCAGAGAGGCCGCGACAGGACGCAACATTTCACGCGCCGCCTGTTCAGCGCGTTCAAAATTACCAGCTTCCAGATTGCGGTCACTGAAATAGCGATCCAGCCACGTTACGCATCCCATCGGGAGGCTGATCAACTGCGTTGTTTTTGCACCGATTCCCGTTGCCAGTTCGGTACTGCCACCGCCAATATCCACGACCAGACGCGCATCCGGGCCGCCTGTCGTATGTGCCACGCCTTGATAAATCAAGCGTGCTTCTTCTTCACCGCTGATAACCTGAATCGGCAAGCCCAGAATTTCCTGAGCCCGTTGCAGAAACTCGTCGGCATTCGTTGCCAGCCGCAGAGTTGCGGTAGCGACGACGCGTACCTGATCCTGCGGAATGTCCTGCAACCGTTCGGAGAACAGTTGTAGACACTGCCAGCCACGCTGCATCGCTTCCTGCGAGAGCCGATTCTGTTTATCCAGCCCTGCCGCAAGGCGGACTTTACGCTTTATTTTCGCCAGAGTCTGAATGCTGCCTGCGGTTTCCCGGGTGACCAGCATATGGAAGCTGTTCGAGCCGAGATCGATGGCAGCGTAAAGTGAAGAAGAGCTCAGCATCGACGGTTAGTCCGCTCGTTTACGGTTATTACGGGGCGCTCCGCTGCGGCGTGGCGCATTGTGTCGGCGCGGGCCATTATTGGAACGCGGTGGACGTGTTAAACGCTTCGGCGCAGGTAAATCACTCATCAGCGCGTCACTGTTGTATTTGCTGACCGGGATACCGTGACCGATATAGGTTTCGATAGCCGGGAGATTCAGCGCGTACTCTTCACAGGCCAGACTGATAGAGAATCCGCTTTGCCCCGCACGACCCGTACGGCCAATACGGTGAACGTAGTCTTCACAGTCATCCGGCAGATCGTAGTTAAAAACGTGGGTCACAGAAGGAATATGCAAGCCGCGTGCTGCAACGTCCGTTGCCACCAGAATATCCAGATTACCCTGGGTAAATTCTTCCAGAATACGCAGACGTTTTTTCTGTGCGACGTCGCCCGTCAGCAGCCCAACGCGATGGCCATCGGCAGCCAGATGGCCCCAGATGTCTTCACAGCGATGCTTGGTATTCGCGAAAATAATGCAGCGGTCCGGCCACTCTTCTTCCAGCAGTGTCTGGAGCAGGCGCATTTTTTCTTCGTTGGATGGATAAAACAGTTCTTCTTTAATGCGGTGGCCGGTTTTCTGTTCCGGTTCAACTTCCACGTACTCGGCGTTATTCATCTGTTCAAACGCGAGTTCACGCACCCGGTAGGAGAGCGTAGCGGAGAAGAGCATGTTCAGGCGCTGTGCCGCTGCAGGCATGCGGCGGAATAGCCAGCGAATGTCTTTGATGAAGCCAAGATCGTACATGCGATCGGCTTCGTCCAGCACGACGACCTGAATCGCTGCCAGATTGATGTGGTTCTGCTTGGTGTAATCGATCAGGCGACCAGTGGTGCCGATCAGAATATCAACGCCGCTTTCCAGCACTTTAAGCTGTTTGTCGTAGCCGTCGCCACCGTAGGCTAAACCTAATTTTAGCCCCGTTGCATGAGACAGCGCTTCTGCATCAGAGTGAATCTGGACAGCCAGTTCACGGGTTGGTGCCATAATTAAAGCACGTGGCTGATTCGTCTGACGCTCTGCGTTTGCAGGGTGTGAAAGCAGATAATGGAAAGTAGACGCGAGAAAAGCCAGCGTCTTGCCGGTACCGGTTTGCGCCTGACCCGCAACATCACGCCCTGACAGAGCCAATGGCAGAGCTAACGCCTGAATAGGCGTACAGTTATGAAACCCTTTACTTTCAAGAGCTTCAATAACCTGCGGGTGCAGGGCGAAGTCGGAAAACTTCTGTTCAGTTAAGTGTGTTTTGCTCATAGTGTGGTAGAATATCAGCTAACTATTGCTTTACGAAAGCGTATCCGGTGAAATAAAGTCAAGCCGTTGTTGGTTAATGCTACACCAACACGGTAGAAATAATCCTGCGGAGTAAAATATGAGCGATAAAATAATTCACCTGACTGATGACAGCTTCGGCACGAAAGTATTGCAAGCTGAGGGCGCTATCTTGGTTGATTTCTGGGCTGAGTGGTGTGGTCCTTGCAAAATGATCGCTCCTATTCTGGATGAAATTGCTGAAGAGTTTGAAGGTAAACTGACGGTTACCAAACTGAATATTGACGAAAATCCGGCTACTGCGCCGAAATATGGTATCCGTGGTATTCCTACTCTACTGCTGTTTAAAAACGGCGAAGTCGCTGCGACGAAAGTCGGCGCACTGTCGAAAGGGCAACTGAAAGAGTTCCTGACGGCGAATCTGTAATTAGCTTGATACCCTAAAAAGGGTGTCGCCGGCGGGCGCAATTGGGCAATATGTAATTCTCATATTGACTGCTTGCCGCTCGTCGGGAAGCGTGTTAGATTCTTCATCACTGCATATCGTACTTGCCTATGTTTAAGCCCTTAGGCTTAAGCCTGAAAGTTAGAGTCTAAAGCATTATTCTGTGTCGAAATCGAAAAAATCGTTGTTTTACAAGGTAATTGTTCTACAAGACGATTGTTTTACAACACGTTTGTAATCCGATTTGGGCAGTCTGCTAGTTTTACAATAATTGGTTTTATGTGTCTTCGATCTCCTGCCGTTGATTTATGCGGATATCGTTTATGCGGATGTTGTTTTGCGCGGATTTAATGCGCTTCAGGTGTGAAACCAGACAGGAATCCGGTGGTTGAAGGCTGTTATAGAGGCACGGATGATCCTGCCATACCATTCACGTTATAGTTCGAGATTTACCCCGAGTTAAAGAACCCACCACTATGAATCTTACCGAATTAAAGAATACGCCAGTTTCTGAGTTAATTACTCTTGGCGAAAATATGGGACTGGAAAACCAGGCCCGCATGCGCAAACAGGATATTATCTTCGCTATTCTGAAACAGCATGCCAAAAGCGGCGAGGATATTTTCGGCGATGGTGTGCTGGAGATATTGCAGGATGGCTTCGGCTTTCTCCGCTCCGCAGACAGCTCCTACCTCGCAGGCCCCGATGATATCTACGTTTCTCCCAGCCAAATCCGCCGTTTTAACCTCCGCACTGGTGACACCATTTCTGGCAAGATTCGTCCGCCGAAAGAAGGTGAACGATACTTTGCGCTGCTGAAAGTTAACGAAGTCAACTACGACAAACCTGAAAACGCCCGCAACAAGATCCTGTTCGAAAACTTAACGCCGCTGCACGCAAACTCTCGTCTGCGTATGGAACGGGGTAACGGTTCGACAGAAGATCTGACGGCGCGTGTGCTGGATCTGGCTTCGCCGATCGGCCGTGGTCAACGTGGTCTGATCGTTGCACCGCCAAAAGCGGGTAAAACCATGCTGCTGCAGAACATCGCACAGAGCATCGCTTACAACCATCCTGACTGCGTGCTGATGGTGCTGCTGATTGACGAACGTCCGGAAGAAGTGACCGAGATGCAGCGTCTGGTGAAAGGTGAAGTGGTAGCGTCAACGTTTGACGAACCGGCTTCCCGTCACGTTCAGGTTGCCGAAATGGTGATCGAAAAAGCGAAGCGTCTGGTTGAGCATAAGAAAGACGTTATCATCCTGCTGGACTCCATTACGCGTCTGGCACGTGCTTACAACACCGTAGTTCCGGCTTCGGGCAAAGTGTTGACCGGTGGTGTGGATGCCAACGCCCTGCATCGTCCGAAGCGTTTCTTCGGTGCGGCGCGTAACGTTGAGGAAGGCGGTAGCCTGACCATCATCGCTACTGCGTTGGTTGATACTGGTTCTAAGATGGATGAAGTGATTTACGAAGAATTTAAAGGTACAGGTAATATGGAACTGCACCTGGCGCGTAAAATCGCAGAAAAACGCGTGTTCCCGGCGATTGACTACAATCGTTCCGGTACGCGTAAAGAAGAACTGCTTACCACCTCTGAAGAATTGCAGAAGATGTGGATCCTACGTAAGATCATCCACCCAATGGGTGAGATCGACGCGATGGAATTCCTCATCAACAAGTTGGCGATGACGAAAACCAACGATGAATTCTTCGATATGATGAAACGTTCATAAATCCGGGCGTTCATCCATTACGGATAACTCGGGGAACGCCACGCTGGGTCGTGGCGTTTTTTTATCCCCTAATTGATCGGATGTGAAGGGGCTTTCTACCTGGAAGTCTCGGTTATCACTCAATTTGTACTGGCGATCAACGTGGGCGATAGGATATAAGGCGTAAACCGAGTCTATACTGAACAGCTACAGCGCAGCTGTTAACGGTGAACTTACTCACTATGAGTACCGAACTACTATTTATTTTCTTGTTTTCTCTGGGCTTTCTTTTTTTTGCTCGCAGCATTGCGGGTAAAATAGGGCTTGTCGATCGTCCCAACTACCGTAAACGCCATCGGGGTCTTATACCCCTGGTTGGTGGTATCTCCGTGTATGCAGGTATCTGCTTTACCTACTTCATTACCGATCAATATATTCCCAACTTCCGTCTTTACCTGCTGTGCGCGGGTGTGCTGGTGTTTATCGGCATGCTGGACGATCGTTTTGATATCAGTGTGAAAATTCGTGCCGTTGTGCAGGCGTTTGTTGCCGTGGTGATGATGTCTTTCGCTGGCTTGACGATACACAACCTGGGATTCATTTTCGGTCCGTGGCAGATGGGGCTGGGGCCGTTTGGCTATCTGGTCACGCTGTTTGCGGTTTGGGCGGCGATTAACGCGTTCAATATGGTGGACGGGATCGATGGGTTGCTCGGCGGGTTGTCCAGCGTCTCATTTGGGGCGATGGGCATTTTGCTGTACCTGAGCGGCCACACGAATCTGGCATTGTGGTGTTTCGCCATGATTGCGGCGACGCTGCCTTATATTCTGCTTAACCTCGGCATGTTTGGGCCACGCTACAAGGTTTTCATGGGCGATGCGGGTAGCACGATGATTGGCTTCACAGCCATCTGGCTCCTGATTCAAACAACGCAAGGCCCGCAGCATCCGATTAATCCGGTTACGGCACTGTGGATCATCGCTATCCCGCTGATCGATATGATCGCCATTATGTATCGGCGTTTGCGTAAAGGGATGAGCCCGTTCTCGCCTGACCGACAACATATCCATCATTTAATGATGCGTGCTGGCTTCTCTTCCCGTCAGGCGTTTGTGCTGATTACGCTTGCTGCCGCCTTGTTGGCCGCGGTCGGTGTGTTGGGAGAATATTTCTTTTTCATACCAGAATGGTTAATGTTGGCATTATTCTTGCTTGCATTTCTACTGTATGGCTACTGCCTGAAACGAGCATGGCGGGTCGCCCGTTTTATCAAACGAATCAAACGCCGTATGCGGCATTCTGATGAGCAAAAGCAGTCATCCTGACCAAATAATTTTGGGGAAGTAATGAAATCAGAGAACTTGTCTACCGGGAATGCGTTGATTGATAACGAATTGGATATCCGTGGGTTATTTCGCCTGCTGTGGCGTGGAAAGGTATGGCCGATAGCAATCGGCCTGCTTTTTGCCGTTGTGGCACTAGGCTATTCCTATCTTGTTAAACAGGAGTGGAGCGCGACAGCGATTACCGACAAGCCGACGGTCAATATGCTGGGTGGGTATTATTCGCAGCAGCAATTCCTGCGTAACCTCGACGCCCGTTCTTTTTCCGCGCCTCAGCCAGAACAACCGTCTATTTCGGCCGATGCTTATGACGAGTTCATCATGCAATTAGCGGCTTACGATACCCGCCGCGATTTCTGGTTGCAGACTGACTATTATAAGCAGCGTCTGGAAGGCGATGAAAAAGCCGATGCGGCTCTGCTAGATGAATTGGTTAACAACATTCAGTTTACGCCTCGCGACGACGGGAAAAAGACCAATGATTCCGTGAAGCTGGTGGCAGAAACCTCTAAAGATTCCAACACGTTGCTTCGTCAGTATGTGGCTTTTGCCAGCCAGCGTGCAGCAAGTCACTTGAATGAAGAGATTAAGGGTGCCTGGGCGGCCAGAACCATTTTCATGAAGTCGCAGATCAAGCGTCAGGAAGCGGTAGCAAAAGCGATTTACGATCGCGAAGTCCGCAGCGTTGAACTGGCGCTGAAAATCGCCCAGCAGCAAGGTATTAGCCGCAGCCAGACGGATACTCCGGCAGACGAAATCCCCGCATCGGAAATGTTTCTGCTTGGCAGGCCGATGCTTCAAGCCCGGCTGGAAACATTGCAGACCAGCGGCCCGCACTATGAACTGGATTACGATCAAAATCGCGCGATGTTGGCGACGCTGAACGTTGGCCCAACGCTTGAGGCCACTTTCCAGACGTATCGTTATTTACGTACCCCGGAAGAACCGGTGAAGCGTGACAGCCCACGCCGGGCATTCCTGATGGTGATGTGGGGTGCGATTGGTGCGCTCGTCGGCGCGGGTGTTGCCTTGGCTCGCCGTCCGCGCTAACCAGCTTGCTGATTCGCGTCTGATGCTCAGCGAGCGTCTGCGTCTAACCTGATTAAAGAGATTCAATGTGAAAGTATTGACTGTTTTCGGCACCCGGCCGGAAGCCATAAAAATGGCACCGCTGGTTCATGCCCTGGCTCAGGATGGAGCCTTTGAATCGAGAATTTGCGTAACAGCCCAGCACCGGGAGATGCTGGATCAGGTGCTGCGTTTGTTCGATATTACGCCGGATTACGATCTGGATATTATGCGGCCGGGACAGGGACTCAGTGAGATATCCTGCCGGATTTTATCAGGACTTGAACCCGTTATGGCGGAGTTCAAACCGGATTTGGTGTTGGTACACGGCGATACCACCACGACGTTGGCAACCAGTCTGGCTGCTTTTTATCAGCGTATCCCCGTCGGCCATGTAGAAGCGGGATTGCGTACTGGTAATCTGTACTCGCCCTGGCCGGAAGAGGCTAACCGCAAACTGACCGGGCATTTGGCGATGTACCATTTCGCCCCGACGGAAAATTCTCGCCAAAATTTACTGCGTGAACACCTGTCTGACCGACATATTTTTGTGACGGGTAATACGGTGATTGATGCGCTGTTCTGGGTGCGCGATCGTATTCTCGGGGACGCCGCGCTACGTCGCAGCCTCGACGAGAAATATGCTTTTTTAGACGATAACAAGAAGCTGATTCTGGTTACCGGACACCGCCGTGAGAGTTTTGGCGGCGGTTTTGAGCGCATTTGCAGCGCGCTGGCGGATATCGCCCGTCGACACCCTGAAGTACAAATTGTGTATCCGGTTCACCTGAACCCTAATGTCAGCGAGCCCGTGAATCGTATCCTGAGCGGCATTGATAATGTGATGCTGATTGCGCCGCAGGACTATCTGCCTTTCGTGTATTTGATGAATCGTTCTTACATGATTTTGACCGACTCTGGCGGTATTCAGGAGGAAGCGCCGTCGTTAGGCAAGCCTGTATTGGTGATGCGTGATACGACAGAGCGGCCGGAGGCGGTGGAAGCCGGTACGGTCAAACTGGTAGGAACAGAAGTAACCAGCCTTGTTGATGCGGTATCTATGCTGTTGACGGATGAAGAGGCGTATCAGGCAATGAGCCGTGCCCACAATCCTTATGGTGATGGGCAAGCCTGTCAACGCATCGTTGATGCTTTAAAAAATCGCCAGGAGCGATTTTAAACACCGTCCCGCGGCGGCCCGATTTACAGAATGCAAACGGTGATAATGGAATAGAAGAGTAAAGCGTTTGCGCCAGGGATGGCGCGAGCCGAGCGTACAGGGATGTATTCACAGCGTCTTTACGATCTATCCATTATCACCGCTCAATGCATCTCTCAGTATCCGAGAAATAATTATGGTGACACTATGAGCTTTACTACCATTTCCGTAATCGGTTTAGGCTACATCGGTTTACCCACTGCTGCGGCGTTTGCGTCGCGCCAGAAAAAAGTCACCGGTATCGATGTGAACAAACTGGCGGTCGAAACCATCAATCGCGGCGAAATCCATATCGTCGAGCCCGATCTGGATGCGTTGGTCAAAGTGGCAGTGGAAAATGGTTACCTCCAGGCGCTGACAAAGCCTGTGCCAGCCGATGCTTTCCTGATCGCCGTTCCTACTCCCTTCAAAGGCGATCACGAACCCGATCTGGCCTATGTTCAGGCGGCTGCAGCGTCTATCGCGCCTGTTCTGAAGAAAGGCGATCTGGTGATTCTGGAATCGACATCCCCCGTAGGTGCAACCGAGCAAATGGCCGAGTGGCTGGCTGATGCGCGAGCGGACTTGACGTTTCCGCAGCAGGTTGGAGAAACGGCGGATATCAATATAGCCTATTGTCCTGAACGCGTGCTGCCAGGGCAGGTCGTGGTCGAACTGATTAAAAACGATCGCGTCATTGGCGGCATGACCCCGGTGTGCTCTGCACGCGCCAGTGAATTATACAAAATCTTCCTCGAAGGTGAGTGTGTGGTTACTAACTCCCGCACCGCCGAAATGTGCAAGCTGACGGAAAACAGCTTCCGCGACGTCAATATTGCTTTCGCCAATGAGCTCTCGCTGATTTGTGCCGAACAAAACATTAACGTATGGGAACTTATCCGATTGGCAAACCGCCATCCTCGCGTCAATATCCTGCAACCCGGCCCTGGCGTCGGCGGGCACTGTATTGCGGTCGACCCCTGGTTTATCGTGGCACAGAACCCGCAGCAGGCCCGGTTGATTCATACCGCCAGACTGGTGAACGATGGCAAACCGCTCTGGGTGGTGGATCGCGTAAAAGCGGCCGTGGCGGATTATCTGGCGCAAACGGATAAACGCGCCAGCGAAGTCACGGTGGCCTGCTTTGGGCTGGCGTTCAAGCCCGATATTGACGATCTGCGTGAAAGTCCCGCAGTAGGAATTACGTCCATGATCGCACAGTGGAACACCGGCGTGACGTTAGCCGTCGAACCGAATGTCAAATACCTGCCGTCCGTGTTGGCCGGACAGGTAAAACTGGTCGATGCCAGCAGTGCATTAAAAGAAGCCGATGTGCTGGTAATGCTGGTTGACCATCGTCAGTTTAAAGCGATTAATCCAGAAGATGTTAAACAACAGTGGGTTATCGATACCAAGGGAGTATGGCGTTGAAACGTATTTTAATTACCGGTGGTGCAGGATTTATTGGTTCGGCGTTGGTCAGATACATTTTGACTGAAACGCAGGACAGCGTCGTCGTTGTCGATAAGCTGACCTATGCAGGGAACCTGTCTTCGCTGGCACCCGTCGCTGATAGCTCACGCTTCGCGTTCGAGCAGGTTGATATCTGCGATCGTGCTGAACTGGACCGTGTCTTTACGGCTTACCAGCCTGCGTTGGTGATGCATCTGGCGGCAGAAAGCCACGTCGACCGCTCTATCGATGGCCCAGCGGCATTTATCGAAACCAACATTGTCGGCACCTATACGATGCTGGAAGCGGCGCGCCACTACTGGCAGAATCTGGCTGATGCGGACAAGCGTGCGTTCCGTTTTCACCATATCTCTACCGATGAAGTGTTTGGTGACCTGCATGGGACGGAGGATCTGTTTACAGAAACCACGCCTTATGCGCCAAGCAGCCCTTATTCCGCATCGAAAGCCTCCAGCGACCATCTTGTTCGCGCCTGGCTGCGCACCTACGGGTTCCCGACTGTTATCACCAACTGCTCGAACAACTACGGTCCTTACCATTTCCCAGAGAAGCTGATTCCGCTGGTGATTCTGAATGCGGTCGCGGGCAAACCGTTACCGGTTTACGGTGACGGCGCGCAAATCCGTGACTGGCTGTTTGTCGAAGACCACGCTCGCGCACTGTACAAAGTGGTGACGGAAGGTGAAATCGGCGAAACGTACAACATCGGTGGTCACAACGAGCGCAAAAACATTGAAGTCGTGCAGACCATTTGTGCGCTGCTGGAAGAGCTGGCGCCGAATAAGCCCGCTGGCGTAGCGCATTACCGCGATCTCATCACCTATGTGAAAGACCGCCCAGGCCACGACATGCGTTACGCGATCGATGCCGGGAAAATTGAACGTGAGCTGGGCTGGCGTCCAGAAGAAACGTTTGAGACGGGCATGAGAAAAACCGTCAGTTGGTATCTGAATAACGAAAAATGGTGGCGCAGCGTGCAGGATGGTTCTTATACCGGTGAACGTTTAGGGCTGAACGACTAAGCTCGTGCCAGACGTTGAAAAACTAGAAGTTGAAAAACCGAAAGTTGGAAAACCAGATGGCGGAAAAGAAAGGAGCGACACGATGACCCATCCGATATCAATTGGAAAGGGAGAGATTCGCGCCACGGTCGAACCGCTGGGCTGGGAGAGCGAATTCTTCCAGATTGACAGCGGTAAGCTGAATTTTTCGCCTTCTGCGCCTGCGTTGACGCTCGATGCGCTGAACGCATTTACGCTGACGCAGGCTAAAATCGCAGCGGACAATCTGGTGCTGGCAGATGCGCTTGCCGATCTTGGGTTTCGATTGGTGGAAGGCGAGGTCGATCTCAGTCTGCCGCTGCAACGGACTACGGTTGTTACGCCGCTACCGCGCTGGCGTGAAGCCACACCCGACGATATCCCTGCACTGAGGGACGCGGCGTCACGTGTTTTTGCGCTGAGCCGTTTTCGTTCTCCGTGGTATCAACCGGAGGATAGCGGACGTTTCTATGCGCAGTGGATTGAGAATGCCGTGCGCGGTACGTTCGACCACTGCTGTTTGCTGGTGGAAGATGCCGCTGGCAACCCACAGGGATGGGTCACGCTACGCAGAGTGAATGACGCGGATGCCCGTATCGGGCTGCTGGGCGTGTGGCCGGGCGTTACGGTACGTGGCATCGGTTCACAGCTGATGGCGCTGGCGGAAGCGTGGTGCCGACAACAAGAGTTGATATGTCTTCGGGTCGCGACACAGGTTAGCAATGTGGCGGCGCTTCGTCTTTATCTTCGCCGTGGTGCCATGATTGAGAGCACGGCGTATTGGTTATACAGGTGATCACATGATTCCATTTAATGCGCCACCAGTTGTTGGTACAGAACTAGATTATATGCAGGCTGCCATGAGCAGCGGTAAATTGTGCGGTGATGGTGGGTTTACCCGTCGCTGTCAGCAGTGGCTGGAACATTATTCCGGCAGCAAAAAAGTCCTGCTCACGCCTTCCTGCACCGCGTCGCTGGAGATGGCCGCTATCCTGCTGGACGTTAAGCCCGGCGATGAAGTGATCATGCCGAGCTATACCTTCGTGTCTACCGCTAACGCCTTTGTGCTGCGTGGTGCGAAGATCGTGTTTGTCGATATCCGCCCAGATACCATGAACATTGATGAGACGAAGATCGAAGCGGCCATTACGGAAAAAACGCGCATTATCGTGCCGGTTCACTACGCAGGTGTAGCCTGCGAGATGGATGTGATTATGGCACTGGCGAAGAAATACGATTTATATGTCGTGGAAGATGCCGCGCAGGGCGTGATGTCGAGCTACAAAGGCCGCGTTCTGGGCTCTATCGGCCACATCGGCTGCTTCAGCTTTCACGAAACCAAGAACTACACCTCGGGCGGCGAGGGCGGAGCCACGTTGATTAATGACGCAAGGCTGGTGGAGCGTGCGGAAATCATTCGTGAAAAAGGCACCAACCGCAGTCAGTTCTTCCGTGGGCAGGTGGACAAATACACCTGGCGGGATATCGGTTCAAGCTACCTGATGGCGGATATTCAGGCTGCCTACCTCTGGGCACAGCTGGAAGCGGCGCGGCCGATCAACGAACGTCGCCTGAAACTGTGGCAGAACTACTACGCGGCATTCAAATCGCTGGCCGATGCCGGGCGTATCACCCTGCCGACCGTGCCTGCCAATGGGATTCACAACGCGCACATGTTTTATATCAAACTGCGCGATCAGGACGACCGCAGTGCGTTTATCAATTACATGAAAGAAGCCGAAATCATGACGGTCTTTCATTATATCCCGCTGCACAGTTGTCCGGCCGGTTTGAACTTCGGCTGTTTCTCCGGTGAAGACCGCTACACCACGCAGGAAAGCGAGCGGTTGGTGCGTTTACCGCTGTTCTACAACCTGTCAGACGTCAATCAGCGGACGGTGATCAATACCATTCTGAGCTTCTTCTCCTGATATGTCGTTGGCGAAAGCATCGATATGGACGGCAGGCTCCACGCTGATAAAAATCGGCGCGGGGCTGGTTGTCGTCAAACTGCTGGCGGTCGCTTTTGGCCCTAGCGGTGTGGGGATGGCAGGGAATTTCCGTCAGCTTATTACGGTTCTAGGCGTGTTAGCCGGTGCGGGGATCTTCAACGGCGTCACCAAATACGTGGCGGAATACCAGCAACAGCCGGAACGGCTCAGGCCGCTGCTCGGTACGTCAGTCACGCTGGTGCTGGGGTTCTCCACGCTGCTGGCGATTCTCTTTCTTTCCGCTGCAACGCCTATCGCCAATCTGCTGTTTGGGCATGATGACTATCGCGATGTGGTGCGTGCGCTGGCGTTTATCCAAATGGGTATCGCCTACGCCAACCTGTTTCTGGCGATTCTCAAGGGTTATCGGGATGCGATAGGCAACGCGCTGGCTGTGATCGGCGGCAGCCTGATCGGGCTGGCGGCCTTTGGGCTCTGCCTGCAACTGGGCGGCTATGTTGGCGCACTGGCAGGGCTGGCGCTGGTGCCCGCGCTGCTGGTGATTCCAGCAGGCATCATGCTATATCGGCGCACTCCGCTGTCGCTGACATCGCTGAAACCCGCGTGGGATCGCGCGATTGCCGGGCAGTTGGGCAAATTTACGCTGATGGCGTTGATGACCGCGGTGACGTTGCCCGTTGCGTACATCATGATGCGTAACCTGCTGGCGGCACATTACAGCTGGGACGAAGTGGGTATTTGGCAGGGCGTCAGTAGTATTTCCGATGCTTACCTGCAATTCATTACCGCCTCCTTTACCGTGTATCTGTTGCCAACACTCTCGCGTCTGACGGATAAAGCCGCATTGTCGCAGGAGATTGTCCGCTCGCTGAAGTTTGTGCTGCCCGTTGTTGCAGGCGTCAGCTTTTGTGTGTGGCTGCTGCGAGATTTTGCCATCTGGCTGCTGTTCTCCAGCGAGTTCACGGCAATGCGAGATCTCTTCGTTTGGCAATTGGTGGGCGATGTCATGAAAGTGGGCGCTTACGTCTTTGGCTATCTGGTCATTGCGAAAGCGGCGTTGCGCTTTTATCTGCTCACGGAAGTGAGCCAGTTTCTCCTGCTGACCGGGTTTTCCCACTGGCTGATTCCGCTTTATGGCGCACAAGGTGCGGCGCAGGCCTATATGGCAACCTACCTGGTCTATTTTTTGCTTTGTTGTTGCGTATTCATTATTTACCGTAGGCGAGCATGACGACACTGATTCATGTATTGGGATCTGACATCCCGCATCATAACCAGACCGTTTTACGTTTTTTTAACGACGTACTGGCGACGGAACTCCCCGAACAGCAGATTCGGCATTTTATCGTGGCTTCTCGCGACGGCATTTCATCGGCTGATTTCCCTGCGCTGCGTATCGAAACCTGCGTGGATAAGAAAACGCTGGCTGAGGCGGTCATCGCCAGAGCGAAAGCGAACCGCAAGATGCGCTTTTTCCTGCATGGGCAGTTTAACCCCACACTGTGGCTGGCGTTGCTGAGCGGAAAAATCAAATCCGAGCAGGTTTACTGGCACGTCTGGGGCGCGGATCTGTATGAAGAGGCGAGTAGCCTGAAGTATCGCCTGTTTTATCTGCTGCGGCGTATGGCGCAAAAGCGTGTCGGACACGTGTTTGCCACGCGTGGCGATCTGGCGTGGTATCAGCAGCGTTCACCTCGCGTGCCGACGTCATTGCTGTACTTCCCAACGCGAATGAATCCGGCGCTAACGGACATGCTGGTGGATAAACCGCTGGCAGGGCCGATGACGATTCTGGTCGGCAATTCTGGCGATCGCACGAATCGCCATCAGGAAGCGCTGCGGGCGATTCACAAGCAGTTCGGAAAAAATGTGCGGGTGATTGTGCCAATGGGCTACCCCGCGAATAACGACTCCTACATCGCGCAGGTGGAAAAGGACGGTTTGGCGCTGTTTGGCGTGAAAAATTTCCAACTGCTAAAAGACCAACTGGCATTTGATGATTATCTCAACATGCTGCGCACCTGCGATTTGGGCTATTTTATTTTCGATCGCCAGCAGGGAATAGGGACGTTATGTCTGCTGATTCAGTTTGGCGTGCCGTTCGTGATCAGCCGACAAAACCCGTTCTGGCAGGATCTGACGGAACAAGGGCTGCCTGTGCTGTTTTACGGTGACGAGTTGGATGAAGCGCTGGTACGTGAAGCGCAGCGCCAACTGGCATCAGTCGATAAGCACCAGATTGCGTTCTTTAATCCCAATTATCTGCAAGGCTGGCGCGATGCGTTGGCGTTGGCGGCGGGAGAACCAACATGACGCTGGGGCAATTTGGTGGGCTGTTTGTCGTCTACCTGATTTCAGTCATCTTTATCCTGAGCCTGACCTGGATGGAGTTTCGGCGGGTGCGTTTTAATTTTAACGTGCTGTTTTCCCTGCTCTATTTATTGACGTTCTATTTTGGTTTTCCGTTTACCTGCGTGCTGGTGTTCCGGTTTGGCGTTGAAGTGGTTCCCGTGCAGTTCCTGCTTCAGGCGATGCTGTCTGCGACGGCGTTCTATGCGATCTATTACGTCAGCTATAAGACGCGGTTACGCCAGAAAACCTCCGCGCCACGTGCGCCACTCCTGACGGTGAACCGGGTTGAAGCCAATCTGACCTGGCTGCTGCTGGCGTTGATTGCGGTCGCCACCGTCGGTATTTTCTTCCTCAACAATGGCTTCTTGTTGTTTAAGCTGCGTTCTTATAGCCAGATATTCTCCAGCGATGTATCCGGCGTGGCGTTGAAACGCTTTTTCTACTTCTTCATTCCGGCGATGCTGGTGGTGTATTTCCTGCGCCAGACGCAGCGTGCGTGGATAATGTTCCTCATCGGAACGGTCGCGTTTGGAATGCTGACGTATGTGATTGTTGGCGGAACGCGCGCGAATGTGATTATCGCCTTCGCGCTGTTTCTGTTTATTGGCATTGTGCGTGGCTGGATTACGCTTTGGATGCTGGTTGCAGCCGGTGCGTTCGGGATTGTCGGGATGTTCTGGCTGGCGCTGAAGCGCTATGGGCTGGACGTCAGCGGTGATTACGCCTTTTATACGTTCCTCTATTTAACCCGTGACACCTTCTCGCCTTGGGAAAATCTGGCGCTGCTGTGGCAGAACTACGACAAGATTGATTTTCAGGGGCTGGCACCGATTGCCCGTGATTTCTACGTCTTTATTCCCTCCTGGCTATGGCCGGACCGTCCGAATCTGGTGTTAAACAGTGCGAACTATTTCACCTGGGAAGTGTTGAATAACCGCTCTGGGCTGGCGATCTCCCCCACGCTGTTGGGTTCGCTGGTGGTGATGGGCGGGGTACTGTTTATCCCGCTCGGCGCAATTGCAGTAGGTTTGGTTATCAAGTGGTTCGACTGGGTGTACGAGTTAGGGAAGAACGACAGCAATCGCTATAAGGCCGCTATTTTACAGGCGTTCTGCTTCGGGGCGGTGTTCAATATTATTGTGCTGACGCGTGAAGGCGTCGATTCTTTTGTTTCACGTGTGGTGTTTTTCTGTCTGGTATTTGGTCTGTGTCTGCTGGTTGCCAAACTGCTCTATTGGCTGCTGGAAAGCGCCGGACTCATTCGGCAGCGTCTGATGCGTATGCGAGCCACGCCGATCGCGCCGACACCCAACACCGTGGATCCTGTGATAAAGGAGCAGGTATGACAGCGTTAAAAACCACAGAGACCATTCCTCTGTATACCATCCGTGGTTTGCCCATTCACGGCTTTCGCAATATGGCGCAGTTTGTTGATTACCTGTTTGCGGGCGAGCGGGTTGAAACGGGCACGCTCGTGGCGATTAACGCAGAGAAAGTGCTAACGGCGGAAAAAGACGTGGCGCTGCGTACGTTGCTCGATCGCGCAGAGTACAAGTATGCGGACGGCATTAGCATTGTGCGTTCCATTCGTCGCAAGTACCCGCAGGCTGACGTCACGCGGATTGCAGGCGCTGATCTGTGGGAAGCGCTAATGGAGCGGGCGGGCAAAGAAGGAACGCCGGTTTTTCTGGTGGGCGGTAAACCTGATGTGCTGGCACAAACGGAAGCGAAGCTGCGCGCGCAGTGGAACGTGAATATTGTCGGCAGTCAGGATGGCTATTTTGCGCCAGAGCAGCGCGATGCCCTGTTCGAACGTATCCGCGCCAGCGGTGCGCAAATTGTTACCGTTGCGATGGGGTCGCCACGACAGGAAATCCTGATGCGCGACTGTCGTCACCACTATCCTGATGCGCTGTATATGGGCGTGGGGGGAACGTATGACGTCTTTACCGGGCATGTGAAGCGCGCCCCGCTCGTGTGGCAAAACTTAGGGCTGGAATGGCTGTATCGTTTGCTGTCCCAGCCGAGCCGTATTTTTCGGCAGTTTAAGCTGTTGAAATATGTCGCCTATCACTACAGCGGTCGTCTGTAGTTTTATTGCATTGGCGCGTTAAACGCGCCAACCTTTCCCCGCAGTATATAAATCCGATTTCTTATTCCTATTCGATTTTAATCGTCTGTTTGCCAGCCAATCAGAAATACAGAATTCTATCTTTGGCGTATTCGTCATCCCTGATGTGTTATTCAAACTCACATTACGGTATTTTCATGCCGCTAATTTGGGGCAAGGGTACGTTCTTTCTCATCGGTAGTCGGCAGTATTTCTGAAATAAGAACAATAACCGGCAGCAGCCGGGATAAGCACAACATAAAGACAGAGGATATATGGCAGAAGATGTAAAGCAGGAAAAACTCCATCGAGGGTTGGAAGCCCGGCATATTGAGCTGATTGCGCTGGGTGGCACGATTGGCGTCGGGTTGTTTATGGGTGCGGCTAGCGCGCTGAAGTGGGCAGGGCCGTCAGTATTGCTGGCCTATATTGTCGCTGGGATCTTCGTTTTCTTCATCATGCGCTCAATGGGCGAAATGCTGTTTCTGGAGCCGGTTGCGGGGTCGTTTGCCGTCTACGCGCATAAATACATGAGTCCCTTTTTCGGTTATCTCACCGCGTGGGGGTACTGGTTTATGTGGATGGCGGTCGGGATTTCGGAAATTACCGCTATTGGCGTCTATGTTCAGTATTGGTTCCCCGATTTGCCGCAATGGTTACCGGCTATTGCCGCGGTTGCTCTGGTTGCGGGGGCAAACCTTGCGGCAGTCAGGCTGTATGGCGAAATCGAATTCTGGTTCGCGATGATAAAAATCACCACCATCGTCGTGATGATCGTCGTCGGTGTCGGCATTATCTTCTTCGGCTTTGGTAACCACGGTCAGGCGACCGGATTCAGTAACCTGACCGAACACGGCGGTTTCCTCGCGGGAGGCTGGAAAGGTCTGCTGTTCGCACTCTGTCTGGTCGTGGCGTCTTATCAGGGCGTGGAACTGGTCGGCATTACGGCGGGCGAGGCGAAAAATCCGCAGGTGACGCTGAGGCGCGCGATCAACAACATTCTGTGGCGCATCCTGATTTTCTATGTGGGCGCGATCTTCGTTATCGTCACGATTTTCCCCTGGAATGAAATCGGCACGTCCGGTAGTCCGTTTGTGATGACATTTGCGAAAATTGGTATCACTGCGGCGGCAGGTATCATCAACTTTGTGGTATTGACTGCTGCATTGTCTGGCTGCAACAGCGGCATGTATAGCTGTGGACGTATGCTGTACTCACTGGCCAACAACCGCCAGCTTCCTGCCTGGTTAGGTACAGTGACGGCCAGCGGCGTACCCGCGGCAGGCGTCATGATTTCTATTCTTTGCCTGATGGCTGGGTCGGTGTTGAATTACATCATCCCTAACCCAGAAAAAGTGTTTGTGTATGTCTATAGCGCCAGCGTGCTGCCGGGTATGGTGCCGTGGTTTGTGGTGTTGATTAGCCAACTGCGTTTTCGTGAACAGCATCGCGCAGCGCTGGCCGCACACCCGTTTAAATCGATATTGTTCCCGTGGGTAAACTACCTGACGATGGCATTTTTGCTGTGTGTGCTGGTGGGCATGTACATCAATATCGATACGCGGATGTCTTTACTGGTCGGTATCGCCTTTTTAGCCGTGGTCAGCCTGTGTTATTTCGCGCTGGGACTGGGCAAAAAAATGTCGCTGACAGGGAGTAAGTCGTAGTATTTGGGGGCGGGAAGGGCGGAACTGTGTGTTATTTAGCTTAGAATGAGCAAATCCTAATCAAACGCATCATTTCGATAAAAAAGCACTAGACAGCCAGTCGCTAAGCCCGTAATATCCCGCCCCGCAACGGCGCTAAGCGCCCGTAGCTCAGCTGGATAGAGCGCTGCCCTCCGGAGGCAGAGGTCTCAGGTTCGAATCCTGTCGGGCGCACCATTATATTTTTATGAAGTATGTTGTGTGCAAGAGCTGCGGTGGTACACTTTTTTTCGTAAAGAAAGTATCCCGTAAAAAGGAAGTACCGCGTAATAAGTAGTTGATGTAAAGTGTGGTGATGGTGGCTATAGCTCAGTTGGTAGAGCCCTGGATTGTGATTCCAGTTGTCGTGGGTTCGAGTCCCATTAGCCACCCCAGATTTTGCAGCTAGAGTAGTTGATTGACGGTTTGTGAGTTATGCGAAGGTGGCGGAATTGGTAGACGCGCTAGCTTCAGGTGTTAGTGTTCTTACGGACGTGAGGGTTCAAGTCCCTCTCTTCGCACCACACAAACGAGAACATCAGTGATGTTCAAAAAAGCAGTACATTCGGCGAGTAGCGCAGCTTGGTAGCGCAACTGGTTTGGGACCAGTGGGTCGGAGGTTCGAATCCTCTCTCGCCGACCAATTAAAAAGAAAAGCACATCGAAAGGTGTGCTTTTTTTTCGTTTGTACTTTGCCTTCTCTGGCGAAAGCCTTGTCGGATTCATCAACCCGACAAGACGTTGTTGTTCCCTGCGATATCGTGCGTTACAGCGCGTAATGCACAGGTGCCAGCGCGCTGCTATCGATACTTTCTCGCATTGATTTCAGTGCGGTACTAAAAGGACACAGCGTGCCTTTTTCTGTCTGCTGGCAGCCCTGAGAAGTCAATTCCTCTTTCAGTAACGGCTGCCGATCGTCAAGCGGCGTCAGTGAACGAATCTGATCCAGCGACTGCGTCTGGAAATAGATACGCAAGAAACGCTGCTGAGTGGTGGTATCGCGCCAGCGTTCGAATACCAGACTGCCTGCGGGCGGAATGTTATCGGCGGTATCGCCGGGTAGCTGCCAGTGAAACTGCAATAGCGTGCGCAGATAAGCGATGTTGGTGTCGTGAGCAACATACAGCAAGTAAGGAACGGCTGGTGGCTCACCTTGTGACGTGTCCTGCTCTTCTTGTGTTCCCTGTGCCAGAGCCTGTGCGATTTGCTGCATGAATAGCGAACCGCCGCGCTGTGCAATATAAGGAACATCATTGGTGAAGTCGTATTTAGCGGTCATCGGCGCCATTAATGGGATGAGATCCTGTGTGTTGCTGACGTGACCAAAAGCGACCTGTGCCTGCGGTAGATTCTCGCTGTATTCCAGTAGGAAAACCTCGCTCATATTCGCCAGCGTATTCAGACCGCTGATAGAAATTGAACCGTCTTTATCCTGTTTTATCGCCCACGGCTTATCGAATACCGGACACGGTTTATCCGCTTCGCATACGACCTGCTTCAACAGCTCGATATTGGGCTTAAGACGCTCATAGGCGATATTCAAATCACCTCCTATGGCTTCCTGCACCGCAGCCTTTGCCCGTTCGGGGTCAAGCGTGCCAATGCCCATCTTGTCCCCATGGAACAGCGGATCCTGCTTTTCATCCTCAACGGCATGTGTTGCAACGCCGCACTCCGGAAACATGCCGTCCATATAGGCTTGGGCGGTTGCGCGAGTGCGTTGTAGCGGGCTCGCGAGCACATAAATTTGTTGTTCCGTCGGACAACCTGATGCGAACAGATGCTGTTGACGATAATACTCACCCTCGTAGCGGCCTTTTAATACGGTGGCGGCATAGCCATGTCCAGTTAATTCACCTTCCCGCGTGACCCACTGAGGCCATTGCCGCGCCGTGCCGGACTCCAACGCCGTCGTGTTGGATTCTGTTGGAGGACGTACGCCATGACGGCTGACTTCAACGACCTTTTCCAACTGGTAGCGATCCTGCGCCTGAGCCTGAGTAGAGAATGCGGAAATAATGATCATGGTAATCAATAAGCTACGGGGAGTACGTAATATCGTGTGGGAAAGCATGATAATCCTTTGGCTGCGCTCATACGGATAAGGAGTTTCATTGTAGGAAGAGGAAAGTGACAAATGGGTTTTTCAGCAGAAGGGAGAGTGTTAGCGAACATTTCTACATGCATAGTTTGCAATCAAACTTTTTGATCTAAGATAGATCCCAAAGGTATAAAGCGCATAATTTCCGCATGTTATATTTTTAAAAATTAAAAAGACGACATAAATCCCGCCTGATAAATCCAACACTAACGAGTTAATTATGGCATCACATCTTATTGATTTTCTTCTTATAGGGAATAATTTTGGCACGCCTGAAATGCGCGGCGTCTGGTCCGAGCATAACCGCCTGACTAAACAGGTCGAAGTCGAAGTTGCCCTGGCGCTTGCCGAGGGTGAACTGGGTGTCATTCCGCTGGATGCGGCAAAAACCATTGCAGAAAACGCTGACGCAAGCGCGCTTAACGTTGAAGAGATTGCAAAAGATGCCGCGCGCATGAAGCACTCTTTGATGCCGACGATTGCCGCGATTCAGAAACAGTGTGGTGCCGCAGGTGAGTTTATTCACTATGGTGTGACCACGCAGGACATCGTTGATACAGCGACGGTGTTACAGCTGAAACAATCTTTTGATATTGTCGTTAGAGATACACAACTGCTGGCCGTTGAACTGAAACGTCTGGCAAAGAAACACCAGCATACGCTGATGGCCGGTCGTACCCACGGTATGCAGGCGTTGCCCACCACGTTTGGCTTCAAATTAGCCGTCTGGTTGGATGAATTTATCCGTCACCTCGAACGCCTGAGTGAAATCAAAGAACGTGTGTTGGTTGGCAACATCAACGGTGCCATCTGCACCTATGCCTCTTTTGGCGAGAAAGGGCCGGAAATCGAGCGTCTGACGCTGGATAAACTGGGGCTGAATACGCCGAATATCGGCTGGCAGTCTGCCCGCGATCGCTTCTCCGAATATGCATCCGTTACGGTTCTGATCAGCGGTACGCTGGGCAAAATCGGCAACGAGCTGTACAACCTGATGCGCACCGAGATTAACGAAATCGAAGAGCCGTTCTCCGAAGGGAAAATCGGTTCTACTACGATGCCGCATAAACGCAATCCAGCGGCGCTGGAAGGATTGGCGAGCCTGACGGCTCCACTGTTCAAGAGCGCTGCGCTGATTCATGAATCTATGAAAGTTGAGCATGAGCGTGATGCGATGAGCTGGCGTGCGGAGTGGATCGCGCTGCCGGAAATCAATATCTATCTGTCTGCTCAGCTTCAGAATGCGCTTGGCATCCTGCGTGGCATGTCCGTCAACGAGAAGCAGATGCTGGCGAACCTCGATCTGCAAAATGGCCTGCTGCTGTCTGAGAAAGTGATGTTCGAGATTGGCAAACGTCTCGGCAAGCAGACTGCTCACCATCTGGTTTACGAGTGCTCGATGCAGGCATTTGAGCAGAATCAGTCCTTTAAATCGGTACTGCTGGCCCATCCGGTGCTTTCTGAACAGGTGACCGCCGCCGATCTGGACGAGTGGCTGAATCCGGCTAACTATGTTGGCAGTGCGCCGCAGAAGGTTGATGACGTGATTCGCTATGCGGATAACTCCGGCCTGCTGCCAGCATAAGGTGACATCATGAGTATCGTATTTCGTCAGGCTACGCTTGCGGACGATGAAACCTATCTGGCACTGGCGCTGGCGGCATTTGAGCCGATTCGCCAGCTGGGTATCAACTTTTCTGCCGCCCATGCGGATATCGACATGGTGCGTACACATATTGCCTCACACGGCGTTTATGTGATGGAAAAAGACGGTGAGATGGTGTCGTCATTTACCATCCGCTATCCGTGGGGGCCGGAGCCAGGCCCGTTCGGTCTACCGCATCTGGGCTGGTTTGCGACGCACCCTGGCTATAAAAAACAGGGGCTGGGTAAGCAAATGATGAGCTGGCTGGAGGAAGAAATTCTGATTAACCAGCTCAAAGCGCCTGCTGTGTCGCTCGGTACCGCGCAAAATCACCCGTGGCTGATTGAGATGTACAGAAATTATGGTTTCAAGGAAGTCGGGCAGACGAATCTGGGAAAAGGACACCTGACAATCTGGATGGAAAAAATCCTTGATAACCAATTGTATGACCAGTGGAAAGATAAAAAATCAAAAAGAGAGGCAGTAAAATGATGAAAAAAGTAACGTTGTCTGTTCTGGCGCTGACGACCGCCTTTCTTGTTGCTGGCTGCGATTCTGGGAAGAGCGGCTCTGAGCAGGAAAAAGTATTGAAAGTGGGTTCAACAGGCCAAAGTTATCCAAGTGGCTTCAAGCAGGATAACAAGCTGGTCGGGTTTGACGTTGAAGTCACGGAAGCCATCGCGAAAGATCTGAACTACAAAGTCGAGTGGGTCACCGCTGATTTCAGCGGCCTGATGGGTCAACTGGAAGCGAGAAAGCTGGATACCGTGGCGAACGTGGTAGCGATTACTCCAGCGCGTCAGGAAAAATACAACTTCGCTCAACCGTACAGCTTCTACGGCAGCCAGATTGTGACGCACAAAGACAACGCGGACATTAATACACTGGCTGACCTGAAAGGGAAGACGGTTGCTGGGGTTCTGGGTTCCAACCACGTTAACAACCTGAAAAAAGCGTTTGCTGACGGCAGCGTGAATATTCGTACCTATGAAACACGCGATGGCGCGATGAACGATGCGCTGTCTAAACGTGTTGAAGGCTACGTGAATTCACGTCCGATTCTGTTGGCAGAAATCAATAAGCGTAACCTGCCGTTCAAACTGGTTGGCGAGCCGCTGGTAATTGAAGAAGTGAGCTTCCCGTTCCATAAGGACGAGAAAGGAGATGCATTGCGTAAACAGTTCGATGCGGAATTGACGAAAATGCGTGCAGATGGACGCCTGAAAGCGTTCTCCGAAAAATATTTTGGTGAAGACATCACGGTATCACCGGCTAAATAACCTCACGCCGTCATTCTGGCGAGCCGTTATGTAGCCAGATGATTTGTTATGTAGCCAGATGGTTCGTTATATAGCAAATAGTCATAACCCTGTTCCACCGGCGCAATATGGCCGGTGGATGCATTAATGGTATTACTCATGAATATCGATCTTGCCTACCTGTTAAAGGTCTTTCCCCAGGTATTAATGTATTTGCCAACCACGCTGTTCCTCGCCGTGGTTTCGATGTTTTTTGCTATGGTTCTCGGCCTTCTCCTGGCGTTAGTGCGTGAAAGCAAGATCGTCGTGGTAGTAAAAATCGTCGAACTGTATATCTCGCTGTTCCGCGGTATTCCGTCGCTGGTTCAGCTGTTTATCATCTACTTCGGTCTGCCGCAGCTATTCCCTGGCTTATCCAATCTGGATGCGATGACGGCCGCGATTATTGGCTTTAGCCTGAAAACCTCCGCCTATATGGCTGAGATTTTCCGTGCGGGCTTGTCCTCGGTGGATTTCGGCCAGACGGAAGCGGGCTTATCCATCGGCATGAGTAAAGCGCAGGTTTATCGCCGCATCGTGTTGCCTCAGGCCATGCTGAATGCGCTGCCCGCGACGGGGAACACCTTCATTTCCCTGATTAAAGATACCTCGGTGGCGTTTGCGCTGGGCGTCTCCGAACTGTTCGCGGAAGGCAAGATGATTGCCGCTGAATCTCTGCGTTTCTTTGAGACCTTCCTGGTTGTGGGTCTGATTTACTGGATGGTGATTGTTGTTTACGCCTGGCTGCAAAAACAGCTGGAGAAGAAACTGAATCACTCGCTACAGCGATAAGGGGCTGACATGATCAGTGTAAAGAATCTTTCTAAACGCTTTGGCGATCAGGTGGTGTTGGACAACATTAGTCTGGATATCGCGAAAGGTGAAGTCGTGGCGATTATCGGTCCATCTGGTTCGGGTAAATCCACGCTGCTGCGCTGTCTGAACCTGCTGGAAACGCCAGAGTCGGGCACGATCGAAATTGGCGAACAAACGCTGGATACGCGTCGTTACTCCACTAAAGAAGCCTATGCGCTACGCCGCCAGACGGCGATGGTATTCCAGAGTTACAACCTGTTTAAGAACAAGACGGCGCTCGAGAACGTGACGGAAGCGCTGATTGTCGTGAAAAAAATGCCGAAGCAGCAGGCGAATGAAATCGGCCTGGCTTTGCTGGAGCAGGTCGGCCTGCTGCCGCAGGCGGCACAGTATCCGGTGACGCTATCTGGCGGACAGCAGCAGCGCGTGAGTATTGCGCGTGCGCTGGCGGTGGATCCGAAGGCGATTTTGTTTGATGAACCGACCTCGGCGCTTGACCCAGAAAGGGTCCACGAAGTGCTTCAGGTAATTCAGAAGCTGGCGAAAAATGACACCACGATGGTGATCGTCACCCATGAAATGCAGTTTGCGAAAGAAGTGGCAGACCGGGTGATCTTCATGGCGGACGGTCATATCGTTGAGGAAGGCCCGGCGGAGCAGGTTATTAGCTTCTCGGACAACCCGCAAACCCAGCGTTTCCTGCGTCAGTTGACCAAGCTGCCTGAGCCGCTTGAGTACGATATTTAACGCATACGTAGACACACCTGCACGCCTGAACAAGGCAGCCCTGTCAGGCAGGGCACGATAATGTGGAGCAAGTATTCATGAGAACAGCACCTCAGCACGAGCCTCTGGCTCAGTTTATTCAGGCGTTTCGCCACGATTTACACCGCAATCCTGAACTGTCGAATCAGGAGTTCGAAACCACGAAGAAGATTCGTGCGGTATTGGAAAAAGAGGGGATTCGCATCCTCGACCTGCCGCTGAAAACCGGTCTGGTTGCAGAAGTCGGCGGCTTACAGGATGGTCCACTGGTCGTGGTGCGTTCTGATATCGATGCTCTGCCGATTGAAGAAGAGTCAGGCGTAGAATTTACGTCGCTCAACAAAGGCGTGATGCACGCCTGCGGTCATGATTTTCACTCTTCCGCTGCGCTTGGCGCGGCGATTCTGCTGAAGAAAATCGAGCCGGAGCTGAAAGGCACTGTGCGAATTTTGTTCCAGGCCGCTGAAGAGACCGGGCTGGGCGCACCGGAAGTCATCGCCGTTGGCGCGTTGGACAATGCGGTAGCAATTTTTGGCATTCACAACGATCCGACTCTGCCTGTTGGCGTCATCGGTGGGAAAGACGGCGCGTTGACGGCGGGCGTTGACCGCTTTGAGATCAAGATTGCGGCGAAAGGCTGTCACGCTGCGAAGCCGCATGAAGGTAACGATCCGATTATCATTCTGGGTCAGCTGATTTCTGCCGTACAAACCATCATCAGCCGCACGGTATCGTCCGACAATAACGCGGTGGTGTCGATTACGCAGGTACATAGTGGCAGCACCTGGAACGTTATCCCAGATACGGCCTACGTTGAAGGCACGGTCAGAACGTTTAATCAGGACGCGCGTGATTTGATTGAACAGCGTTTTCGTCAGATCGTGGCGGGTATCGCCAGCACCTTTGGCGCAGAAATTGAGTTCCTGTGGCACGCAGGGCCGCCGTCGGTGATCAACACGCCAGAGTGGGTTGAGTTTGCGCTGAATGTGGCGAGTGACGAAGGGTTTGAAGCGCGCCGCGTGGAAGCCAGCCCGATTGGTGAAGATTTTGCGTTCTATCAGCAGAAATTGCCGGGGACGTTCATGATGGTCGGCTCCGGCGGACCGTATGCGCTGCACCACCCGAAATTCCGCGTTGACGATCGCGCACTGTTCCCGACCGCGCACTATCTGTATCAGGTGGCGAAGCAGAGCTTAGAGCAGCTGTCCTCACGCTAATCTCCCCCCATTAAGTCAACGCTGTCCGCGTCGGGAAACCGACGCGGATATTTTTTTGCTTATCAATGGCTCAGGATCTGATCCAGAAACTGGCGCGTGCGGGGATGTGATGGCGTGTTGAAGAAGTCCTGCGGCGGGGCGGATTCAACGATGCTGCCATCGGCCATAAGAATGACTTTGTCCGCGACCGTTTTAGCAAAACCCATCTCATGGGTGACGACGATCATCGTCATGCCGGATTCCGCCAAATCGAGCATCACATCCAGCACCTCTTTAATCATCTCTGGATCCAGTGCAGAGGTGGGTTCGTCAAACAGCATGATTTCCGGCTGCATACACAGCGCCCGGGCAATGGCCACACGCTGCTGCTGGCCGCCGGAGAGCTGTAGCGGGAATTTATGCGCCTGATTGGCAATATGCACCTTTTCCAGATAGTGCATCGCTAAATCAATGGCTTCCTGCTTCTTACGCTGTTTGACCAACGTCGGGCCAATCGTCAGATTATCCAGCACGCTCAGGTGGGGAAACAGGTTGAACTGCTGGAACAGCATACCGATGCCTGAGCGCACGCGGTTGATGTTCTTGATGTTGTCATTGACCTCAATGCCATTCACGCGGATATGCCCGTCGTGGTGCTCTTCCAGTCGGTTAATGCAGCGGATAAGCGTAGATTTGCCGGAGCCGGAAGGGCCACAAATCACTACACGCTCGCCTTTCTCCACGTTCAGCGTCACGTTATTCAGCGCCTGAAACGCACCGTACCATTTGCTGACTGCGTCGATCTCAATAATAACGTCGTTGTTTGTCACTATGCTGTTTATAACTGTATTGCCTGTAACTAACGTGTCTGCGGCTAAGTTCATGATAACAAAGCTCCTGTCGGTGTTTTCATCAACGGCTATCGCTTAACCGCGATACGTTTCTGGGTTACGGCTGGCATCGATGCGTTTTTCCACCCACAGCGCGTAGCGTGAGAGCAAGAAGCCAAACAGCAGATAGATAGCCGAGATGAAAAGGTACGTTTCAATGTAATAGCGCCGCCATAGCGGGTCTTGCATCACTGAACTGGTGGCGGTGAGAATGTCGAACAGCCCGATAATGATGACGAACGAGGTGTTCTTCATGGCGGCGATAATATGGTTGGTCATGGCAGGTAGGCAGATACGCAGCGCCTGCGGCAGGACGATTTTGGTGGTCGTGTGCCAATAACCGAGATTGAGCGCCATCGCCGCTTCGTATTGCCCGCGTGGTACAGACTGTAAACCGCCGCGAATCACCTCAGCCTGATAACAGGCGAAAAACAGTGCGATACCAATGATGATGCGCAGCAGTTTGTTGATTTCCATCCCGGCGGGCAGGAACAGCGGGAATACGTTAACGGCGACGAACAGGATCGTGATAAGCGGTACGCCGCGCAAACCTTCGATAAAAATAACCGACAGGCCGCGTAGAAAAGGCAGCGGTGAGCGCCGCCCCAGCGCCAGCAGAACTGAAACCGGCATACCGATGACGACGGTTCCGCTAAACAGCAGAATCGTCAGCGGCAGTCCGCCCCATTCGCTGGAAGGCACGTAAGATAGGCCAAACACGCCGCCGGACATCAGGCTGGCGATGCCGACTACCGCGACGATCCACAGCGGTAAAAGGATGCGCGAGTGCCAGAAGCGCGGCATCAGCGACAGGCCAAGAGCCAGAAACCAGATTCCCATCGCCAGCACCAGACGCCAGTGTTCATCGTAAGGATAAAGGCCAAACAGAATAGGGCGATGTTTTTCCACGATCACCGCCCAGCAGGCGCCGGCGCCGGCGGCTGCACGGCAGATGTCCGGGTCAGCGGCGTACCACACGGCATCGAGAATACCCCAGTGCAGCAAATTATTGCCGACGTTCCACATCAGTACTGCCAGTAATAGCGTGAGCACCGTTTGTGGTACGCTGCTAAACAGGTGGCGACGCAGCCACAGCAGAGGCGTACGCAGCCGGCTGGGAACGGCGGAGAGTGACAGGGCCGGAAATAACATACGGTGCTCCTCAGCGCTCTTTGATGGCGACGATGCGGTTAAACAGGTTCATCAACAGCGATGTCACGATGCTGACCGTCAGGTAAACCACCATCATGATGGCTATCACTTCGAGCGCCTGACCGGTCTGATTCATCAGCGTATTGCTGATGTTCGCCAGTTCCGGATAACCGACCACGACCGCGATCGAGCTGTTTTTTGACAGGCTGACATATTGGCTGGTCAGCGGCGGAACGATGACGCGCATGGCCTGTGGGATAATGATGTGGCGCATCATGTGCCACGGCGAAAAAGACAGCGCACGTGCCGCTTCCAACTGGCCTTTAGGGATAGACTGAATCCCCGCCCGCACGATTTCTGCGATAAACGCGGAGGAATAGAGCGCAATGCCGAGCAGCAGCGCTGTAAATTCAGGGCTGACGGTAAAGCCGCCGCGAAAGTTAAAACCGCGCAAGATCGGGCGATCGAGCTCTGCTGGTGCACCGGAAAGCCACCAGACCAGCAGCGGTAGCCCGATAAGGGCTGCCAGCGTCAAACGGCCTGTTGGCAGAGAACGTCCTCGATTTTCCCGAACATAGCGCGCTACACGGGTCAGGATCAGGCTAATCAGTACGGCGGCGAGCAGGGCGATTCCCGTCCACAGCCAGCCGTGGTGTGCGGCGGGAATGGCAAAAGACAGCCCGCGATTGGTCAGGAATCCCAGATTACCCAGCTCGATAGCATCCCGCGGTGAGGGCAAGTTGCGGATCACCACTGACCAGAAAATCACCTGCAAGATCACCGGAATATTGCGCATTAGCTCGATGTATCCTCCGGCGAGCCGCGCCAGCAACCAGTTGCGAGATACACGGGCGATGCCGACGGAGAAACCCAGCAGCGTGGCGAGCACGATGCCGCACAGCGTGATGTACAGGGTATTCAGTAACCCTACGCTCAGCGCGCGCAGGTAACTGTCGCGTGGGGTAAAGGCGATGAGCTTTTCACCGATCTCAAACTGCGCGGTGTGGTCAAGAAAGCCAAATCCAGTTGCGATATTTTGTGAGCGCAGGTTTTCGACCACGTTGGCGTACAGCCAGTAGCTGAAAGCGATAATCAGGAGGCCGAGCAGGCACTGATAAATCCAGGCGCGCAGCGACTTGTTGTCAAACGCATTCAACAGGCGGCGTGCATAAGATGGCGTTCCCAGCCACGACGGTGCAGCGGCTGACGGCAGCGTTGGGTGTGGTGATTTCATTACCGGCGGTCTTTTCTTCTGATCATTACCGATTGCAGCGCGCTATCCGAGGGGATCTGTGCGTGAATGCGGTGGTATGGCGTCAGCCCGGATGTTTTCGGGGGTGACGCCGATGATTGGGTGAATTAACGAATGGGCAGACCGTAGAGCAAACCGCCTTTCGCCCAGAGATTATTCAGGTCGCGCTCCAGCGGAGCCGGGGTATCTGGCCCGAAGTGGCGGTTATAAATATCGCCGTAATTCCCGACCTGCTTAATCACGTTGTAAGCCCACTGGTTATTCAATCCCAGTTTCTGACCGTAATCGCCAGTGACCCCAAGCAGCGCCTGTATATCCGTGTCTGTTGACTTAAGCTTGCTGTCCACGTTCTGTTGGCCGATTGCCATCTCTTCCGCGTTAAACGTGGCGTAAACCACCCATTTCACAATGTCGTACCACTGGTCGTCCCCCTGACGAACCGCCATCGCCAGCGGCTCTTTTGAGTAAATCCCCGGCAGAATCACATGGTCGGACGGCTTTTCCGCATCAAAGGTGCGCACGCCGGGCAGGGCGACTTTATCGCGGGCAATGACGTCACAGCGTCCAGACAGGTAGGCCGCGACATACTCTTTATTGTTCTCGATAACCACCGGGGTGTAATGCAGGTTGCGTGAGGCAAAAATCTGCGCGACGTTACGTTCGGTGCTGCTACCCGGTGTGATGCAGACGGTCGCGCCGTCCAGATCTTCCACCTTTTTCACGTTGGCGCTGGTACGCACCATGAAGCCCGTACCGGTATAGAAGGTCGGCGGTGCGAAGTTCAGCCCTAGCGACGTATCGCGAGACAAATCAGCGGTGATATTGCGTGACAGCACGTCCACTTCACCAGACTGAATAGCGGGGAAGCGCTGTGCGGTAGAAAGGGCGGCAAAGCGTACTTTGCTCGCATCGCCAAAAACAGCGGCAGCTAACGCGCGGCAATAATCGACGTCCAGCCCGGTCCACTGTCCTTTGCTATCAATCGCGGAAAAGCCGTGGCGCGCCGGGTGCACGCCGCACACCAGTTCACCGCGTGCTTTGATCTTTTTGAGCGTTTCGCCATTTCCTGCATCAGCGGCATTAGCGTGTGCGACGGGCAGCAGCAGCCCCCCTAAAGTCAGCGCTGTAGCGGTCGTCAACGAGAGTAGTTTTCTCAGCATAAGTATCCTCAGAATGATCGGTGTTGTTTTAATTTGTTGTAATTAATGATTTTTATTGTGGTGCGTCCATTTGTATACAAATGTTCTCAATGTTGCATTCAAATGGCAAATAGCATATTTCTCTATCTAAAGCTGAATATTGGATATAGCCATTTTGGGGATAACATGAAGGGGAAAAGAGAACTGCGCCTCGCACGGTAAGCAAGGCACAGAAGGGAGAGATTAGCGGGCGAGCAGGCCTTGTACGCCTTGCCACATGAGCTGAGCGCTGAGAATCAACATGGTGAGGCGAAAAGTCGTGCGGAAAAGTTTTTCGGGCAGATTATCCAGCAGGCGTGTGCCCAGCCAGGTGCCTAATACGCCGCTGACAATCATCGCAGCCAGCATCGGTAGCCAATCGTGATAGGCAAACCCCATCATCCCAAATGCCAGTATCTTCAGGCCGTGTTGTAACACCATGCAGAGCGCATGCGTGGCGATAAGCGGCCGTTTGGTGACCCCTTGAGAACTGATAAGCCCGGCGACCATTGGACCCGTTGCGCCGACAATCATGGTGCCGAGGCTGGTGAGCGCACCGCCGAGAATGAAGAACAATCGATTAACCGGTTTTGGCGCGGTGCGTTTACGGAAAACCGACCACAGAATGAAACTGGCCAGCGCAATTTTTGCCACGCTGTCTGGGATCCAAACGACGACGGGCGCGCCCAGTGCGATGCCGATGACGCTGCCGATAAAAAACCACAGCGCCAATGGCCAGACGATATACAAACGCTGAATCAGGCTGCGGCTGAGGTTGGAGCCTAGTTGTACGATACCGTGTACCGGCAGCAGGCTGCTGACTGGCATCCCGATGCCCATGATCGCAAGCAGGGTGACGCCGCCGCCCAAGCCCAGCGCTGCTGTTAGCGCTGACGTCAAAAAACTGCAAAAAATCAGGATACCGGCAAAGAGCGGTGAGATGTCGGGTGGAACAAGATCTAGCATGGTGGAACCCATCGCGTGGTAGAGCAAATGATAATGCCTGATGCGATTAAGGCGTATCAAGCATCCTTCCTACTGTTAACGATAATCGTCGCGTAACAGGCGTTGGTATAACGCCAGCGCCTCGGTGCGTGGCAACGCCTGACTGGCGCAGTCGATAAATTTCTCCGCAATCAGATTATCCGGCAGCGGGTTCTCTGCGCTGGAGCCTCGCGCTCCTGCCACGCGACGATGATAGGTGTGGCCGTCACGAGTGATTAGCGTAACGTGCGCCGTGTGTGTGGTGGGTTCGTCATGACAGATGAGCTCAACGCGTGCCATCAGCGACTGCGTAGTTGGGTCGTGTAGTGCTGCATCGTCAATAAAATCGTCCAGCGTCAGCTTCCCTTGCACCCAAGCGCGGGCAATACAGTAGTGCAGGCTGAATTTCCCCGCCAGCGGCGTATCCGGTGTCGGGATGTTGATGTGCGGGAAGCGAATAGGGTGGATGGCAATCTGAATGCGTTCCAGCGATTCTGGGGATAGCCCGGTTTCCTCACGTAGCGCCAGCAGCCCGTCCAACGGTGCAAGAATGGCGTAGCAGCAGGGAAAATATTTAAAATTATTCCCTTTTACGGGGTCCAGAATATGAGATGGTGTGGACCAGGGCTCGGTTAGCGGCGTGGTGTCGACGTTTTCGGCAGCGCGGTTGTAGACGTTGAAATACCCGTGGTGATGTTCAAATGCGGTATCCCCTGCACTGTATCCCTGACGCGCCAATAGTACCGCCATGACGGCGCTACGGTTGGCGTGGCCGACTGCCAGCGATTTCGTCTGACTGCCGAAGTTGGATTTGATGCCGGAGGCGAGTGACGCCGTGATTGCAAAGGCGGTCGCCGTTTCTTCTTCACTAAGCTTCAGCAGCACCGCGCAGGCTGCCACGCCCGCGAAAATGCCGACGGACGTTGTGGGGTGCCAGCCGTTGCGATATTGAAAAGGGCTGACGGCTTTGCCCATGCGTACCGCGGTTTCATAACCGCACAAATAAGCGTGCAGGATGGCTTCTCCATTGGCTTCCTGCTCATCAGCCAGTGCCAGCAGCGCGGGAAGCACGGCAACGGAAATATGCCCATGCAGCCAGGAGTTGGAGTCGTCGAAATCGAGCAAATGCGCGGATGTGCCGTTTAATAACGCCGCATCCAGCGCGTTAAGTTTGAGATCGGTACCGAAAATACGGCTCTTTCCCACGGAGGCGGAGGGCACTATCACCGCCCTGAGTTTTTGCGCCCCGTCCTGAATCCCCCCCGAGAGCGTGACACCCAGCGTATCAATTACGGCAGTGCGAGCGTGTGCCAATACGTCGGCAGGGAACGTCTGGCGAGAGAATTCCAGCAGATTATGGGCAAGCTGGCGGGCAATGGTCATGGAAGCGTCCTGTCGTTATCGTGAAATTTTTATATCGAATCGTTTATGTCGAGCGGCAACGTGTTAGCCCGCTAATAGTTCGGTGAGTGCATCGAGTGAACCCGGCTGCTCAAAGTGAAAAGCTGCCTGATAGAGTCGATCGCTACGGGCTGCTCCTAACACGGGAATAGTCAGGGCGTCGAACTTGGCACGCAGCTCGGCGTCGGTCAGTGGGTTTTGCGGATGGCCGCGATAAACATCGGTTTCGGCATGGAGTATTTCGCCGTCTTCCAGTTCGATATCGATAAACGCGGAACTGGCCGATTGTCCCTCGACTGCATCGATTTGTAGGCGTGACAGCAACTGGCGTGCAGCAGGGTCGTCAACGGTTTGCTGCGTGAAATCGGTATCGTTGAGGCGATAGCCGCTCAATGCCAGCGCAATGCAGTGCGGAATACTGAATTTGCTCTCCAGCGGGGTTTGCGGGTTGGCGATCCCCGCGTTCACCATCCCCATCGGATGGACTTTGGCATGAATGCGGGCGATAGCGCGGCCTTTGAGCTGTGGATAGAGCTTAAGCGCCGTTTCGATTGATGCATGCGTTCCCCGACAGCTGGCATACAGCTTGTAGCCATTACCCAGCAGTTCCCAACTGTCGCCAAAATCGAGCGGCGGGATGACGGCGCTGCCGTCCTGCACAAAGGTTTTTACCCAGCCATCGGTTTCATAAAAGTGATGGGCGGCAATAAAACCTTCCTCAGCCAGTTCTGCCGCCGTGATGCCATCCATTGCCGCTTTGCCAGCATGAAACGGTTTGCCATGCGTACCGGATGATTTCTGCAATCCTCCCATCATGGTTGCGGCCGCCCCCAACGCATTGGCAATGGCGTTGGGTTCCAGACGCAGAATGGAAGCGGCAACGGCTGCTGCCCCTGCACGCCCGACAATCGACGTTGGGTGAAAGCCTCGACGTTGCAGGCTGCGACCTACGCCAGGCACCCAGCCGCCCCCCAGTCTGGCCATGACTTCAAATCCTGTAATGAACGCGATAAGCGTCGTGCGTTCGTCCGCACCGTAATGCTGTGCCATTGCCAACGCGGTTGACCAGCAAGGGCCGCTAGGGTGCCCCGCACCAGCCGGGTGCGTATCGTCATAGTCTGCTGCATGAGAAAGCGTGCCGTTGATCAGTGCCGCCAGCGCCGGTGTGGTTTTCGCACCGAGAATGATTTGCGCCTTCCCCTGAGCCTGCCAGCGTTGCGCCACGCGCTGAACCGCGCTGGCCGAGTCGTCTCCTACTGCGCCAATGGAGACGCCCAGATAGTCAATGAGCGCCCGTTTGGCTTCGTGCCAGACGGCATCGGGGATCGTCATTGTGGGCGCGGTGTGAATAAACTGGCTGAGCGCGTTGCCGCGAGGAAACGTCGGGATGGCAGACATCGTAGGAGCTCCTTAAGCAAAAACGCGAGGAGATTGCCAGTACACCGAACGGTGCTAAGATTCGCGTTTTGTATTGTTGAATGCATTTGTATACAGTGTTTGACGAAAAGCATATGCAATCGCCCATTCAGTGACAAAGACGCTTTTTCGCTAAGCTAAGTACAAAATATGCGATGCGATATCTTGCTAAAGGCAGGGCGTCGGGCAAACTTGAATTTTTCTCAATGCATGACGATCCGTAACGTGAAGGTGCGAACCGCTATAAAAGGCGAGGCGTTTGTCCATCTGCACGCGGCCTTATTCCGACCGTCACACGATATATCAAGGGACTATGAACTTAACACTTAACGACAAAGCGCAGGCACTGTCGCCGTTCGAGATATTGATTAATGCGATAGAGAAAGGCGAGCTGCTGCCTGGTGAACGTTTGCAGGAAACACGGTTAGCGAAGCAGTTTGGATTGAGCCGAACGCCGATTCGTGAGGCGCTGCACCGTCTGGAAGCGTTGGGGCTGGTGGAGCCGGGTCCACAGCGTGGACTGATGATCGCGCAGATCAGCTATGAGCGACTACGTCAGCTTTTTGCCGTGCGTGAAGGGTTAGAACGGCTGGCGATGGAGCTTGCTGTCGCCTCTGCGTCGGCAGAAGAACTAGAACTGCTGCAGGAGATGGTCGACGTGGAGAAGACCCTCACCGACAGCCGACAACTGCACGACCATAATAGGCTTTTTCATCGCCAGATTTACCGGGCGACTCATAATCCGTATCTGAATGAGATGCTGGAAAACCTGCGTATTCATCTGTCGCTACTGCGCGGAACCACCTATGAATCGACGGAACGTACCGAAGAGGCGCGGCGTGAACATCAGGCCATTGTGGAAGCGCTAGTGCGGCGTGATAAGGATGCGGCACAAGATGCAGCCTGCCAGCATATTCGTAACGGCTATCGTGCCCGACTAAGCATGTTAAATCAGCAGCTTTGATAGGGCTGTCGGAAAAACACGACACTCTAGGGATTCTGTTGTCGCAAAAAAGAGACATTTAATTCATTGATTATTAATGGTTAATATTTTACGCGATAAATTCGTCTCTGAATGGCGACAGGTTTTGTGAGCGCGATCTCGTTTTCGTCGTCCATCGTGTCTTGGCCTTCCTTCCGGCGGATAAATAAAAATAGTATTGATTATTATATGTTTATCTCTATTCCATGAGGTTGTGATAATAAAATTATGCATGTTGGCATAATTTATGCTTAAATAAGCGGGTAGATGCTCATTCCACCTTCTATGCTTGCTTCGGCTTCATAATCCTGGGAATGACGCAGAGCCAATTTGAGGTGCCTATCGTCCAACTCCAGATGAAGATGCAAATCTCCATCGGGCCTTCCGGACATAACGTTGAGTGAGGCACCATTCTGTTGTCTGACAGACCTGATATTTTCAACGCTTACCGTTTATCGGTAAGCGTTTTTTTTCGTCTGAGGAAAATGTTCGGTAACTGCCTTCTATCCGGCTATTCAGTACGGGTCACACAAAAGAATAAGGCTCCAAAAGGAGCCTTATGAAAGGAGTAGCGTAGCGATTAGTCGGTAGGCTGCTGTAGCGTGAGCAACAGCCCTTCGCGTCGCATTTGGGCCGCTTCATCCGGCAGACGCAACCGATCGAGTGCGTCAGCACGCCAGGCATAATCATAAGCGTCTGGGCGTAATTCCAGCGCGGTGCGGAAAGCATCGCTGGCCTGCTGCCATTCGCCGTGTTTCATCAGCAACTGGCCTAACGTACTGCTCAACAGCGGTGTTGCCCCCTGCTGCTTGATGTACTGGTGCAGCACTTTTTCCAGCTGTTCTGGATTACCAGCTTTGAGGCGTGGCATGAGCAGGATCAAGCGTTCGTCATACTGGCGTTTGAGACCGTCGAGAATGATCTTCTGAGCGGTATCATGATCGTCACACTCGATCAGATGCTCAGCCATCGCGACCTGAAGTGGGATCTCATGGCGTACTTTGCGACTCTGATTATTCCACCATGACTTCAGTCCTTCGCTGCCGCCATCCGCCATTGCCTGATTCATCAGACCGATATAGGCCTGCTGCTGTAGATCCAGCAAACGTTCTTCAGGGTACAGATTGATCTTGCGCATCGCAGGCAGAATATCCAGCAGTGCGCTATAGGCTTGAGTACGCAGGAAAGCCTGCTCCGCTAAACGCAGCACCTCAGGGTGGCGGGGTGCGACCTCCAGCAGTTTGTCCACGCCGTGACGTGCTGCATGATCTTCATTACGCGCTAGCTGAATACGCACGCGCGTAATATCCACCGGAAGCTGATCGGTATCTGCAACCTCGGCGGCACGCTCCAGATATTGCTTGGTGCGGAATTCGTCGCCGCGTTGCTGAGCGGCTTCGGCTGCCAGCAGGTAGTTAACCACGGGCTGCTCGGCATGATCGGCATTGCGCGTCAGCAGCTTCTCTACCTGTAAATAATCTCCCTCGGCCAGCTTGAGCAGCGCGGCTTTGGTCTGTTTTCTGGCGCGGGTGCGTTTGCGGCCGAGGAACCAGCCGCGCGTGCGGGACCCGGTACGAAAGATCCGGCGGAGCACCCATTCCACCGCCAAAAAGGCGAGAAAGAACAGTATCAGCATGATGACCAGACCGGTCACGCTGGTTTGAATGTCGTAGTTATCCGTTTGGATCAGGACGTAGCCTTGGTGACCCGCGACGATCGGGCCGATCACGATGCCGGCGATCAGGATCAGGAACAGCAATAAGACTTTTAGCATGCTCATTCCCCTTGCTGTGTGGCTGGCGCGGGTGCCTGAGCCAGTAGGTTACGAACGCGCGTTTGCATCAGTTTTTCCAACAGCGCCTGACTTTGTAGCTCCGTTGGGACATCCAGTGAAACCGACTGCTGGCTTAAAGCATCAAGCTGATCTAAAAAGGCCTGCGTCGTGGGGTCGGTGGTATCGAAGTAGGCGCGAACCCAGGTTGCTGCCGTTTCCAGCGACTGTTTGTACACTTCATTCTGGTGGCGAGGAATCGCCTGTGCGGCAACCAGCAGACGTGAGCGGATATTCTCGCGCAGATACACATCCTGATTCGGTGCCAGCAGCGGTTCGGCGGCGCTGTCGCGGCGGCGAATGGTGATAAAATCAGCCAGGAAATTGTGCCAGCTCTTGCTCAGATTTTGTCGCCACTCGCTCAAGGAAGCGGACAGCTCTGTGCTGTTGGCGTCCATCGGCGCTTCATCGGTGTTGTTGTCGGCGAGCTGTAAGTTATCCAACTGATCGGTGAGCTGATTTACCTTCAGGATAATGCCGTCAAAATCGACCTGACTGACGCCTGCCAGCGCACCGATGTCGCTGGTCAGCGCGCGACGGATTTCTATCAGGCTGGGATCGTTCATTTCTGCCAGACTAGCGTCCGCGCTTTTCAGCAACGCGCCTGCGGTGGTGACGTCTTTGTCGCTCCACAGCTTGCGTCCTGCCAGTTTCACCAGAAAATCTGCCTGAGCGATCAGCCAGGTATTAGTGTCATGACTGGACAGTGCTGCCAGCTTATCGCGCAGCTCGTCTGACTGACGCGTTAGCGCCTCAAGACGCTGTGCGGCAGTCTCCTGCGCTTTGCTTTGCTGCTGTTGAGCGTCCAGCCACTGCTGCTGCTCTTGCTTATGCTGCTGCTGCAATGTGTTGAACTGCGCTTCCAGACGTTGAAGCGCGGCAGTTTCTTTCTGCGCCTGCTGGTGGCCGTGGTAATACAAGCCCGCGCCTATGGCCAGCGCAATCACAATTGCGATCGCCCCGAGCACGGCACCGCTACGTTTGGGCTGCGGTGCGGGATCCTGCTGCGGATGCGCGGGTTCAACCCGTTCAGCAACCTCGTCGGATGGAGCTGTGGGGGTATTGTGTTCCGTCATAATGGTACATCCCATGATCAGGTTTATTGTAGTGCGCGCACGAGCGCATCGTTATCGGCGTTATCAGCCACTCGGATATCACGCCAGCCAAGCTGACGAGCCTGTTCTGCCAGCCGTTCGCTGACGACGATCAGCTGGCAGCCGAGTAACCAGGAAGCCCGATAGTAATCAGGTACTAAAGTATAGATCCGTTGTAGCATTTCTCCGCTGGTGATCACCAGTTTGTCGATGCCTATTTGTTGCCAATGGCGGCTTTGCTCTAGCCCGTCATAGTGAACGTCTCTGCGCTGATAACATTCACAGTAGGTCACCTGTGCGCCGCGTTCGGTTAGCGTTTCTCCCAGCAGTTCCCTGCCGCCGTTGCCGCGCAGCAATAGTGCGCGTTTACCGGAAACATCTTGCAGGTCAGGAAGTTGCAGGAGCGTTTCGCTGGTTTCGCGCTCAGGCGGATAGGTTACCGGGTGTGCGCTGATTTTATGCAGCGCCAGCGCGGTGGTACGGCCGATGGCGTAATAAGCGAGATGGGCAGGCCAGCTGATGCCTGTGCGTGCCAGCATCGGATCGGCGTAATGAATGGCGTGTTGTGAGAGCGCAAACACCAAATCGTCGGCGCGCAGTGCCTGTAATAGTGAAGGCAGGCTGGCGAGTTCTCGTCCGGGTGAAAACTCGATCAGCGGGCTGTGCCAGGCGTTATAGCCGAGCTTTCTTAAACGGGTCACCAGTTGTTCGCCAGTTGGTGACGGACGGGTAACCAGAATTGTCATGATGAGCTTGACCCTTGATAAACGGCTTGAAGGATGGCGCTGGCCCCTTTTGCTAACAGCTCTTCAGCCAGTGCAATCCCGAGTTGTTCGGCATCGGAGACGCTTCCTTTACGTTCACCGACGATCATTTGGCTGCCGTCCGGTGCACCAACCAGCGCACGTAGCCACAGCGTATCGCCTTCCAGTTCGGCGTAGCTGCCAATCGGAACCTGACAGCCACCTTCAAGGCGTACATTCATGGCGCGTTCAGCCCGTACGCGGGCTGCGGTAGCGGGGTGATTGAGTGGGGCAAGGAGTTGGCGGACATGTTCGTCATCCAAACGGCATTCAATGCCAATGGCACCTTGTCCGACGGCAGGCAGAGACTCTTCCGGGCGTAACGCACAGCGGATGCGCTCTTCAAGGCCAAGACGTTTCAGGCCCGCGACCGCCAGAATAATCGCGTCATACTCACCGTTATCCAGTTTTGACAGGCGGGTGCCGACATTGCCGCGCAAATCTCGAATCACCAGATCGGGACGTCGGGCGCGCAGCTGGCACTGGCGGCGCAGGCTGGAGGTGCCGACACAGCTGCCTTGCGGTAATTGATCGAGGCTGTCGTAATGATTGGAAACAAAAGCGTCGCGCGGGTCGTCGCGCTCGCAAATGGTGGTCAGGCCAAGGCCCTCTGGGAATTCGACAGGGACATCTTTCATGGAGTGGACAGCGATATCGGCACGCCCTTCAAGCAGCGCCAATTCCAGTTCTTTAACAAACAATCCTTTACCGCCGACCTTTGCCAATGGCGTATCGAGGATGATGTCGCCGCGGGTTACCATCGGCACCAGCTCCACGTGTAAATCCGGGTAGAGGTGGTTCAGACACTGCTGAACATATCGTGCTTGCCACAGGGCGAGCGGGCTTTGTCGGGTGGCAATTCTAATAATATTGGCTAACATGCTTGATACCGTTTTTATCATTTTCCGCCATCGTATCATTGATGGTGCGTTGGTGTCAGGTTGTGGGCATTAGCGGTGCGCCTTTTAAAACGGTCTGAAATTCGGGTGCCGCATACATAGATATACTCTAAATAATCCAAGTTTCAGGCAGGCGGCAAGCGAGGGAATCCCGATGAGCTTACTTAAGTAAGTGATTCGGGTGAGTGAACGCAGCCAACGCACATGCAACTTGAAGTATGACGAGTAAGAAGCCGTGCTGATGCAGTCGGGTAGGTAAATTCGTAATAAAGCAAGATAGATAAGTCTAACTTTCTTTACTTTCTTTACGCCCAATCAGCAAGGTGTTAAATTGATCACGTTTCCAGCAATAATTCGCTAAACATTCTTCTAATTTCATCATGCGGATTTGGAACACGGGGTTTTTCTAGGCACTGGGATAAATCAGGCGAAACGTCTTGTACTTCTACATCGAGACTTTGAAGCAAAGACTGGATGCGATCAACCAACTGCGTGTTGACCGTGCTCTGGGAGCAATGAAACCCGCTTTTCAGCAGGTTTACAGTCTTCTGCCCATTTTATTACATCATCATCACCCGTTGATGCCCGGCTACCTTGAAGGCAAGGTGCCTCACGGTATCTGCACTCACACGCCTGATGAAAAGCAGCAACAGTACCTTGATGGCATCGCGTTGCGCTGGGGTCAGTTTGACTGTTCTCATCCGCAGGGTGAACTGCCGATCACGGGCATCTATTCAATGGGAAGCACCTCATCTATCGGGCAGAGCTGTAGCTCCGATCTCGATATCTGGGTGTGCCACCAATCCTGGCTGGATAGCGAAGAACGCCAACTCCTACAGAAGAAATGTACGCTGCTTGAGCAGTGGGCCGCGGCGCAGGGCGCTGAGGTCAGCTTCTTCCTGATGGATGAAAGCCGTTTCCGCCACAATGAAAGCGGTAGCCTGAGCGGTGAAGACTGCGGCACTATGCAGCACATTCTATTACTCGATGAATTCTACCGTACCGCCGTGCGTATGGCGGGTAAACGTATTCTGTGGAATATGGTGCCGGTCGAGGAAGAATCTCACTACGACGAATATGTGCTGTCGCTGTACTCGCAGGGCGCGTTGGCTCCTAACGAGTGGATGGATTTAGGCGGCTTGAGCACGCTGTCGGCGGAAGAGTATTTCGGCGCGAGTCTTTGGCAGCTCTATAAAAGTATCGATTCCCCCTATAAAGCCGTACTGAAAACGCTGCTGTTGGAAGCCTATTCCTGGGAATACCCGGACACCAGCCTGCTGTCGACCGAAATTAAAAAACGTCTGCATGACGGCGAGATCGTCTCTTTCGGTCTTGATCCTTACTGCATGATGTTGGATCGCGTGACGCACTATCTGACGGCGATCAACGATCCCACGCGCCTCGATCTGGCGCGTCGATGTTTCTACTTAAAAGTCTGTGAAAAGCTCTCCAGAGAAAAAGCCTGTGTCGGCTGGCGTCGCCAGATTCTGAGCCAGCTGGTGCAAGAATGGGGATGGAGCGACGAGCATCTGGCTATGCTGGATAACCGCGCTAACTGGAAAATCGAACAGGTACGCGAAGCACATAATGAGCTGTTGGATGCGATGATGCAGACCTATCGCAACCTGATTCGCTTCGCCCGCCGCAATAATCTGAGCGTCAGCGCCAGCCCACAGGATATCGGTGTGTTGACCCGTAAACTGTACGCTGCGTTTGAAGCGCTGCCGGGTAAAGTTACCCTGCTGAACCCACAAATTTCGCCCGATTTGTCGGAGCCGAATTTAACCTTTATCTATGTTCCTGCGGGTCGTGCGAACCGTTCTGGCTGGTACCTGTACAATCAGGCACCGTCGATGGATGCAATCGTCAGCCATCAGCCGCTGGAATATAACCGCTATCTGAACAAGCTGGTGGCGTGGGCATATTTTAATGGCCTGCTGACGCCAAGCACGCGCTTGTACATTAAAGGCAACGAGCTGTGCGACATCACGCGCCTGCAAGCGCTGGTGGACGACGTAGCCAGCCACTTCCCGCTGCGTCTGCCTGCTCCTACGCCGAAGGCGCTGTACAGCCCGTGTGAAATTCGTCATCTGGCGATTATCGTCAATCTGGAACACGATCCGACGGCGGCCTTCCGCAATCAGGTGGTGCATTTCGATTTCCGTCATCTGGATGTCTTTAGCTTCGGCCAGCAGCAGCAGTGTCTGGTCGGCAGTATAGACCTGCTGTATCGCAACTCATGGAACGAAGTGCGTACGCTGCATTTCAGCGGTGAACAGGCGGTGTTGGAAGCGCTGAAGACCATTCTGGGCAAAATGCATCAGGATGCGGCGCTGCCGGAATCGCTAGAAGTCTTCTGCTACAGCCAGCACCTGCGCGGGCTGATTCGTACCCGCGTGCAGCAACTGGTGTCCGAATGCATTGAGCTGCGCCTGACCAGTACGCGTCAGCAAGAGCCAGGACGCTTCAAAGCGGTGAAGGTGGCGGGTCAAACCTGGGGCTTGTTCTTCGAACGGCTGAGTGTATCGGTGCAGAAGCTGGAAAATGCGGTCGAGTTTTATGGCGCGATTTCCAACAACAAACTGCAAGGCCAGCCGGTTCAGGTTGAAACCAACCATGTACATTTACCGCCGGTAGTCGATGGCGTCGCCAGCGAAGGGATCATCCAGTTCTTCTTTGAAGATCTGACAGAAAATCAGGGCTTTAATATCTATATTCTGGATGAATCGAATCGCGTTGAGGTGTATCACCACTGTGAAGGGAGTAAAGAAGAGCTGGTGCGCGATGTCAGCCGCTTCTATTCGTCCTCGCACGATCGCTTTACCTACGGCTCCAGCTTTATCAATTTCAACCTGCCGCAGTTCTACCAAATCGTACAGCTGGACGGCCGCACGCAGGTGATCCCGTTCCGCAGCAGCGCACTTTCTCATCTGTGCATTACGCCCGTAGTGGATGATGAAGTGATGACAATGAAACAGCGGCTACAGATTTTATAACGTCCTGACACTCGGCTTTCAGCGTATTCAGAAAGGGATGTATTGATGGATTCGTTGCAACGCCGAAACCTGATACTGCTGGCGCTCGGACAAGGGCTGACCGGCAGTATTATTTCCCTGATGACGCTGTGTTCCACGCTGGTCGGCGTATTAATGACGCCCGTTCCGCTGTTGACCACGCTACCGATTACCGCGACGGTATGCGGCGCGGCGCTGATGATCTATACCGTTTCGTCGCTGATGACAAAATATGGCAGGCGTAATGCGTTCATCATCGGCACGCTGCTGGGGCTGGTAGGCGCGCTGTTGGCAGCGCTGGCGATTCTGCTACACAGCTTCTCCCTCTTTGTGTTTTCGACGTTTGTTCTGGGGATGTCCTGCGCCTTCAATCAGTATTATCGCTTCGCCGCGGCTGAGATATTTACCGACAATCAGCAGAAAAATCGTGCTATTTCGTGGGTGATCAGCGGCGGTATCCTCGGCGGTTTTCTCGGCCCGTTTGCAGCCAGCCAGTCTTCTCAGCTCTGGGTGTCGTACCCGTTTCTCGGCAGCTTTATCGCAGCGGGCTGCATCTGTGTTATCACGTCTCTGCTGTTGCTTGGCCTGAAACTGCCTCCGATGTCCGTTGCCACGGCTAGCACTCAGCGTAGTGAACCGCTGGCGGCGATTCTGAAAAGCCGGGCATTTGTATTGGGAACGGCAAGCTGTTCCGTCGGGTTTGTGGTAATGACGCTATTAATGAATTCTGTGCCGCTGGCGATGCACCAGCACCACTTTTCCGTCAGCCACAGCGCGACGGTGTTGCAATGGCATTTTGTAGCTATGTATGCGCCTGCGCTGCTGTTAGTGCTGCTGGCGAAGCGACTGACGCCGATTCAGGTCGTGGTGATTGGCATGGTGTGTAACGTTGTCGGGGTGGTGGTCGCGCTGAGCGGTTTGACGTTCTGGCACTTCCTCTTTGCGCTGATGCTGTTCGGTGTCGGGTGGGCGTTTATGTTCAACGGCGGGACATTCATGCTGAACGCGTTTACCCATTCAGTGCATAAATCCCGTTTGCAGGGGATTAACTCGCTGGTGATTTACGTGCCTAACGCGCTGGCTTCGTTGTCTGCCGGTAGCCTGATGGCGCTAACCAGCGGCTGGCCGCTGGTCAATATGGTGGGTATCGGCATGCTGTTGTTGCTGGTTCTGGGGTTGATCATTCTGGGACGGCGCTGATGTGTGGCGCGCCGTGAGGCTGTTGAAAAGACGGTTACCCGAAGTGAACGGTTTCCCCGGCCTGATCCGAGCAGGCTGCTGACAGCAGCGCGATAAAATCTTCACCGCTGCGATCGCATACCCAGCGTTCCGCTTGACGGTTGAAGTGGTAACCGCCCGTTTTGGTCGCCAGCCAGATTTGGTGCAGCGGTTCCTGCCGATTGATCACGATTTTGCTGCCGTTCTCAAAACTCAGCGTCATCACGCCGCCGTTAGTTTCGTAATCAATGTCGGCATCACCCTCAAACCGATCCAGCGTTTCTTCCAACTGAAGCATGAGTTCGTCGGCTAATTGGTGGAACTCGCTATCGTTCATTTTCGATTCCTATTGATTTTCATGATCCACCTGCGATTATAGAGAGCATACGAGTATTAATGACAGGTCTTAACGTGATGAAGAACGTATTTCGCCAGTTTTTTCTGGTGTTAGCCGCAGTGAGTTTATTCGGCTGTGGTCTGAAAGGGCCGCTTTATATGCCTGCTGATGGCAAATCCGGTGCGTCAACGACTCAGCAAAATGAGAATCAGCCGCCGCAAAAGAAAACGTCAATGCGTCCTTAATGCGTGACGACAGTAATAAATAACAGGTCACGCGCCCGGTTAAGCAAGCGGGGGAGTCAGGATAATGCAGTTCGCTAAGATGCACGGGTTAGGCAACGATTTCATGGTTGTTGATGCCGTTACGCAAAACGTTTATTTTTCACCCGAATTGATTCGCCGTTTGGCGGATCGACACTGTGGTGTAGGGTTCGACCAATTGCTGGTCGTCGAGCCGCCCTACGATCCTGAACTGGATTTTCATTACCGCATTTTTAACGCGGATGGCAGCGAAGTGGCGCAATGCGGCAATGGCGCGCGCTGCTTTGCTCGCTTTGTTCGACTGAAAGGGCTGACCAACAAGCGTGATATTGCCGTCAGTACGCAGACAAGCCGAATGGTGCTGTCGGTGACCGATGACGAACTGGTGCGCGTCAATATGGGCGAACCCAATTTCGAGCCGCAACAGGTGCCTTTCCGCGCGGTCAAAGCGGAGAAAACCTACATCATGCGTGCCGACGAGCACACGGTGCTGTGTGGTGTGGTGTCGATGGGCAACCCGCACTGTGTGATTCAGGTTGAGGATGTGGACACGGCGAAGGTGGAAACGCTGGGGCCGCTGCTGGAAAGCCACGAGCGTTTTCCCGAACGTGCCAACATCGGTTTTATGCAAGTGGTTGATAGCCACACGGTCCGTCTGCGGGTGTACGAACGCGGTGCGGGAGAAACGCAGGCGTGCGGTAGCGGCGCGTGTGCTGCTGTGGCGGTAGGGATCCAGCAGGGATTATTGTCCGCGAACGTTCGCGTATCTCTGCCGGGCGGGGAGTTGGATATCCAGTGGGATGGGCCGGGACATCCGTTATTCATGACCGGGCCTGCAACGCATGTCTACGATGGATTTATTCATTTATGAAGAATGTCGAGGAACAGGCAGAGCGCGAGATCGCACTCAGTGACGAGATGGTTTTGCAGTTCCTGCAACAGAATCCCGATTTTTTTATCCGCAATGCGCGTCCCGTCGAGCAGATGCGCATTCCTCACCCCGTCAGGGGAACCGTGTCGCTGGTGGAATGGCAGCTAGCACGTCAGCGTAACCACATTACTCAGCTTGAGGAAGAAATCACGCTGTTGATGGAACAGGCGGGGGCGAACGAAGTGCTGTTCAATCGCCTGCTTGGGTTACAAACTGAGTTGGCGTCGGCGGACAGCCTGACCGACATGTTGGATCGCTTGCAGCGCTGGGCGCGTCAGCTTGGTCTGGCGGGCGCAACGGTGCGTCTGTTCAGCGATAAATGGCGCCTTGGCGCGCCTTCTGGTTTTACCCACCTTGGGCTCAACCGCTCCACCTTTGAGCCGCTGCGCATTCAGCGCTTCGGACAACATAACCACTATCTTGGCAGTCTGAACGGGCCGGAGCTGTTGCTTCTGCTGCCGCAGGCCAGACAGGTTGGGTCGGTCGCGCTATCGCTGATGGGAAATCATCACGATTTGGGCGTGCTGATTTTCAGCAGTCGCGACAGCCACCATTATCAGGATGGCATGGGAACCGTGCTGCTTCAGCAAATGGCCATGATGCTGCCAGCGATGCTGGCGCGCTGGGTTGAGCGGGTATGAACCAGCAGCCTGCGTCATCGGAGGCTCCTTCCTCTTCGCCGTTACAAGCCGATGTCGATGCGTTCCTGCGTTATCTGAAAGTAGAACGTCAGCTAAGCCCGCTGACGCAGACCAGCTATTTACGTCAACTGTCCGCGGTTATCACGATACTCTCCGCGGCGGGTGTGGCTGACTGGCGCAAGCTGGACGCCTCTGGCGTGCGTTCCGTGGTGTCCCGCAGTAAGCGCGATGGGCTACATTCCAGCAGTCTGGCGCTACGTTTATCGGCATTGCGCAGCTTTCTCGACTGGATGGTGTCGCGCGGCGTGCTGGCGGCGAACCCCGCTAAAGGGATATCCACGCCGCGAGCTGGGCGTCCACTACCCAAGAATATGGATGTGGATGAGACGAATCGCCTGCTGGAGATCGATTTGGACGATCCCCTTGCGGTGCGTGACCGTACGATGCTGGAAGTAATGTACGGCGCGGGGCTGCGTTTGGCGGAACTGGTCGGTATGGATTATCAGCATATTGATTTGGCCAGCGGTGAAATCTGGGTCATGGGGAAAGGCAGTAAAGAGCGCAAATTGCCGATAGGAAAAACGGCGGTAACCTGGCTGGAACGCTGGCTGGCACTGCGCGAGCTGTTTGGCCCGCAGGATGATGCCGTGTTTATCTCCAATCAGGGGCGACGCATTTCGATGCGCAACGTGCAGAAGCGTTTTGCCGAATGGGGGATTAAGCAGGGCGTGAATAGCCATGTCCATCCGCATAAGCTGCGCCACTCCTTTGCGACGCACATGCTGGAATCCAGCGGTGATTTACGAGCGGTACAAGAGCTGCTTGGCCACGCTAACCTGACCACGACGCAGATTTACACCCATCTTGATTTTCAACATTTAGCCTCCGTGTACGATGCCGCGCATCCACGCGCCAAACGAGGGAAACCCTGATGCATTTTTACCGATCTCTTGGCCCGATCCGTGCGATCACGTTCGATCTGGATGACACGCTGTACGATAACGCGGACGTCATTCGGCGCACGGGGCAAGAGTCAATCCACTTTCTACAACAGTACCATCCTGCACTTCGTGATTTTCAGGCGGATGACTTTCAGAACTTACGCCAGACCTTGCTTGAGCGCGAACCGGACATCTATCACGACGTGACCGAATGGCGTCGCCGTGCGGCTGAACTGGCGATGTTAGAGCGTGGCCTGAGTGCGGCAGAGGCGAAGGATGGCGCAAAAGCGGCAATGGAAAACTTTGCCCACTGGCGCAGCCAGATTACGATTACCGAAGAAACGCACCAGACGTTGGCGGCGTTAGCGGAGAAAGTGCCGCTGGCTGCCATCACCAACGGTAACGCTGAGCCGCACCGCTTTGGTCTCGATCGCTATTTTTCGTTTATCCTGCGCGCTGGCCCGCATGGTCGCGCTAAACCGTTTGATGACATGTACCATCTGGCGGCGCAAAAGCTCAATTTACCTGTGCATGAGATTCTGCACGTCGGTGACGATCTCACGACCGATGTGGCGGGGTCGATCCGCTGCGGTATGCAGGCCTGCTGGATTAACCTGCGTGAAGGCAGCCTGACGCAGATTGGCGACGCCCGACTACTGCCGCATATCGAAATTTCGCGGTTGGCATCGCTGTCGGCATTGCTATAATCACGGCATTAATCTGTATAAATCACCAGTGGAAACGTCCTTGTCGATGTGGCGTTTCCCTCACCGGATAACCCGTACCTATGGACGTTTCTGATCTGCTCGATGGCCTCAACGACAAACAGCGTGACGCGGTAGCCGCGCCGCGCAGCAATTTATTGGTGCTGGCGGGGGCAGGCAGCGGCAAAACTCGGGTACTGGTTCATCGTATTGCCTGGCTCTTGTCCGTCGAAAACTGTTCACCGTACTCCATTATGGCGGTGACGTTTACCAACAAAGCGGCGGCGGAGATGCGCCACCGTATCGATCACCTGATCGGCACCAGCCAGGGCGGCATGTGGATTGGCACTTTCCACGGGCTGGCGCACCGCCTGCTGCGTGCGCACCATATGGATGCCAATCTGCCGCAGGATTTCCAGATTCTGGACAGCGAAGATCAACTGCGTCTGCTGAAACGTCTGATTCGGGCGCTTAATCTGGATGAGAAACAGTGGCCGCCGCGTCAGGCGATGTGGTTCATCAACGGGAAGAAAGATGAAGGCCTACGTCCGCAGCACATTGAAAGCTACGGTAATCCTATCGAACAAACGTGGCAGCGCGTGTATCAGGCCTATCAGGAAGCGTGCGATCGCGCCGGGCTGGTAGATTTTGCCGAACTGCTGCTGCGCGCGCATGAACTGTGGCTGAACAAGCCGCATGTGCTGAATCACTATCGTGAACGGTTTACCAATATTCTGGTGGACGAATTTCAGGACACCAACCGCATTCAGTACGCCTGGATCCGTATGCTGGCGGGCGACAGCGCTAAGGTGATGATCGTCGGGGATGACGATCAGTCGATTTACGGCTGGCGCGGGGCGCAGGTCGAAAATATTCAGCTGTTCCTGAAAGATTTCGCTGGTGCAGAAACGATCCGTCTGGAGCAGAACTATCGCTCGACCAGCAACATCCTGAAAGCGGCGAATGCGCTGATTGCCCACAACGGCGGGCGACTCGGCAAGAACCTGTGGACCGATGGCGCAGAAGGCGAACCTATCTCGCTGTATTGCGCGTTCAACGAACTGGATGAGGCGCGTTACGTCGTTAACCGGATTAAAGCCTGGCAGGAAAATGGCGGGGCGCTGAGTGATAACGCCATTCTGTATCGGAGCAACGCCCAGTCGCGCGTATTGGAAGAGGCGCTGTTGCAGCAGAGTATGCCGTACCGCATCTACGGCGGCATGCGCTTCTTCGAACGGCAGGAAATTAAAGACGCGCTGTCTTATCTGCGCCTGATCGCTAACCGTAACGACGATGCGGCGTTCGAGCGTGTGGTGAATACGCCGACGCGTGGCATCGGCGATCGCACGCTGGACGTGGTGCGCCAGACGGCGCGCGACCGTCAGCTGACGCTGTGGCAATCCACGCGGGCGCTGTTGCAGGAGAAAGTGCTGGCTGGGCGGGCGGCGGCATCGCTGCAACGCTTTATCGAACTGATCGACGCGCTGGCCTACGAAACGTCTGAGCTGCCGTTGCATATTCAAACCGACCGGGCGATTAAGGATTCCGGCCTGTGGAGCATGTACGAACAGGAAAAAGGCGAGAAAGGGCAGGCGCGGGTAGAAAACCTGGAAGAACTGGTGACGGCGACGCGCCAGTTCAGCTATCAGGAAGAAGATCAGGATTTGATGCCGCTTCAGGCTTTCCTGTCGCATGCCGCGCTGGAAGCGGGCGAAGGTCAGGCGGATGCTAATCAGGATGCGGTTCAGCTTATGACGCTGCACTCGGCGAAAGGGCTGGAGTTCCCGCAGGTCTTTATCGTCGGCATGGAAGAAGGGATGTTCCCTAGCCAGATGTCGCTGGATGAAGGCGGACGTCTGGAGGAAGAGCGTCGTCTGGCTTATGTCGGCGTCACGCGCGCGATGGAAAAGCTGACGATAACCTACGCGGAATCCCGCCGTTTATACGGCAAAGAAGCCTATCACCGACCTTCCCGATTCGTCGGCGAACTGCCGGAAGAGTGTGTTGAAGAAGTGCGCTTACGCGCCAGCGTCTCCCGTCCGGTTAATCATCAGCGCCTCGGCACGCCGATAACGCAAAACGACAGCGGCTACAAATTAGGGCAACGTGTTCGCCACGCCAAGTTCGGTGAAGGCACGATCGTGAATCTGGAAGGCAGCGGCGATCACGCCCGCCTTCAAGTCGCATTTCAGGGTCAAGGCATTAAATGGCTGGTTGCCGCCTATGCCAAGCTGGAAACGGTGTGATCGTCACGATGCGGCTTGAAGTATGACGGGGTTATATAACTTATAAAAACCCTGTCTTAGTCTTTATCGTCATTTTCGACAATGCTAGGTGGCCTGCCGCGTATCCATGGATGTGTGGTATCACAATAAAAAAGGAGCATGCCCATGACGCTAGACCAGATTATTGCCGAGCTACAGAAGAAGAAATGGGTCGATCTCACGCATACGGTGACGGAATCGATTCCTATTTTTAGCGCGTTTGACGGCGTGTTGCAGCGCAAGACCTTATTCAACGTCGAAGATCACGGGTTTTATGCGCAGGCGGTGACGTTTGCGACGCAGACGGGAACGCATATTGATGCGCCGGGGCATTTTGTCGCGGGTAAGCGTTATCTGGATCGTATTGATAATAAAGAGCTGTTGCTGCCGCTGGTAGTGCTCCACAAGCAAGACGCCGTCGCACACGATCCCGATTACCGCCTGTCGGTTGACGACATTCTGGCGTTTGAGCGCGAGCATGGGGAAATTCCGTCAGGTAGCTTTGTCGCGTTTGCCAGCGGCTGGAGCACGCGCTGGCCCGATATTGACGCCTTTGCCAATAAAGATGAAGAAGGCAACAGTCATACGCCGGGGTGGTCGCTTGAGGCACTAACGTTCCTGTTTGAAGAGCGCGGCATTAGCGCTGTCGGGCATGAAACGCTGGATACGGATTCCGCCGCGGATTTCCGTCGCAACAACGGGCTTATTGGCGAGTTCTTCGTACTGAACCAAAATGCCTGGCAGGTTGAGGTCCTGAATAACCTGCATCAGCTGCCGTCTACCGGCGCTTATATTCACGTCAGCTACCCTAATTTCGCTGGTGCGCCTGGCTTCCCCGTCCGTGCCATCGCCTATTTACCCGACAACGCCTAATCATAAACGCAGTTCTTTTTTACTCTGAGGACTGCGTTTTTTACCACTTTCCGCGCCGAATTTATTGGATAAACCTTATCCATTTGACCAATCTTTTACAGCGTGTTTCAGCCGCGGTTTTAAAGTTGAAGTCTTTTTCATCTCGGCGTAACATGCGCGCATCATTATTCTCGGAGGACTAACGCCTTGGACACACCCAGTCGATACTGGCTCACTAACCTGTTCATTAGGTACAACTTCTAAGGCTATCTTCCTCTGCTGATAGCCTTCGTGGTTGTCAGCGACGCTGTTTTTGTCGCTACGAGTCAGATCCGTCGAACGGACTGAAACCTGCTGGTGACACCTCACCTTTGTTTCTGTGCTTCAATCGCGTTGTCCATCTCTGCTACTGAAAGGGGAGCTATGGCCCATGCTGAGCGCATTTAAACTGGATAATTGCCGTTTATCTCGTCTGGAACTGGATGACTCCGATGATCTCACCACGTCAGTTTGGGTCGATTTGATCGAGCCGGAAGACGATGAGCGTGAAAAAGTACAAAACGAACTGGGACAAAGCCTGGCAACCCGTCCGGAACTGGAAGACATTGAAGCATCAGCACGTTTCTTTGAAGATGAAGACGGCCTGCACATTCACTCCTTTTTCTTTTTTGAAGACGCTGACGATCACGCCGGTAACTCTACCGTGGCGTTTACCATTCGCGATGGTCGCCTGTACACCTTGCGTGAGCGTGAGCTGCCTGCGTTCCGCCTGTATCGCATGCGCGCCCGTAACCAAACGCTGGTGGACGGCAATGCTTACGAACTGCTGCTCGACCTCTTTGAGACTAAAATTGAGCAACTGGCGGACGAAATCGAGAACATCTACAGCGATCTGGAATCGCTGAGCCGCATCATTATGGAAGGGCGGCAGGGCGAAGAGTATGACGACGCGCTGTCCACGCTGGCGGAACTGGAAGACGTGGGCTGGAAAGTGCGCCTGTGTCTGATGGATACCCAACGTGCACTGAACTTCCTGGTGCGTAAAGCCCGCTTGCCATCCGGCCAGTTGGAGCAGGCGCGCGAAATTTTACGCGATATCGAGTCTCTGCTGCCGCACAACGAATCCCTATTCCAGAAAGTTAACTTCCTGATGCAGGCGGCGATGGGCTTCATCAATATTGAACAGAGCCGGATTATCAAGATCTTCTCGGTGGTCTCCGTGGTGTTCCTGCCACCGACGCTGGTGGCATCCAGCTACGGGATGAACTTTGAATTTATGCCGGAACTGAAGTGGTCGTTTGGCTATCCGGGCGCGATTGTACTGATGATTCTCGCTGGACTGGCGCCGTACCTCTATTTCAAACGTAAGAACTGGCTCTAAATCTGCCGTATGCGCCTGATGGGGTTTAACTGTCAGGCGCGTCAATATTCCTTCCCTTTTATCGTTCTCCGACTCGCTATTCCTGTTTATTCTTCCGCGCCTGTTCATTCTCCGGCCATCTTGTTTAGAATGGCGAATAGCCTTTCTATTTACTTTCTATGATTAAAAACAGGTCGTGTGCATGAAAGGGATGTCTCCTTGGATGCAATGGGGAATATTGCTGTCGGTTTCGTTATCCCTTGGGTTTGGGCTACAGATTTATCACGTTCCCGCCGCGTTGTTGCTAGGGCCGATGATGGTCGGCGTCGTCATGGGGTTAAACGGTGCGACGATTCGCATCCCGCCCGTCTGCTTTGCGGGCAGCAATGCCGTTCTGGGCTGTCTGGTCGCACAAAGCCTGTCATTTTCTATCCTGACACCGTTGATGAGTGAATGGCCGCTGGTGCTATTCATTCTGCTGGCGACGCTGGCTGCCAGCGGGTTATCTGGTTGGCTGCTGGTCAAATTCAGCGAGCTGCCCGGAACGACCGGAACCTGGGGCGCATCGCCGGGCGGTGCGTCGGCGATGGTCGCGATGTCTGGGGAATTTGGCGCGGACGTGCGGCTGGTCGCCTTCATGCAATATTTACGCGTGCTGATGGTCACCGCGTCGGCGGCGTTCGTAGCGCGCTTGAGTTTGGGTGACGAAGCGGCAGAAAACAGCGCGATGCTGGTCTGGTTTCCTCAGCTGGACTGGCGTTTTCTGGCGACGCTTTGCGTGGCGTTTGGCAGCGCCTGGCTGGGAAGACGCCTGCGTATTCCATCCGGGGCGCTGTTGGGGCCGATGATTATCGGTTCGATGCTGCATGCCAGCGGCACCTTGCATCTGCAAACGCCGGAATGGCTGCTGGCGTTGGCCTATGCCTTCATCGGCTGGAGCGTAGGGCTTTGCTTTACCCGCCCCATCTTTTTGCTGGCGATCCGCACGCTGCCGCATATGATGACGTCGATAGTCGGATTGATGCTGCTGTGTGGCGGAATGGCGTGGATGGTGACGAAAATGATGCCGGTGGATATGCTGACCGCCTTTCTGGCGACCAGCCCCGGCGGGCTGGATTCGATTGCGATTATTGCCGCAGGCAGTCGGGTCGATATGGCGTTTGTCATTGCCATGCAGACGCTGCGGCTGTTTTCGACGCTGCTGTTCAGCCCGATCTTATCGCGCTTTATTTCCCGTCGTGTTGAGGCGGGGAAACTGTAGCTGGCGTGCGCCGTAGCTTACGCTGCGTATACAGGGCATCCAGAATAAACAGCGCCAGTGCACCCCAGATAAAGCCAAACGTCACCAGCTTGTCGCTGCTGAACGTTTCACCGTAGAACACCACCGCCAGTATGAACATGATGGTAGGGCCGAGATACTGGAAGAAGCCGAGCGTCGACAGGCGCAGGCGCATCGCCGCCGCGGTGAAAAACAGCAGCGGCACCGTGGTGACGATACCCGCCGAGAGCAGCAGTAGGTTCAGCGACCAGGGATTGGCTGTCAGATGGCTGCTTGGCGTGTCGGCAATAAAAAACAGATAAATGACCGCGACCGGCAGCAGCCACAGTGTTTCGATCAGCATGCCGGTTTGCCCGTCGATACCAATCTTCTTACGCAGCAGGCCGTATAACGCGAAGCTGAAGGCCAGCCCGAGCGCGATAACCGGCAGCGATCCGAACGTCCACAGCTGAACCAGTACGCCCGTCACGGCGAGCAGCACGGCCAGCCATTGCAGACGGCGAAAGCGTTCGCCCAGGAAGATCATGCCTAACATGACGTTGACCAGCGGGTTGATGAAATACCCCAGACTGGCTTCCAGCATGTGATGGTTGTTGACCGCCCAGATGTACAACAGCCAGTTTCCGCCGATAAGCACCGCCGTTAATGCCAACAGAAACAGATGCTTGACGTTACGGCAGGCAAGGCTCACCTGACGCCATTTCCGGCCGAGGGTCAGCAGGATCAGCATAAAGAAGAATGACCAGATAATACGGTGCGTCAGTATTTCATTGGGCGGAACGTGCTCAAGCAGCTTGAAGTAAACGGGAGCAATTCCCCAAATAAAATACGCGCCGAGGGCGAAAAAGATCCCCTCACGGGTTTGTTGCGCGTTCATGGGTGACTCGATAAGGACGGCGGGAAAACGCTAAGTCTACCCAAAACTGTGAGCGCTTTCACGTAAAGTGTTAATGACAATTTTTTCTAACGTAAAGGTTACCCGACAATATAGGTTGCGGTGGCGCTGGCGAGATGCGAACCCTTTTCGTTATGCAATTCGGCGCGTGCGACGGCGATTTTATTGCCACCGCGTAGCAGCGTGCTGGTAATGGTGAAGTGTTCGCCATAGCCCGGACGCAGATAATCGACCCGCATATCAATCGTTCCCATGCGGGCGAGCCGGTGATGAAACTCCTGATCGCTTATCGTCTCATGGCGCAGCAGCGTGTTGCCGACGCAAACTAATCCGGCGGCCACGTCCAGCCCGGCAGCTATCACGCCGCCATGCAGGATTTTTTGTGCTGCATTGCCGATGAGCTTCTCTTGCCGGGTGAACGTCAGGACGGCTTTGTCGGCTTCAAACTGCTGTAGTTCAAGGCCGAGTTCGATGTTGAATGGCATCTTGTAAATGAAAATCTCACCAACAAGCTGGCGCACGGTATCTCTGGTTAATGTGGTTCCCTGAAATGGGGGGATTCCCTGAAATGATGGTACATCAGCCATAGTGGTTTCCTGCTTGGGTGAGAGATACTCGTTAAATGTAGTTTATTTGATGCAATAAGGTTATCTGAGTGTTTGTTTTGTGCGTTGATTTTGTTTCTTTCCAGAAAAGGCAGAGAAACGGGAGAACGATAATTCAAACGTCGCTGAACTGTGTAGAATGGCGGGCTTGAGTGGGGAAGGCTGATCACTATTTAGATAAATGAGTTTATTTAGATAAAAGATTTTATTTGGATAAAAGAATGCTGGAGAAAAACATGTCGGAGAAAATGAATGCATAAAATCGGATTCGTACTGGCAGCATTACTGACAGCACAGGTTCATGCCGAAGACACAACAAACGCGCCTGCGCCAAATCAACCTGCGGTACGTGGCAGCATTATTGCCAGCTTGTTAGAAGAGCACGACACCCCGTTTGTTCTCTATCCTTACGAGAGCAACTACATACTGTATACCTATACCAGCAACATCAATAAAACGGCGATACAGAGCTATAACTGGGGCGATGAAGCACGTAAAGATGAAGTGCATTACCAGTTGAGTCTGGGATTCCCGATCTGGCGTGGCATTCTGGGTGATAACTCGCTGTTGGGGGCTTCCTATACGCAGCGCTCGTGGTGGCAGTTGTCTAATAAAAGTGAGTCTTCTCCGTTCCGTGAAACTGATTATGAGCCGCAGGTTTTTTTGGGCTGGGCAACGAACTACACCTTCGCTGGCTGGACGCTGCGGGATGTGGAAATGGGCTTTAATCACCAGTCTAACGGCCGTTCCGAACCGACGTCGCGCAGTTGGAACCGCGCTTATGCCCGCCTGATGGCGCAGAACGGCAACTGGCAGGTTGATGTGAAGCCGTGGGTGCGTTTCTCCGACAGTAAGGATGATAATCCAGATATCATCAAATACATGGGCCATTACCGCTTACGCGTCGGCTATGTGTGGGGCGACAGCGTGTTTAGCGCAGAAGGTCGCTATAACTGGAACAGCGGCTACGGCGGCGGTGAACTGGGCTGGAGCTATCCGCTGACGCGTCATGTCCGTTTCTACACCAAGGTGTTTAGCGGCTACGGCGAATCCCTGATTGACTACAACCACCGTCAGACCCGCTTTGGCGTTGGCGTCACGCTGAACGATATGTTCTAACGACCATGTTTCAGCTACTGGGGTTTTAGCGATGACCGCTTTAGCCCTTGTCGTTTTACCAAACTAACGATTGCAGTTTTACCCAACGGCGCTGAAAATAGCGCCTGTTTGATTTCATTAATTGGGGAAGGCGTGTCTACGGCGGAAGTATTGAATAAGGAAGCGCTGGCGGTTCAGGTTCTGCGGGACACGTTCGGCTACCAGCAATTCCGACCGGGTCAGCAGGAAATTATCAGCGCGACGCTCAGTGGGCAGGACTGTCTGGTTATCATGCCGACAGGCGGCGGCAAATCGCTGTGCTATCAAATCCCTGCGCTGGTGATGGACGGACTGACGCTGGTGGTGTCCCCGTTGATTTCACTGATGAAAGATCAGGTCGATCAGCTTCAGGCCTACGGCGTTTCGGCAGCCTGTCTTAATTCGACGCAGACGCGCGAGCAGCAGCTTGAGGTGATGGCGGGTTGTCGTACCGGTCAGATCAAGCTGCTTTATATTGCGCCTGAACGCCTGACGACGGATAGCTTCCTCGATCATCTCGCCCACTGGCAGATAGCCCTGATCGCGGTGGATGAAGCGCACTGTATTTCCCAATGGGGGCACGATTTCCGCCCTGAATACCGGGCGCTGGGGCAGATTAAACAGCGTTTTCCTCATCTTCCTTTTATTGCGCTGACCGCTACGGCTGACGAGACCACGCGGAACGATATCGTTCGCCTGTTGGATCTCCAGTCGCCGCTGATTCAGATCAGCAGTTTTGACCGCCCGAATATTCGCTACACGCTGGTAGAGAAGTTCAAGCCGCTCGACCAGCTCTGGATGTTCGTGCAGGGGCAGCGTGGAAAAAGCGGCATCATCTACTGCAACAGCCGCTCCCGCGTGGAAGATATTTGCGCACGGTTGCAGGCTCGTGGGCTGAGTGCTGGGGCCTATCACGCTGGCTTGGATAACGAGCGGCGTGCACAGGTGCAGGAAGCGTTCCTGCGTGACGATCTCCAGGTGGTGGTCGCGACTGTGGCGTTTGGTATGGGCATCAACAAGCCTAACGTGCGGTTCGTGGTGCACTTTGATATTCCGCGCAACATCGAATCCTACTATCAGGAAACGGGGCGTGCCGGGCGTGACGGCCTCGCTGCTGAAGCCGCGCTGTTCTACGATCCGGCGGATATGGCGTGGCTGCGCCGCTGTCTGGAAGAGAAACCGGCTGGGCCGCAGTTGGATATCGAGCGCCATAAGCTCAATGCGATGGGCGCGTTTGCCGAAGCGCAGACCTGCCGTCGTCTGGTGCTGCTGAATTATTTTGGTGAAGGACGTCAACAGTCGTGCGGCAACTGCGATATTTGTCTCGATCCGCCGAAGCGCTATGACGGGCTGGTCGAAGCGCAAAAGGCGCTCTCCTGCGTATACCGCGTTGGGCAGCGTTTTGGTTTAGGGTATATCGTTGAGGTGCTGCGCGGGGCGAATAACCAGCGTATCCGTGACTTCGGCCATGACAAACTGCCGGTTTACGGTATTGGTAAAGAGAAATCGCAGGAGCATTGGGTCAGCGTGCTGCGCCAGCTGATTCATCTGGGCTTGCTGAACCAGAACATCACGATGCATTCTGCTGTACAGCTTACCGAATCAGCGCGTCCGGTACTGCGGGGAGAAATGCCGCTACAGTTGGCCGTGCCGCGTGTGATTAACCTGAAACCACGCGCCAATCAAAAATCTTACGGTGGAAATTACGACCGCAAACTGTTTGCCAAATTGCGCAAACTGCGTAAATCCATCGCGGATGAAGACAATATTCCGCCTTACGTCGTGTTCAGCGATGCCACGCTGCTGGAGATGGCCGAACTGATGCCGATCACCGCGGGTGAACTGCTGAATATCAACGGGGTTGGACACCGTAAACTCGAACGTTTCGGTGCGCCTTTCATGAACATGATTCGCGATCATGTCGATAATAATGATGACGAGTGATGCTCGTCTTGTCTGACTGCATTTAAAAAACAGGAAAACCAACATGCTGATGCTATTTATGACAGTGGCACTGGTGCATTTCATTGCGCTAATGAGCCCGGGGCCGGATTTCTTTTTCGTTTCACAAACGGCGGCCAGCCGTTCCCGCCGTGAAGCGATGATGGGCGTGTTAGGTATTTCTCTGGGCGTTATGGTTTGGGCGGCTATCGCGTTGCTCGGGCTGCATCTGCTGTTGCAAAAAATGGCCTGGCTGCATACGGCAGTGACCGTCGGCGGTGGGCTGTACCTATGCTGGATGGGCTGGCAGATGCTGTGCTCCGCGCGAAATAAAGCACAGTTGGAAACCACGCAGGAAACGGCGGTGGTACTGCCTCAGCGCGGTAAAACCTTCATGCGTGGATTATTGACGAATCTGGCTAACCCGAAGGCGCTGATCTATTTCGGCAGCGTGTTCTCGCTGTTTGTTGGCGACAGCGTCGGCAGCGGCGCGCGTTGGGGTTTGTTCGCGCTGATCTCGATTGAAACGCTGATCTGGTTCAGCCTGGTCGCGATGGTTTTTGCCCTACCGGCAATGCGTCGTGGCTATCAGCGTCTGGCGAAATGGGTGGATGGTGTAGCGGGCGTGCTGTTTACCGGTTTCGGCCTGCACCTGATTTTCTCTCGCTAACCTTTCCTTCTGAATGATAGATAGGCGTGCGCCGCTAGCCGATATGGCGCACTGCCTTAATCAGGCCTTTCTCGCCGTGGCGAGTAACGCGCCGACCAGCACGAACAGCGAACCAAATATCCGATTGAGCGTCTTCATCTGCCGTGGGCCTTTCAGCCACCCGGCGATACGCGTGGCTAGCGTGGCGTAGCCAATCATCACGATGATATCGACCACAACGGTGGTGACGCCCAACACCAGATACTGTGCGGCCTGCGGCTGGTGGGGAATAATGAACTGTGGGAATAGCGCCGCCAGAAATACGATGCTTTTGGGGTTGGTCAGATTCACCAGCACCGCACGTTTAAAGAGCCTACGACGCGGCATGGCGCTGGCGATCGCCTGAAGGTCAAGTGCGCCTGCGGCGCGCCACTGCTGAATCCCCAGCCAAATCAGATACGCCGCGCCCAGCCATTTCAGTACATCGAAAGCCAGTACAGATTGGTTAAGCAACGCGCCTAGCCCAATGCCGACCAACACGATATGAATCGCCAGCCCGACCTGTAAACCACAGATTGAAGCTGCCGCGCCACGATAGCCGTGGCTAATTCCGGTGCTCATGGTGTTGATGGCACCGGAGCCGGGCGACAGGCTGAGAATAAGCGTTGTGAGTAAGTAAGTTAACCACCAGTCCAATGTCATGAAGCATGCCCCTGAATCACGTTCTGTATTACGAGAGTCTGTCTGTTTTTTATGTCACAATACGCTTGTGCTCCACTGCTTGTCATGTTCTTCCGCTAGCTTTGTTTTCCCGCGTCACCGGAGAGGTGTGATGATTCAACGCCACAATACGTTGTTTACGTCGGAACGGTTAACGCCTGAAGGGTTAACCTCGAACCTGTTAACGCGAGAAGCGCAGTTTGCCGCTTTTGCTACCGGAGAATTACTGGATTTCTGGCGTCAGCGCGAAGAGGGTGAATTCTCTGGCGTAGACGATGTGCCGATCCGGTTCGTTCGCTTTACCGCGCCGCAGCACGACAAGATTGTCGTTGTCTTTTCAGGCCGTATCGAAAGCTATGTCAAATATAGCGAAGTGGCTTACGACCTCTTTCATAGCGGCTATGATGTGCTCATCATGGATCACCGTGGGCAAGGGCGGTCGGGGCGAGTATTGCAAGACGGCCACCGCGGACACGTGCTGCGCTTCAGTGATTATGTTGATGATGCCGAAACGCTGTGTCAGCAGCATATTGGCCCGAAGCACTATACCCGCCGGTTTGCCTTAGCGCATTCAATGGGGGGCGCGATTCTGGCGCAGCTTCTGATTCGTCAACCTGAGACGTTTGATGCCGTAGCGCTGTGCGCGCCGATGTTTGGTATTCGTTTGCCGCTTCCCCATTGCGTGGCTGGCTGGATTGTCGATTGGGCGGAGCGTCGCCCGGCGATTCGTGATTACTACGCCATCGGCACCGGACAGTGGCGTCCTTTGCCTTATCGGATGAATGTGTTGACGCACAGCCGTGAGCGCTACCAGCGCAGCATTCGGTTTTATGCGGATTCGCCGGATTTGCGCATCGGCGGCCCGACTTACCATTGGGTGCGTGAGGCGATACAGGCGGGGAAACAGCTACTGGCACAGGCCAGCGCCATCACCACGCCGCTTCTGCTGCTACAGGCGGGAGAGGAGCGCGTGGTGGATAACCGTAGCCAGAATGCATTTTGCCAGACACTGGCACAGAACGGTAACGCCAATTCAAACGGCGTTTTGCAGGTTATCCCCGGTGCGCGGCACGAAATTCTCTTTGAAACGGATAACCTCCGCGCTCAGGCATTTGCGCTGATTTTGGCGCACTTTGCGCGTTATCATTAATTTTAGACTGTTGGCAGGTCGTTCAACGGACGCTGTCAGCAACCTCGTTAATTTTTTGCGGCGCGTGCCGCCACAACACACCAGAAGTGAGATCTCATCGTTATGTACCATGTCGTTGCTTCCGATTTAGATGGCACACTGCTGTCACCTGACCACTCGCTGTCCCCCTATGCGAAAGAAACCCTCAGGCTGCTGACGGAAAAAGGGATTCACTTTGTGTTTGCTACCGGACGGCATCACATGGATGTCGCGCAGATCCGCGATAACCTCGGTATCAACGCGTTTATGATTACCTCGAATGGTGCACGCGTGCACAACTCGCAGGGCGAGCTGATTTTCAGCCACAACCTGGATCAGGATATAGCCCGCGACCTTTACAGCGTCGTACACAATAACCCCGATATGCTGACGCACGTTTACCGCGATGATGAGTGGTTTATGAACCGTCCGCGCGCGGAAGAAGAGCGTTTCTTCAAAGAGTCGATCTTTAAATACAAGCTGTTCGAACCTGCACTGCTCGAAACCGATGGCGTCAGCAAGGTGTTCTTTACCTGTGATTCCCATGAGCAGCTGTTACCGCTGGAAGAAGCGCTTAACGCGCGCTGGGGCGACCGCGTTAACGTGAGTTTTTCGACGCTTACCTGTCTGGAAGTCATGGCAGGCGGCGTGTCTAAAGGTCATGCGCTGGAGCAGGTGGCGAAGATTATCGGCTTCTCGCTCAAAGAGTGCGTGGCGTTTGGTGATGGCATGAACGACTACGAAATGCTGTCGATGGCGGGTAAAGGCTGTGTGATGCAGAACGCGCATCAGCGTCTGAAAGATATGCTGCCGGATCGCGAAGTGATTGGGTCTAACGCAGACAGCGCGGTGCCGAATTACCTGCGTGAACTGTTTCTGAAGTAATCGATATGATTGAGTCAGTGCATCATCGGGCACACCGTGCCCGATGGCAACGCTGAGTCTCAGCGCGGTTTTTTCAGGAAATCGACCGCTTTGTCGGGAAAGTCGGTGAATAAACCGTCAACATCCGCCTGATAGTAGAGGATATCGTAGAGCCGCTCGATATCGTTGGCGTACGCCGGTAGCCTGTCGGCCCTTGCCGTGAACGGATGAACCTGAAGTTTATGCTGGTGGGCTTCCTTTACCATGTCGGTAAAGGTGATGTTGCCAGGCGTCGATCCTTTCTGGACGAGCATGTGATAGTCCGGGCCGATACCGTCGGCATAGGTCGCAATCTGCTGCATAGCGCCGGGCTTTTGCATCCAGTCATAGTTGTAATTCACCCACGTCCCATCGGCCTGCTTCTCGTAGGTTTCGTGCCAGTTGGTATTGGCAATCAGCTGAATCAGGTTCAGATCCATCTTCATCTGCGGCTGCAATTCGGTTTTGATGCGCTTTAGCTCCGCGACGTCAAACGATTGCAGGAAGACCTTATCGCTCTTCTTCGTATAGCCATACTGCTTCAGCACGGTCAGCGTTTCGCGCGCGATGTCTTTCCCTTCCTGATGGTGAAACCACGGTGCTTTGATTTCGGGGTAGAGTCCGATGTTCTTGCCGGTTGAGTGGTTTAGACCTTGAATAAACTCAATTTCTTCCTGAAAGGTATGAATACGGAAGTCGGATTTCCACATCGGAAAACGGTTCGGGTAACTCTGTACCTGCTTGCCGTCTTTGATGTCGAACCCTTCGGTAAATTTCAGTGACTTGATTTCTTTCAAAGTGAAATCGATGGCGTAAAAGCGTCCATCTTTGCGGGCGCGCTGCGGAAAGCGTTCGGCTACGTCGGTCACGCGATCCAGATAGTGATCGTGCAGGACAATGAGCGCGTTATCTTTGGTGAGTACCAGATCCTGCTCCAGATAATCGGCACCCTGAGCGTAGGCCATCGCCTTTGCAGGAAGCGTATGCTCGGGCAGATAGCCGCTGGCACCGCGGTGGGCAATAACGATTTTTTCGGTTGAGGAAGCGAAAGTACTAAAGGAAACGGAGAGCGCGAGGGCGGAGAGTAGGGATGTTACGGTAACGTTCATGCGATCAAACCTCTTTCTGTTGAGAGAAAGGCGGCGTCATCAGGACGCCGCCAGAGGGATGCTTACAAGAGCGGGTTAGGCGCGATGGGCTAACTCTGCTTTATGCTTTTTCTCATTCAGCATAACAACAACCAGAAGAATTACAGCCAGAATACTGCCGCCGATCATCACCATGAAGCCGCCGTCCCAACCGAAGAAGTCAACGGTGTAGCCGACGATGGCGCTAGCGGCAACGGAACCGCCCAGGTAGCCGAACAGACCGGTGAAGCCCGCTGCGGTACCCGCTGCTTTTTTCGGTGCCAGTTCCAGTGCATGCAGACCAATCAGCATGACCGGGCCGTAAATCAGGAAGCCGATGACGATCATACAGGCCATGTCCACACCCGGGTTACCGGCTGGGTTCATCCAGTAAACGATGGTTGCTATTGTCACCAGCGTCATGAAGAACACGCCCGTTGCACCACGGTTGCCTTTGAAGACCTTATCGGACATCCAGCCGCACAGCAGCGTGCCCGGAATACCTGCGTATTCGTAGAAGAAATAGGCCCAGGAAGACTTATCCAGTGCGAAGTGTTTAACTTCCTTCAGGTAGGTCGGTGACCAATCGAGGATACCGTAACGCAGCAGGTAAACGAAGACGTTGGCGATTGCGATGTACCACAGCAGCTTGTTCGGGAAAACGTACTGCATGAAGATCTGCTTAGCCGTCAGTTCTTCTTCCGCTTTTTCATTGTAATCAACCGGATAATCGTTTTTGTACTCTTCAATTGGTGGCAGACCACAGGATTGCGGCGTGTCACGCATCAATGCAAAAGCGATCATGGCAATCAGAATGGCGGCGAAGGCCGGCATATAGAGTGCTGCTTTCCAGTCGTTGAACCAGGCCATACCCAGCAGGAACAGCAGAGGAGGAATACCACCGCCGACGTTGTGAGCACAGTTCCATACGGACACGATGCCACCACGTTCTTTCTGCGACCACCAGTGAACCATGGTACGTCCGCACGGCGGCCAACCCATGCCCTGGAACCACCCGCACAGGAACAGCAGGACGAACATAATCGCAATGCTGGAGGTTGCCCACGGCACGAAGCCCATGAACAGCATGACCGCACCTGACAGAATCAGACCCGCAGGCAGGAACACGCGTGGGTTAGAACGGTCAGATATCGACCCCATGATGAATTTGGAAAAGCCGTAGGCGATGGAAATGCCGGACAGTGCAAAGCCAAGATCGCCACGCGAGAAGCCCTGTTCAATCAGGTAAGGCATGGCGAGTGCGAAGTTTTTACGCACCAGATAGTAGGCGGCGTAGCCAAAAAAGATCCCCATGAAAATCTGCCAGCGCAGGCGGCGATAGAGCGGATCGACGTGTTCTTGCGACACGCGCGGCTGGTGGGCGGCGGGCCTAAAAATACTCAGCATAGAGATCTCCAATGCGAAAAAAAACGATAGCTTTTTTGTTCTATTACGAACGTTATTGTAAGGGGATAGCGTGCAAATGAGTGTGATTCATGACGCTGATGTTACACTTTTATGAAACTGTGACGATTTTTGCGCTCATGTTAACAGAATCGGAAAATTCCACAGTGCGCTTTTAGTGACCTAAATCACACTTATTGTTTTTAAACCCCGCTTTATTTTCGTTTAGTGTTCGTTTTTGCTCTTTATCAAACACTAACCCTTCTTTCTGTGTCCCAATAGCAACATGTATACCATCCGCCTGGAGCGAGAACATGATGCAAAATACGGGGAACTGGCGTGAAACTGACGTGGTTGTCATCGGCGGTGGTGCGACGGGAGCGGGAACGGCACGGGACTGTGCTCTGCGTGGACTGCGCTGCCTGCTGCTTGAACGTTATGATATTGCTACCGGAGCGACCGGCCGTAATCACGGCTTATTACACAGCGGCGCCCGCTATGCGGTAACCGATGGCGAGTCTGCCCGCGAATGTATTGAAGAAAACCAGATTCTCCGGCGGATTGCTCGCCACTGTATTGAACCTACCGACGGTCTGTTTATCACCTTGCCCGAAGACGATCTCGGCTGGCAGGCACAGTTTATTACCGCCTGCCAGCAGGCAGGGATTCGCGCGCAGGCGTTGGACCCGCAGGAAGCGTTACGACTGGAACCGGCAGCAAACCCGACGCTGATTGGCGCGGTGCGCGTGCCGGATGGTTCGGTCGATCCTTTTCGCCTGACGGCGGCCAACATGATTGATGCCTGCGAGCACGGCGCGGAAGTCTTGACCTATCACGAGGTTATCGGGCTGATTCGCAAGGGCGATCGTATTACCGGCGTGCGCGTTTTCGACCATAAAAAAGGTGTAGAAACAGAAATCTATGCACAGGTGGTAGTCAACGCGGGCGGTATTTGGGGACAACACATTGCGGAATATGCCGATCTGCGCGTGCGCATGTTCCCGGCAAAAGGTGCGCTGTTGATTCTTGGGCACCGCATCAACAACATGGTGATCAATCGCTGCCGTAAACCGGCGGATGCCGACATTCTGGTGCCGGGCGATACCATTTCGCTGATTGGCACCACCTCAACCCACATCGATTACGATCAAATCGACAATATGCTGGTGACGCCTGCCGAGGTGGAAACGCTGATGCGGGAAGGCTCGATGCTGGCCCCGATGTTGGCGAGCACGCGCATTCTGCGCGCCTATGCGGGTGTCCGACCGCTGGTTGCCAGCGATAGCGACCCGAGCGGCCGTAGCGTGAGCCGTGGCATTGTGCTGCTCGACCATGCCTGCCGCGACGGGCTGGAAGGGTTTATCACTATCACCGGCGGCAAGCTGATGACCTACCGCCTGATGGCGGAGTGGGTGACAGACGCCATCTGCAAAAAGCTGGGTCATGACGTGGCCTGCTCGACGGCACAGACGCCTCTGCCCGGTTCTGAATCGCTGGAGGAGGTGAAATCTGCGCCTCACGCCCTGTCTGCTTATCCTGCGGCAAAACCGCTCTCTGCGCCGCTGCGCGGTTCGGCGATTTATCGCCACGGTGAGCGTGCCGGAAGAATGCTGTCCGGTGAGCGTCTGGACCGCAGTCTGGTGTGCGAGTGTGAGGCGGTGACGGCGGGAGAAGTGCGCTACGCCGTGGAATCATTGCAGGTGAATAACCTGATTGATTTACGTCGGCGCACCCGCGTGGGTATGGGCACCTGTCAGGGTGAACTGTGCGCCTGTCGGGCGGCGGGTCTTCTGTGCCGTCTGGGCACCGCGACGCCAGAACAGTCGCTCACGCAGCTCAGCCAGTTTTTGAACGAACGCTGGAAAGGCATTCGCCCGATTGCGTGGGGCAATGCGCTGCGCGAAAGCGAGTTTACCATCTGGATTTATCAGGGATTGTGCGGCCTGTCGGCCAGCGACAGTCAGGAGGATCGTCATGCGCTATGACGTTGTGATTATCGGTGGCGGACTGGCGGGATTGACCTGCGGCATTCGCTTATCGGAGCAGGGGAAACGCTGCGCGATTGTCAGCGCGGGGCAGAATGCGCTGCATTTTTCTTCCGGCGCGCTGGATTTACTCTCCCATCTGCCTGACGGGCAGCCCGTGAGCCAGCCGCTCGATGCGCTGGATGAATTGGCGCGTCAGGCTCCTCATCATCCTTATTCCCGCATGGGCGCGGCGGCGGTTTCGGCACTGTTGCCACAGGTTGAAGCATTGCTGGAACGCAGCAATATCACCTTGCAGGGCAATCATCAGCAGAACCACTGGCGCATGACGCCGTTAGGTAAGTTTCGCGCCTGCTGGCTGAGTCCGGTCGATGGCGTAACGCGCGGTCTGCCGGATTCCCGCTTTGGCGACAATCCGCTGATTGCGGGAATCGAAGGCTTTCTGGATTTTCAGTCCCGTATTGTGGCCGGCACGCTGCAGGCGCAGGGGATCGCGGCACGCAGTGATGAACTCAAGCTGCCCGTGCTGGATAGGTTGCGTCAGAACCCCAGCGAATTCCGCGCGGTCAATATCGCCCGCGTGCTCGACCGACCGGAAAATCGTTCTGCGCTGGTGGAAGAGCTGTCGCTTCTGGCTAACGGGAACGATGCCATCATCATGCCCGCCTGTCTGGGATTGGACAGCCCTGAAATCATCAATGAACTCGCTGATGCGTTAGGTAAACCGGTGCTGCTGTTGCCGACATTGCCGCCGTCATTGCTCGGGTTACGCCTGCATCAGGCGCTGTCGCAGCGCTTTCGCCAACTGGGTGGCATGGTGATGCCGGGCGATCGCGCGGTGCGCGCCTCGCTGTCGCCGCAGGAGATTGCTGTCCATAGCCACCATCATCGCGATATTCCGCTGCGGGCGAAGCACGCGGTGCTGGCGAGCGGCAGCTTCTTCAGTAACGGGTTGGTGACGCAGTTTGATCGGGTGACCGAACCGGTCTTTGGGCTGGACGTTCGATTCGCTGACCAGCGCGAGGGCTGGAGCCAGCAGGATGTGTTTGCGCCGCAGCCTTATATGCAATTTGGCGCGATGGTCGATGAACATCTGCATCCGTACATTGGGGGTGAAACGGTCAACAACCTGTATGCGATTGGCGCGGTGCTGGAAGGCTTCGACCCGATTGTACAGGGATGTGGAGCCGGGGTTTCCTTGCTCAGCGCACTTCATGTTGCCGAACAGATTTTGAAGGAGGGCAACCCATGAGCCTGCTTAGCGATAACAGTTTTGAAGATTGCATCAAGTGTACTGTCTGTACCACGTACTGCCCGGTTTCTCGCGTGAACCCGCTTTATCCCGGCCCGAAACAGGCTGGGCCGGACGGCGAACGCCTGCGGCGTAAAGATCCGGCGCTGTATGATGATGCGCTGAAATACTGCACCAACTGCAAACGTTGTGAGGTCGCGTGCCCGTCGGATGTCAAAATTGGCGACATTATTCAGCGTGCAAAGGGGACGCACAGCACCCACAAGCCGACGCTACGCGATGCGATTCTGAGCCATACCGATCTCATGGGGTCGATTGCCACGCCGTTTGCGCCGCTGGTAAATACGGCGACCAGCCTGAAGCCGGTGCGCCACCTGCTGGATAAAGCGTTGAAAATCGACCATCGTCGCCAGTTGCCGAAATATTCATTCGGCACCTTCCGGCGCTGGTATCGCCAGCAGGCAGCAAAGCAGCAGGCTTATGATGAGCAGATCGCTTACTTTCACGGCTGTTATGTGAACTACAACCATCCACAGCTGGGTAAAGATCTGGTGCAGGTCTTCAATGCGATGGGCATTGGCGTCCAGTTGCTGAATAAAGAGAAGTGCTGCGGCGTGCCGCTGATCGCTAATGGCTTTCACGACAAGGCCAGAAAGCAGGCACACGCGAATATCAAATCGCTGGATGAGGCAATCAATCAGAAATCCCTGCCGGTGGTCGCGACGTCCTCCAGCTGTACGTTCACGCTGCGGGACGAATACCCACATCTGCTGGGCGTGGATAACGGCCATGTGCGCGACGGCGTCGAACTGGTGACGCGCCAGCTCTACCGCCTGCTGGAAGAAGAAGGGCGCACGCTGCCGCTGGGTAAATTGCCGCTGCGGGTGGCGTATCACACACCTTGCCACCTGGAACGAATGGGCTGGACGGCGTATACCCTGGCGCTGCTGCAACGCATTCCCGGTCTTGAACTGGTGATGCTGGATTCCCAGTGCTGCGGCATTGCGGGCACCTACGGCTTCAAGAAAGAGAATTACGCCACGTCGCAAGGTATTGGCGCACCGCTGTTCCAGCAGATTGAAGAGAGCGGGGTCGATATTGTGGTGACGGACTGCGAAACCTGTAAATGGCAGATTGAGATGTCGACCAGCAAACGGTGTGAACACCCGATCACCTTGTTGGCGAGGTCACTGGCGCAGCCAGAATAACAAACAGAAGGGGATCAAAACGGGCTGTTCCTCAGTCCGTATTGAGAATAAGAATTTATCGCAAAAAGCACTTTACAAGTGCGAATGATAATGATTATTATTGCTGTGCGTTCCGGGGAACGATGTCATGCGCCTGTGTTAATTACCTATGGTGTTCATGACGATCCGGCTTCCCTGTGAAGGCACGACATTGCTCACATTGCTTCCAGTATTATTTAGCCAGCTCGGGTGCTGGCTTTTTTTTTGCCTAATGACAAAGAAGGCGTGGTGGTTGCGCTGCAACGCTATGTTATGGCCAACAAGAGTGCATGTTGATGGTTTTCCCGCTCATCACGACTTCTTGCAAAAACGCCCACGTTTATCCGAACGATGGGGCATTGGAAGCAGAACCCAGCGTTGATTGTTACCAGTGCTTAATCAGTGAAGTCCCTATCTCTGCGATCTGCTTATTTCGTTCCTCTATGGTGGCCTGACTCCCCGTTAAGTAGATAATTACTATACGGGAAGGTTTACCATCTGGTCCCAGTGCAGCGATGATTCCGCGAGAACCACGTTCACCCGCGCCAGATTTATCCGCAATAAACCAGCCTGCCGGAAGTGCCGAACGCAAAAGTGGTCCTGCGACTTTATCCGCCTCCATCCAGTCCATTAATTGCTGCTGAGAGGCGACAGTAAGTATCTTTCCAGTTAATAGCTTATGCAGTGTTTCTGCCATCGCTTTAGGCGTCGTTGTGTCACGTTCGTCACCCGGTAAGGCTTCATTCAACGCTGTTTCCCAACGGTCGAGACGAGTAACATGATCACCTGTCTTGCGCAAAAAAATGGTTAACTCCTGCGGTCCCCCGATGGTTGACAGAAGTAAATTAGCCGCGGTGTTATCGCTCATGGTGATAGCCGCATCGCACAATTCTCCAACGGTCATACCATCCGTAAGATGCTTTTCAGTGACAGGCGAATATGTAACGAGGTCACTTTGATGGAAGTGTATGCGACGATCGAGCTGTTCTTTCCCAGAGTCAACACGTGATAATACCGCACTACATAGCAGTACTTTAAAAGTACTCATCATTGGAAAACGTTCTTCGGGGCGATAACCTTCCAAGATCATTCCGTTGGTGAGATCCAACTCAGTGTAACCCACCCGTGCCTTAAGCTTATTTTCAGCATCTTTTACGGTATCCAGCGTGTCGGGATGGGCAAACGCTGGCAAACAAAATGCAGCGAAGAAAGGAATAAGCGCTATACGGAAATGTTGCATATTAATACTTTCCCTTGGATTTTAGTTTTTGGAGTGAAAGACAAATCGAATGGAAGCGTAGAGAACGTTCGGTGTTCGGTATCACGTTATTCAGACACCCGTCAAAATAAATGGCTAACGGCGACAATGTCAAATTTCAGGTCTGGGTGGGTATTGTCCATTTTTCCTGTGCGTTCATGTGGTCTCAGGCTGACACGCGATGAATTTTTTGCCTTCCTTTTTTGCCCTTCACCCCGTTCTGATTTTTCGAACAGAGCGGTGAGTTTTTTGCGCTATCTTATTTATCGCCGCCCGTTACACTTTCCTTATCAAAAACGCGGGAGGAAATAACATGATCTATTTACGTCAAGCGCAAGATCGCGGACATGCGAATCACGGCTGGCTCGACAGCTGGCACACGTTCTCATTCGCCGATTATTACGATCCTGATTTCATGGGGTTTTCGGCACTGCGCGTTATTAATGAAGACTATATCGAAGGCGGTCAGGGCTTTGGCACGCATCCGCATAAAGATATGGAAATTCTGACCTATGTATTATCTGGTGCGGTTGAACATCAGGACAGCATGGGAAATAAAGAGCAGGTGCCAGCGGGCGAGTTCCAGATTATGAGTGCGGGCACGGGTATTCGTCACTCTGAATACAATGCCAGTAAAGATGAACAGCTGCACCTGTATCAAATCTGGATTATCCCGGAAAAAACCGGGTTGACGCCGCGCTACGAGCAGAAGCGCTTTGATGTACAGCAAGGGCGTCAGCTGGTGCTGTCTCCGGATGCGCGTGAAGGTTCGCTGAAAGTCTTTCAGGACATGACGCTGTGGCGCTGGGCGCTGAAAGCGAAGGAGCAATCGGTGTATCAGATTCAGGCTGACCGCCGCGTCTGGATTCAGGTGGTGCGCGGTACGGTAGAGATTAACGGCCAGAAAGCGGAAACCAGCGATGCGTTTGCCGTGTGGGACGAAACGGCGATCTCCGTACACGCCAGCGAGGACAGCGAAATCTTGCTGTTTGATCTGCCGCCAGTATAACGGCGAGTGAGAAAAGTGAATAAGCCCACGTAGGAAAGGACGCGGGCTTTTTATTTGTCACGGCCTGGCGTCATCATGCAGATTCTGCCCCTTTGCCTTTACTTTCTTTATGCTTTTTTTGTTAGACTTAGATTACTGTTTTTCAGGCATTTTAGTCGACGATGAAGAAAAAAAGACCCGTTCTCCAGGACGTTGCTGACCGTGTTGGAATTACCAAAATGACGGTAAGCCGTTATTTGCGTAATCCTGCTCAGGTATCCGCCGCGTTGCAGGAAAAGATCGCTATTGCATTGGATGAGCTGGGCTATATCCCCAACCTCGCGCCGAATATGCTCGCCAGCTCCACCAGCCGGGCGATTGGTGTGCTGCTGCCGTCATTAACCAATCAGGTTTTCGCCGAAGTCTTGCGCGGGATTGAACGCACGGCGGAAGCGCACGGCTACCAGACCATGCTGGCGCACTATGGCTATCATCCTGACAGAGAAGAACAGCGTCTGACGTCACTGCTGTCGTATCACATCGATGGGCTTATTCTGGCCGAACGTACCCACACGCCGCGAACGCGCCAGATGCTGGACGTTGCCGGCATTCCGGTCGTCGAGCTGATGGATTCCGTCTCGCCCTGTCTGGATATGGCCGTCGGGTTTGATAACGTTGAAGCTGCCCGGCAGATGACGTTGCGTATGGTCGCTCTGGGGCATCGTCATATCGTCTATCTCGGTGCGCGTCAGGATGAGCGTACGATTATGCGCAGCCAGGGCTACGAGCAAGCGATGTGGGAAAGCGGGCTCAAGAGCTATTGCGTGATGAGCGAGCGGGCGTCTTCCTATTCGCTCGGTGGCGAACTGCTGCGGCAGACGCAGGCGGAGTACCCACAGGTCGATAGCGTATTTTGTACCAATGACGACTTAGCCGTCGGTGCGATGTTCGAATGTCAGCGGCAGGGGCTGCGCGTGCCGGATGACATTGGCGTAGCCGGTTTCCACGGGCACGACATTGGTCAGGCGATGGTGCCGAAGCTGGCTAGCGTACTGACGCCGCGTGAACACATGGGACGCGTCGGCACCGAACAACTGCTGGCTCGTCTGCGGGGCGAGCCAGTTACGCAGGATAGGGTCGATGTCGGCTTTACCGTGCTGGACGGCGAAAGCCTCTAAGCCGCTGTGTTAGCCTACCGCGCGTAGTGCGTCAACGCAGCGCTGCACGACCTCTTCCCGGGTGCCGTCAATATCGACTTTCAGGACATCCGGCTCATCGCTACCTGGTTCTTCCAGCGCATCGAACTGGCTTTTCAGTAGGTCTGTCGGCATGAAGTGGCCTGCTCTGGCTTTATGACGTTCCAGAACCAGCTCAAAGCTGCCTTTCAAATAGATAAACACCATCTTTTCGTTGCCTTCGCGCAGGCGGTCGCGGTAACGCTTTTTCAGCGCGGAACAGACGATGATGCCGGTCTCGTTTTTGTGCGCCAGGCTGTAGGCAACATCGCTGAGTCGCTCCAGCCACGGTGCGCGATCGTCGTCATTCAACGGCGTACCGCTGGCCATTTTCTGGATATTCGCGCGCGGATGCAGATCGTCGCCATCAATAAATTTTGCCTGAATGGCGCGGCCAAGTTCAGCGCCAACTGAGGATTTTCCACTGCCTGATACGCCCATCAGAATAATGCTTCGACCTGACATAATTTGATCTCTATCTCAAAATGTAAATTAAATGGTGTTTGATAGTTCCTGATTTTAACATGTTACCCGTATCATGTTACCGGTATCAAATGATGATGTGATACACCTCACAAACAATCAGCCAATCCAGACCGGGTGCCCTAAAGAGATTATTAACGATGACAGAAATAACATCCGCCTATAGCGCCAGTGTGCTATTAACCATCGCCGCAGGTGCGGTCGCGCTGTTACTGGTACTGATTATGCGCTTCCGCGTCCACGCGTTTTTGGCGTTGACGTTGGTGAGCCTGATCACGGCGCTAGCGACGAAAACCCCTTTTGAGAAACTCGTTCCTACGCTGCTCAGCGGTTTCGGCAGTACGTTGGCATCTGTTGCCTTGCTGGTTGGTCTGGGGGCAATGATTGGTCGCCTGCTGGAAGTGACTGGTGGCGCAAATGTGCTGGCGGATACGCTAATCAATAAATTTGGTGAGAAACGTGCGCCTTTCGCGCTGGGTCTTGCCTCTCTGCTGTTCGGCTTCCCGATCTTTTTCGATGCTGGGCTGATCGTGATGCTGCCAATTATTTTCAGCGTGGCGAAACGTTTTGGCGGCTCAACGCTGACCTATGCATTCCCTGCTGCGGGCGCGTTTGCTGTTATGCACGCCTTGCTGCCGCCGCATCCCGGTCCGGTTGCGGCCAGTGAACTGCTGGGTGCCAACATTGGCCTGCTGGTACTGGTTGGTGCCGTGATTGCTTACCCTACCTGGTATCTGGGCGGTTATCTGTTCGGCCTGTGGGCAGGTAAGAAATTCCATTTGCCGTTGCCGTCTACCTTCCTGACCGATGTCAAAGCGGATGAGAAGCATACGCCGCCGGCGTTTGGCGTGGTGATGTGGGTGCTGTTGTTGCCTCTGATCCTGATTTTCCTCGATACCGGGTTGAATACCCTGACAGTAATGGGCGTTATCAGCGGTGATAGCGGTCTGGTGCAGTTCCTGCGTATGTTAGGAAAAACGCCGATTGCGCTGCTGATTACGGTCTTGTTCGCCATGATTATGTTCAGCGGCCAGCATAGCCGTCGACACCTTGAGAAGATCTGTGAAGGCGCGCTGGGGCCGGTTTGTTCGATTATTCTGGTCACCGGTGCGGGCGGGATGTTCGGTGGCGTTCTGCGTTCCAGCGGCATCGGCGATGCGCTGTCTGGCGCGCTGGCGGATACCGGTATGCCGGTGATTGTGGCGGCGTTTGTGGTGTCTGCTGCACTGCGTGTGGCGCAGGGTTCTGCAACCGTAGCACTGACGACCACGGCGGCGCTGATGGCACCGGCGGTGGCGGCGACCCCTGGTCTCAGCCAGTTCGATCTCTGCTTTATCGTGGTAGCGATTGCGGGCGGGGCGACCGTGCTGTCGCATGTGAACGACTCAGGCTTCTGGCTGGTTGGCCGTTTCCTCGAAATGGATGAGAAAACGACCCTGAAAACCTGGACGGTGATGGAAACGCTGCTCGGCAGTATCGCGTTCCTGATCGCGCTAGTGGGGAGTATTTTCCTCTGATGTGTTTAATCCCCCTCCTTATGGAGGGGCTTTTAGTCACATTTTTTATGCCGATTAAGAGACAGTTTCGTGCGCGATAATGTCGTTATTTTCATGCTACTTCGTAGCACGCGCCCGACATGGGGCGGCTCAAACGCCGCTCGCCCCATGACCCCCTGGCTTTTGGCTAAATTATGCCGCTAGCGGTGCCATCGGCGTTCATGACCACTTTTCGAGCCGACTGTGACGCGCTCCCGGCGCGGCACAGTCTTTCGCGGCGTCCCTGCCGCTCACTCGGTGGTCATGCCCACCGCTGCATAATTTTCACGCCAGATAACGTCAACCCCATAATAATTTGCGCATTTATGTATAAGATACAAGGGGCACCGGAGCGGCTATAACTTCATATAAGCACGCACGCCGTCGAGGAACATCTGCGTCGATAGCATCACCAGAATCAGGCCCATCAATTTCTCCAGCGCACTCACGCCCTTCTCACCAAGCAAACGCAAGAACACATCTGACATCAGCAGGATGATGAACGAAATCGTCCAGGCGATAAACAACGCCAGCGTCAGGTGAGGTAGCTGATTGGGGTACTGGTGAGACAGCAGCATCAGCGCCGCGAGGATTGACGGCCCCGCTACCAGTGGAATCGCCATGGGTACCAGAAACGGTTCCTCTCCGGCAGGCAGGCCGCTGCTGTTGCCTTCCTGCGAAGGGAAAATCATACGAATCGCGATGAGGAACAGCACGATACCGCCGGAAATCGACACGGTTTCGGTGCGCAGATTCAGGAACGCCAGAATGTGTTCACCGGCGAACAGGAAAATCAGCATCAGTCCGAGTGCGATCAGCATTTCACGGATCAACACCACACGTCGGCGTTTGGGGTCGAGGTGTTTGAGTACGGACATGAAAATCGGCAGATTGCCGAGTGGATCCATAATGAGCAACAGCAGCACTGTTGCGGAGATCATTTCTGTCATTTTGGTTTTTTACTCCCGAAACCTTGTTTCCTGACCTGGGTCATCTTTACGGGCTGACCAACGTGATTATCCTGCGTCAGGTTGATGATATTAGAATGACTGCTGAAAAAGGGCGTACTATCGAATAAATTCACTTGCGACTTTATGTACATTTTGTAAGGTTGAATGACACGATTATTTACAGGTTTACGACACGACGCGCGCGACCTCTGCGGAAGGTCACCGAGTCAGCAATCACTGAGCGCTATCGACGTTAGCCAGAATTCTTTTTGTTACCCCCAAAGCAGGACAGTTACCATGAAAAATGTTGGTTTTATTGGCTGGCGCGGTATGGTCGGCTCGGTTCTCATGCAGCGCATGGTGGAAGAACGCGACTTTGATGTGATTCACCCGGTATTCTTTTCGACTTCTCAGCACGGCGAACCTGCTCCGGCGTTGGGTGGTCATAAAGGCGTGTTGCAGGATGCTTATAATATCGATGCACTGCGCGCGCTGGACATCATCATTACCTGTCAGGGCGGCGATTATACCAATGAAGTTTACCCAAAGCTGCGTGAAAGTGGCTGGCAGGGTTACTGGATCGATGCCGCATCCTCGCTGCGTATGAAAGATGACGCGATTATTATTCTGGATCCGGTTAACCACGGTGTGATTCAGCAGGGTCTGGATAAAGGCATCAAAACCTTTGCCGGCGGTAACTGCACCGTCAGCCTGATGCTGATGTCATTGGGCGGCCTGTTTGCGAACAATCTGGTGGAGTGGGTTTCTGCCGCGACGTATCAGGCAGCTTCTGGCGGCGGTGCGCGTCACATGCGTGAACTGCTGGCTCAGATGGGGTCGTTGCACGGTGAAGTGGCGAAAGAGCTACAGGATCCGGCCTCTGCGATTCTGGATATCGAACGTAAAGTGACAGCGCTGACCCGTAGCGGTTCGCTGCCGACCGATAACTTCGGTGTGCCGTTGGCAGGTAGCCTGATTCCGTGGATCGACAAACAGCTGGATAACGGCCAGAGCCGTGAAGAGTGGAAAGGTCAGGCGGAAACCAACAAGATTCTTAGCACCAGCAGCGTCATTCCTGTTGACGGTCTGTGTGTACGTGTCGGCGCACTGCGCTGCCACAGCCAGGCGTTCACCATTAAACTGAAAAAAGACGTGGCGCTGCCGGAAATCGAACAACTGCTGGCAACCCACAACGACTGGGTGAAAGTGGTACCGAACGATCGCGATATCACCATGCGTGAGCTGACGCCTGCTGCGGTAACGGGCACGCTCTCCACGCCGGTGGGTCGTCTGCGTAAGCTGAACATGGGGCCGGAATACTTGTCCGCCTTCACGGTCGGCGATCAGCTGCTGTGGGGAGCCGCTGAACCGCTGCGCCGTATGCTGCGCATCCTGCTGTAGTTATCTTGATGTAGTTATATTGCTATAGTTCTCGTGCTTTTCTGGCGCAGCATCGGTTGGTGTTGCGCCATCTTTCTAAGATCGAATCCCTTCTGTTAGTCACGTCTTCGGCAATTTTTACTCGCTTATTTTATCTCTATCAGAGCTTGGTTTTGAGGGATTGCCGTATCGCGTTTATTGCTGAAATTAACTCCACATTGCTGTCGAATGACAGTAAATAAATCTATAATATTGGGTGTTAAGTGCGTTTATACGGGATAACTCACAATATGATAGATTTATCTATGAGTAAGTCTGACGAGATCGTCAAACTGCTCTGTGAGCGACTGCGTAAGGAGCGGTTATCACAGCAGATGACCCAGTCAGACGTGGCTGCTCGGTCAGGCGTTGGCGTCAACACCGTATCCAATCTGGAGTCTGGACGTAATGTCGGGTTTGAGAATGTGGTCAGAGTGGCGATGGTTCTTGGACGAGGCAATGAGCTAGCGACGCTGTTTATGCCAAAAATAGACAGCCTTGATGACTTGCTTCGCTACGAAAAAAACGCCACCCGCCAACGTATAAAAAGGAGTTCTAACGATGGTGAGTAAAGTTGACGTGTACTACGAGGGATGGGGGGAGCGCTGGCAATGGGGAACGCTGGTCTCTTCTACCGCGCTGACTGGTCGCCCACTGATTATGTTTGAGTACAGTGAGGAGGCCATGCGTCGTGGGCTAGAGTTGTCGTCCTTAAGATTGCCCCTGAAAGGACCAAAGCTATCCCGAGACTTTCCCTCACATCAACTGGGTTTGCCGGGACCTGTCTATGATTCGCTTCCTGACGGTTGGGGCATGTTACTGATGGATCGTCTGTTCAGGCTCCGTGGCCTCAATGCTGCGCGTATCGGTCCTTTGGAACGGCTGACCTATATCGGCAGCAATGCGATGGGAGCGATGTCGTTCGAACCTTCCCAGCCTGAAGCCGCTGCGGTGGTTGAGGATATTCCGCTTGCCCAACTGTCTGCAGAAGTTCAGGAAGTGCTAGAGGGAGAAGGCGGGGCGTTCCTACAAAGGCTATTGCAGATGGGGGGATCGCCTCAAGGAGCGAGGCCCAAAGCGCTGCTGTATCGTGACCCAGGAGCCAAAACATTTACGACATCTGCTGTATCGGATCTGGAGGCCTGGCTGTTTAAGTTTCCGGCAAGACAGGAACATCCAGAAGTTTGTGCTATCGAGGCGGTCTATGCGCAATGCCTGCGAGAATGTCATATCCACACGCCAGACACAGAATATTTTGAGTTGCCCAACGGACAGGCGGCGTTTGCCAGCAGGCGATTTGACCGACAAAATGGCTTACGTATCCCGATGCAAAGTCTGGCTGCTTTCACTGGGGCAAACTACCAGAGTCCTGGCTCGTTGGACTACACGAATTTTCTGCGCGCAACTCAGCTATGCACCAATGATGTAAGGGAAAAAGAGCTGGCCTTTGAACGGGTTGTCTTTAACGTTATTTTCAATAACCGGGACGATCATCCGAAGAATTTCGCTTATATCATGTCATCGACCGGTCAGTGGCAACTAGCACCAGCCTATGATGTCACCTACTGCGAAGGTCCGGGAGGATATCATCAAATGGACGTGATGGGAGAAGCATTAGAAATCTCTCGGAAATCGCTCCATAAACTCGGTGTGCAGGAAGCTGACCTGACATCCTCACAGGTGGATATCATCATAGAGAAATACGGCGAGGTCGCCGCCAGTTTCGCGAAGAGAGCTGCAGATAGCTTCCCTGGATGCATCACGCAGGATACGCTCCGTACTATTCAGGATCGTATCAACGACAATATTCGTTGCTTGCAGAAACGTTGACGTTATGGCGTGTTGCAGATTCATGCTGTGTTTAATCTGCAACATTCAATCCGCAACGCCTTTATCTCCCCATCACGCCACGCTATCCAACTGTTTCAATGCCTGACGGGGTGAGATCAGCGGGACGCGCACTTCGACCCGAGTGAATTTATCCGCTTCGCTGACTACCGTGATGCCATAGCGGTTGCCGTAGCGTGCTTTGATGCGGCGGTCGACCAGATTCATGCCTAGCCCATCGCCGCCGCTACGGGGCTGATAGGTGCCGGCGTTATCTTCCACTGACAGCTCCAGCGTGTTGGCGTGCAGGCGTCCGCTGATATGGATATGACCGCTTTCAATCATCTGTGAGATACCGTGCTTAATCGCATTTTCGACAATCGGTTGCAGGGAAAACGCGGGTAACCGTGCCTCACGCAGCGCTTCCGGCAGCGAAATGTCTACCGTCAGGTGATCGGCAAAGCGCGCCTTTTCGATTTCGAGATAGGCGTTAACGTGCTCCAGCTCGTCATTAAGCGACACTTCATCGTTGCTGCGCTTGAGGTTTTTACGGAAAAACGTCGATAGGGACAGCACCAGCTGGCGAGCGTGGTCGGGGTTGCGTCGTATCACAGCGGACAGCGTATTGAGCGCGTTAAACAGAAAATGCGGGTTGACCTGCGCGTGTAGCAGCTTGATTTCCGACTGGGCCAGCAGCTGTTTCTGCTGTTCAAAACGGCCCGTCAGAATCTGTGCGGAAAGCAGGTGCGCGATCCCTTCCCCGAGCGTACGGTTAATGCTGGAAAATAGCTTATTCTTGGGCTCATAAAGCTTGATCGTGCCGACAACGCGCTGATCTTCGCCACGCAGCGGGATCACCAGCGTGGAGCCGAGTTTGCAGTGTGATGAAACTGAACAGGTATAAGACACCTCGTTGCCGTCGGCGTACACCACCTGATTGTTGTCTATCGCTCGACGGGTGTGTGATGACGTGATAGGTGCACCGACATTGTGGTGGTCGTCGCCCAGTCCGATGAAGGCTAGCAGTTTGTCACGATCGGTAATGGCTACAGCACCCACGCCTAACTCTTCATACAAAATACGGGCGACACGCATACTGTTTTGTGGGTTGAATCCCTGACGCAGCGCCCCTTCGGCGCGGGCGGCGATTTGCAGCGCCTTGGCGGAAAACGCAGAGGTGTATTTTTCAAAAATGGCGCGTCTGTCGAGCAGGATGCGCATGAACATGGCAGCACCGATGGTGTTGGTGATCATCATCGGTAAGGCGATATCTCGAACCAATTCAACGGCATTATCAAACGGACGGGCGACCAGCAGGATAATCGCCATTTGCAGTATCTCCGCAACCAGCGCGGTCAGGCCGACGGCGAGGGGTTGAAACAGCAAATCGATGCGGTTGCGGCGTGCCAGATAGCGGTGTAACAGCCCGCCGAGCAGGCCTTCGGCAATCGTCGATAGCATACAGGCCAGCGCGGTCATACCGCCCATCGAATAGCGGTGTAATCCGCCCGTTAACCCGACGAGAAAGCCGACGGAAGGGCCGCCCAGCATGCCGCCGAGCACGGCGCCCGTTGCGCGGGTATTGGCAATAGAATCGTCTATATGCAGGCCGAAATAGGTTCCCATAATGCAAAACACGGAAAAAACCAGATAGCAGACCAGCTTGTGCGGCAGACGGATGGTGACCTGCATCAGCGGGATAAACAGCGGTGTTTTACTGAGCAGATAGGCGATAACCAGATAAACGCACATCTGCTGTAAAAGGGAAAGAATCAGATCAACCTGGCTAACCATGGGCGGGGTCTCTTCACGCACAATTTGCAACATACATAATCGCCAAATTGTACTGCTTTTTGCTCGCGGACGAATCGATCTTTAAACAAAAGATGCTAATTATCCCGTGTCATAACTTATTCATATAAATATAAACGGAAAAATTTCATCCGTTCTCGGATATTTCTGCGTTCTTTGACTACGCTGAATTAGGGGGCGTGGTTCAAGAACTCTTTCATAGTATTCATTATTTTTACACGTCGCCGTTATTCATTAGCAAGCTAATAACCCGTTATTTTTATTGGTTTTTTGTTAAAAATAAGTAACGGGAGAATATAAGCGCAACGTAATGCGTTTTTTATATTACTTATTTATTTAATTCAAATGGTTAATCAGAGGATGGATACCATGTCAGCGTTTTCTGAGGCGATTAATTCACTTATTTCCGGGCACTATGCCGACCCGTTTTCGCTGTTAGGTATGCATCATTCCTCCAAAGGTCTTGAAGTTCGTGCACTGCTGCCGGATGCGCAGGCAGTCTGGGTTGTGGATGCCAGCAATGGACGAAAAATTGTCGAACTGGATCGTGTAGACGAACGCGGTTTTTTTTGTGGCCTGGTGCCGCGCCGGAAAAATGCCTTCCGTTATCAACTGGCCGTGACCTGGGGTGAAGAAACCTGGGTGATTGAAGATCCTTACCGTTTTGGCCCGCTGTTGCAGGATATGGACATTTGGCTTTTGGCTGAAGGCACGCACCTGCGGCCTTACGAGCGGCTAGGCGCACATCTGGAAACGCTGGACGGTGTTGAAGGCACGCGCTTTGCCGTCTGGGCACCGAATGCTCAGCGCGTTTCAGTGGTGGGGCAGTTCAACTTCTGGGATGGCCGACGTCACCCGATGCGGCTGCGACAGGAAAACGGTATTTGGGAATTGTTTCTACCCGATGTGAAAGCGGGACAGCTCTACAAATACGAAATGTTCGACAGCCACGGGAACGTCCGGTTGAAGGCCGATCCGTATGCGTTTGAAGCGCAGATGCGCCCGGATACCGCATCGCTGATTACGCCGCTGCCTGAGAAAGTCCCGACCAGCGATGCCCGGCGTGAGGCGAACGGCCTGCGTTCACCGATCTCCATTTATGAAGTTCATCTCGGTTCCTGGCGGCGGCATACGGATAACAATTTCTGGCTGAGCTATCAGGAATTGGCGAATCAACTGATTGATTATGTGCAGTACATGGGCTTCACGCACGTGGAGCTGATGCCGATTAACGAGCATCCGTTCGATGGTAGCTGGGGCTATCAGCCGCTGGGGCTGTATGCGCCAACGCGCCGTTTCGGCACCGCGTCGGAGTTCAGAGCCTTTGTTGATGCGCTCCATGACGCGGGCATTAACGTCCTGCTGGACTGGGTGCCGGGGCATTTTCCCGGTGACGAATACGGTTTGGCGCAGTTTGACGGCACCGCGCTGTATGAATACGCCGATCCGCGCGAAGGCTATCATCAGGACTGGAACACACTGATTTATAACTATGGCCGCCATGAAGTGCGTAACTATCTGGCGGGCAATGCGCTGTTCTGGATGGAGCGCTATGGCATCGACGGCCTGCGGGTCGACGCCGTGGCTTCCATGATTTACCGCGACTACAGCCGCAGCGAAGGGCAGTGGGTGCCGAACCATTACGGCGGTAAAGAGAATCTCGAAGCTATCTCGTTTCTGCGCTACACCAACCACATGCTGGGTCATGCCGCGCCCGCGGCGATCACGCTGGCTGAAGAGTCCACCGATTATCCGGGCGTCACGCTGCCGCCGGATTGCAACGGTTTAGGGTTTCACTACAAGTGGAATATGGGCTGGATGCACGACACGCTGGCCTATATGCAGCTCGATCCGGTTCACCGCAAATATCATCACGATTTGCTGACATTCGGCATGTTGTACGCCTATAGCGAGAATTTCGTGCTGCCGCTGTCTCACGATGAAGTGGTGCACGGCAAGCACTCGCTGCTGGATCGCATGCCCGGCGATGTCTGGCAGAAATTTGCCAATTTACGCGCTTATTACGGCTTTATGTGGGCGTATCCCGGCAAGAAGCTGCTGTTTATGGGCGGCGAATTTGCGCAAGGGCGTGAGTGGAACCACGACGCCAGTCTGGACTGGCATCTGCTGGATGAACCGGAAGGCTGGCACCGCGGCGTGCAGACACTGGTGCGCGATCTCAACCACTACTATCGCCAGCAGCCATCGCTGTATCAGCTGGATTTCCAGCCGCAGGGCTTTGAATGGCTGGTGGTGGATGATCGGGAAAACTCGGTTTTTGCCTTTGTCCGGCGTGATGAGCAAGGCAATGAAGTGCTGGTGGTCAGCAACTTCACGCCAGTGCCGCGTTACGGCTATCGGATCGGCATCAACCAGCCGGGCGGCTGGCGAGAAGCGATCAACACGGATTCGGTTCACTACAACGGTAGCGATGCGGGCAATATCGGGACGATTTACAGCGAGGAACAGGCCAGCCACCAGCGCCAGCATTCTCTGGTTCTGACCATTCCGCCGCTTGCCACGCTGTATCTGGTGAAGGAGACGTAAATGGCAGAATTGCAGACGGGCAAGCCGACGCCGCTGGGAGCCAGTTTTGATGGACAGGGCGTGAATTTCGCCCTGTTTTCGGCAGATGCAGAGCGGGTTGAGCTGTGCGTGTTTGACGAACGTCAGCAGGAACAGCGCATCGAACTGACCGCACGCAGCGGAGATATCTGGCATGGCTATCTCCCCGATGCACAGCCGGGGCTACGCTACGGTTTCCGGGTCGATGGGCCGTTTGAACCGTCGCAGGGTTTGCGCTTCAATCCGCATAAACTGCTGTTGGATCCGTGCGCGCGCCAGCTTGACGGCTGGGTGGTGGATGACGTTTGCCTGCAAGGCGGGATTGATCAACGTGATGAGCGCGATAGCGCTGGCATCATGGCGAAGTGCGTCGTTACGGCTGAGGATTACGACTGGCAGGATGACCAGCATCCGCACACGCCCTGGAATCAGACGGTGATTTATGAGGCACATGTCCGTGGGCTGACGCAACTGCATCCCGATATCCCCGAAGACATTCGCGGTAGCTATGCGGCGTTAGGCCATCCGGTGATGATTGGCTATCTGACGTCGCTGGGCATCACGGCGCTGGAGCTGCTTCCGGTGCAGCAGCATGCCGATGAACCCCGGCTTCAGCAACTGGGGCTGCGTAATTACTGGGGCTATAACGTGCTGCTGCCGTTTGCCGTAGATAACAGCCTGGCCGCGGGTGACGATGCGCTGAATGAATTTCGCGATGCGGTGAAGGCGCTGCACAACGCGGGTATCGAGGTCATTCTGGATGTGGTGTTTAACCACAGCGCCGAGCTGGACGTCGAAGGGCCAACGCTGTGCCAGCGCGGTATCGACAACCGTAGCTACTACTGGCTGACTGAAAACGGCGAATACCATAACTGGACCGGCTGCGGCAATGTGCTGCGCCTGAATCATCCGGCGGTGATGGATTGGGTGATGGACTGCCTGCGCTTCTGGCGCGAGGTCTGCCACGTTGATGGTTTCCGCTTCGATCTGGCAACGGTGCTGGGGCGTACCCCGGATTTTCACGCCGATGCGCCGCTGCTGTCTGCCATGAAAAATGATAGCCGCTTACAGGGCTGCAAGCTGATCGCCGAGCCGTGGGACATCGGGCATGGCGGTTATCAGCTCGGTCAATTCCCGACACCGTTTGCTGAGTGGAGCGACCGCTACCGTGACGATATGCGCCGCTTTTGGCTGCATGGTGACATTTCTCTTGGCGCATTCGCCCGCCGTTTTGCTGCCTCCAGCGACATCTTCCAGCAGCGCGACCGCCTACCTTACGCCTCTATCAACAAACTGACGGCCCATGACGGCTTTACGCTGCGCGATCTGGTGAGTTTCAACCATAAGCACAATGACGCCAACGGCGAGGGCAACCGCGACGGCACAGGTAGCAATTTCAGCAATAACCACGGCACGGAAGGGCTGGAAGCCGATGACGACATCCTTCAACGCCGACTAGCCAGCCAGAAGGCGCTGCTGACGACGCTGATTCTGTCGCAGGGAACGCCAATGCTGCTGGCGGGCGATGAACTGGGACACAGCCAGCAGGGCAACAACAACGCCTACTGTCAGGACAACGAATTGACCTGGCTGCACTGGGAAAATGCGAATAGCACACTGCGTGAGTTTGTCGCCGGATTGATCCAGTTACGCCGCACGATTCCGGCATTACAGCAGGAAACGTGGTGGCAAGAAGGGGATGGAGCGGTGCAGTGGCTGAACCGAGAAGGGCAGCCTTTGACGCCGCAGCAATGGGAGCAAGGGGAGCATCAGCTACAGATTTTACTTTCCGGTCGTTGGCTCGTGTTGTTTAACGCCAGCCTGCATGCCGGTGCGTTCATTTTGCCAGAAGGCCACTGGCAGGTTTCACCGCCGTTTGATGAGACGAATCCGCCTGAGGGTGGAGTTTGGCACGGACAAGCGCAGGCGGTAGGCGTCTTGATAAAACAGACCGCCTAAGCGCAAGCCATTAAAAGAATAATCAGGAGATAGCCATGGTGAATAACGACAAGCATGACCCTCTGATGTTGGCAAGACAGCTCCCTTTGAAATCCGTGGCATTAATTTTGGCCGGAGGCCGTGGAACGCGACTGAAAGGGCTGACGGCGTTGCGTGCCAAGCCCGCCGTCCATTTTGGCGGCAAATTTCGCATTATTGATTTCGCGCTCTCTAACTGCCTGAATTCCGGCATCCGCCGTATTGGCGTGATTACGCAATACCAGTCGCATACGCTGGTGCAGCACATTCAGCGCGGCTGGTCATTTCTGAACGCAGAAATGAACGAATTTGTCGATTTGCTTCCTGCGCAGCAGCGCCATTCTACCGATCACTGGTATCGGGGAACGGCGGATGCGGTTTGTCAGAATCTCGACATTATTCGGCGCTATCGTGCGGAGTATGTAGTGATCCTCGCGGGCGATCACATCTACAAGATGGACTACTCACGTATGTTGATTGATCACGTGGAGAAGGGGGCAGAATGTACCGTCGCCTGCCTGCCCGTGCCGATAGAAGAAGCCAGCGCCTTTGGCGTCATGAGCGTCGACAAACAGCATCGCATCCTCGATTTTGCCGAAAAACCGGATAACCCGACGCCGATGCCGGATAACCCCGATATGGCGCTCGCGAGCATGGGGATCTATGTTTTTAATGCGGACTATCTTTATCAATTACTGGAAGCGGATCGTAACGCGACGGATTCTGCCCACGACTTTGGGCAGGACCTGATTCCGAAGATTGTCTCGCAGCGTCTGGCCTGGGCGCATCCTTTTACGCTGTCGTGCGTCACGTCGGGCGAAGATGAACACCAGTATTGGCGGGATGTCGGCACGCTGGAAGCCTACTGGCGCGCCAATCTCGATTTGGCGTCCGTTACGCCGGAACTGGATGTGTACGATCGGCACTGGCCGATTCGTTCCGCGATTGAATCGCTGCCGCCCGCCAAATTTGTTCAGGACCGTTCCGGCAGTCATGGCATGACGATGAACTCGCTGGTATCCGGGGGCTGCATCGTCTCCGGTTCTGTGGTCACGCATTCCGTGCTGTTCCCGCGCGTGCGGGTGAATTCGTTTTGCAGTATCGATTCGACGGTGATCCTGCCGGATGTCAACGTGGGGCGCTCCTGCCGTTTACGCCGTTGTGTCATCGATCGTGCCTGCCACTTGCCGGAAGGCATGGTGATTGGTGAAAACGCGGAAGAGGATAGCCGTCGTTTTTACCGTTCAGAAGAGGGGATCGTGCTGGTCACGCGATCAATGTTGGAAAAGCTGTAAACACCATCGGAACAAAACGGGAGTAATAATGCGGGTCTTACATGTTTGTTCGGAGCTATTTCCACTATTGAAAACCGGTGGACTGGCGGATGTGGCTGGTGCGTTGCCCGGCGCGCAGATTGCGGCGGGTATGGATGCCCGTGTCATCCTGCCTGCCTTCCCCGATCTGAAAAAAGGCATCGCCAACCTACAGGTCGTGCGTGAGCTGGATACCTTCGCGGGACACGTCACGCTGCTGTTCGGCCATTTTAACGGCGTTGGTATTTATTTGATTGACGTGCCTGAGCTGTATGAACGCGCGGGCAGCCCTTATCACGACCCGGCGCTTTATGCGTATGCCGACAACTACCTGCGGTTTGCGCTGCTGGGGTGGATGGGATGCGAAATGGCAGGCGGGCTGGATCAGTATTGGCGACCTGATGTTGTGCATGCTCATGACTGGCACGCGGGGCTGACCTGCGCCTATATGGCGGCGCGCAACCGTCCGGCGAAATCGGTCTTTACCGTTCACAATCTGGCCTATCAGGGGCTATTTGATGCCCGGCATATGCCGAATCTCCAACTGCCGAGCGAGTTCTTTCAGGTGTACGGGCTGGAGTTTTACGGCCAGATTTCCTATCTCAAGGCGGGGTTGTACTACGCTGACCATATTACGACCGTGAGCCCAACCTACGCGCACGAGATTACGCTGCCGGCTTATGGCTACGGTATGGAAGGCTTGCTGAAAACGCGGGAAGAAGAAGGACGGCTGTCCGGCATCCTCAATGGCGTAGACGAAACGATTTGGAATCCGGCGCACGATCCTTTACTCACCAGCCATTACTCCCGGGATGCTTTAGCGGACAAAGCCGCAAACAAGCGGCATCTCCAAACGGCGATGGGCCTGAAGGTGGACGACAAGGCCCCGGTTTTTGCCATCGTCAGTCGCCTGACCAGTCAGAAAGGGCTCGATATCGCGCTAAGTGCGGTGCCGGATCTGCTGGAACAGGGCGGACAGTTGGTGGTACTAGGCGCAGGGGATGCGGATTTACAGGAGGGCTTTCTGGCGGCTGCGGCGGAATATCATGGCCAGGTTGGCGTACAGATTGGCTATCACGAGTCCTTCTCGCACCGCATTATTGGCGGCGCGGATGTCATCATGGTGCCGAGCCGATTTGAGCCTTGCGGGTTAACGCAGCTCTACGGCCTGAAATATGGCACGTTGCCGCTGGTGCGCCGAACCGGCGGGCTGGCGGATACGGTATCGGACTGTTCGCTGGAGAATCTGGCGGATGGGCTGGCAAGTGGGTTCGTCTTTAACGATTGCAGTGTGGGATCGCTATCCCGCGCGATTCGTCGTGTGTTTGTGTTGTGGTCCCGACCCACGCTATGGCGCTATGTGCAGCGTCAGGCGATGGCGATGGATTTTGGTTGGCAGGTTGCTGCTCAGGCTTATGGTGCGCTCTATCAACGCTTGTATACCCACTAGTTTTCCTGCTGCGCGTCATCCTCGTGCAATCTGAAAACGACAGGGTAGGGTAACACTCACTTGGGAATGAATATTATGAACTCGCCGTTTATCTATACTTCACCAACGCTCAGTGTGGAAGCGCTGAAACACTCTATTGCTTACAAGCTCATGTTTAGCGTGGGGAAAGATCCCTCCATTGCGAATAAACATGACTGGCTGAACGCCACGCTGCTGGCCGTGCGTGACCGGATGGTAGAGCGCTGGCTGCGCTCGAATCGGGCACAGCTTTCGCAGGATGTGCGGCAGGTCTATTACCTGTCGATGGAATTTTTGCTCGGGCGGACGCTGTCGAACGCGCTGCTGGCGATGGGATTGTATGACGATCTGAAGGCCGCGCTGGATGGCATGGGACTGGAACTGGACGATCTGCTACAGGAAGAAAACGATCCCGGTCTAGGGAACGGTGGCCTGGGGCGTCTGGCTGCCTGTTTCCTGGATTCGCTGGCGACGATGGCGCTGCCGGGGCGCGGCTACGGTATTCGCTACGAATACGGTATGTTCAAACAGAATATCGTTAACGGCAGGCAGGCGGAATCGCCGGACTACTGGCTGGAATACGGTAATGCGTGGGAATTCCCGCGCCACAGCACGCGCTACAAAGTGCGCTTCGGTGGCCGAATTCAGCAGGAAGGCAGCAAAATGCGCTGGCTGGAAACGGAAGAAGTCATTGCCTGTGCCTACGACCAAATCATTCCCGGTTTTGATACCGACGCCACCAATACTTTGCGTCTGTGGGGCGCGCAGGCCAGTAACGAAATCAATCTGGGTAAATTTAATCAGGGCGACTACTTTGCGGCGGTGGAAGATAAAAACCACTCGGAAAACGTGTCGCGCGTGCTGTATCCCGATGATTCCACCTATTCAGGCCGCGAGCTGCGTTTGCGTCAGGAATACTTCCTGGTTTCCGCCACGGTGCAGGACATTCTCAATCGCCACTGGATGATGCATAAAACGTACAGCAATTTGGCGGAGAAGTTCGCCATTCACTTGAACGATACGCATCCGGTGCTGGCTATCCCTGAGTTGATGCGTTTGCTGATCGATGAGCATAAATTTAAATGGATAGAGGCGTGGACGGTGGTGAGGAAAGTCTTCTCCTACACCAACCACACGCTGATGCAGGAAGCGCTGGAAACCTGGCCGGTTGATATGCTGGGTAAAATCCTGCCGCGCCATCTGCAATTGATTTTCGAAATTAACGAACATTTTCTGGAGTACGTTCAGAAAGAAGCGCCTGATGACAACGATCTGTTGGCGCGGGTTTCCATCATTGATGAAAACAACGGGCGTAAGGTGCGGATGGCGTGGCTGGCCGTGGTCGCCAGCCATAAGGTGAACGGCGTATCGGAGCTACACTCGGATCTGATGGTGCAGTCTCTGTTTGCTGATTTCGCCCGCCTCTTCCCTAATCGGTTCTGCAATAAAACTAACGGTGTGACGCCGCGCCGTTGGCTGGCGCTCGCCAACCCATCGCTCTCCAAACTGCTGGACGACACGATAGGCCAGACCTGGCGCACCGACCTGAGCCAACTGAGCGAGCTGAAACAGCACATCGATTATCCAGCGTTTGTGCAGAAAATCAGTAAGGTGAAGCTGAAGAACAAAGTGCGCTTGGCGACCTATATGGCGGAAACGCTGAATATTGTGGTTAACCCTGAGTCGCTGTTTGATGTGCAGATTAAGCGTATTCACGAATACAAACGGCAACTGCTGAACGTGCTGCACGTTATCACACTCTATAACCGCATTAAGGATGACCCCGAGGTCGAGCGTGTGCCGCGTGTCGTCATTTTTGCGGGCAAAGCCGCATCCGCCTATTATATGGCGAAGCACATTATTAACTTGATCAACGACGTCGCGAAGGTGATCAACAACGATCCGACCCTGCACGATCGGTTGAAAGTCGTCTTCATCCCGAACTACAGCGTGAGCTTGGCACAGTTGATCATCCCGGCGGCGGATCTTTCTGAACAGATCTCGCTGGCGGGGACGGAAGCATCCGGGACCAGTAATATGAAGTTTGCTCTGAACGGCGCGCTGACGATTGGCACGCTGGATGGGGCGAATGTCGAAATGTTGGAACACATTGGCGAAGAGAACATGTTTATCTTTGGCAATACGGCTGAGCAGGTCGAAGCGCTGCGTCAGAACGGCTACAACCCGCGACAGTATTACGATCAGGATGAAGAACTACGCCGTGTACTGACACAAATTACTACAGGCGTCTTCAGCCCTGATGACAGCCGACGCTACAGCGACCTGTTTGATTCACTGGTGAATTTTGGCGATTACTACCAGCTACTGGCAGACTACCGCAGCTATGTGGATACGCAGGATCGGGTTGATGAGCTGTATGAGAAAAAGGATGAATGGGCACGCTGTGCCGTCCAGAATATTGCCAACATGGGTTATTTCTCGTCTGACCGCACCATCGGCGAATACGCAGAGGATATCTGGAATATTAAACCGATACGGTTGTGATGAGAGAAGACCTCTTGAGGGTTAATTTTTAAAAAGATAACAGGCGCTCAATGAGCGCCTGTTTATTATCGTTAGTCCTCATGATGCATGTATTTTTTATGCAGATATCTCAAAGTCAATGAGCCAAAGATTGGAATAGTGAGCAGAATGATAAAAAATAAAAATGAATCTATGTAATCCAAATCTATGGCTGTAATGATAAATAAAAAAATAAAGCCCGCCATCGTGACCATAAAATACTTTTTCATTATGAAATGTAAGCAAATAGAAACAATCCCAACAAGTATGATGTAACCGGATATAATAATTCCTGCCGCAAAATCCCAGCTATTAAAAAAATTAGTATCACTATATCGATCACCGCAAAAAAAAGCATATAAGAATGATAAAAAACACCAAAGAAACGTTGGTGATAAAAAAATATAAATAACAGATGACTTGTTTATCTTTACCCTATTATTACCTGCTTTTAACGATGTATCCTGGTTCATCATCATCCTTAATTGTATTACTCATAACATTAAAGCCAATATTGATACTGTATCATCCTGATATATTGAGACAACTTCAAGCTGCATTGGCGTGCTTGATATTCCCCGTTGCGCTGCTGCCAACATGGGCTATTTCTCGTCTGACCGCACCATCGGCGAATATGCAGAGGATATCTGGAATATTAAACCGATACGGTTGTGATTGCGCGTTGATGATATGAAAAAGCGCCGTAGGCAAAAACCTACGGCGCTTTTGTATTTGCACTAAAAGGCGCTTGTGATAACCGCTGATTAGCCCGCTTTTGCTATCTGCTGGTAATGGTTTGCCAGCCAGTCGCTGATGCGTTGTTTCTGTGCATCATCGAAGCGCATGCCCAGTTTGGTGCGGCGCCAGATGACGTCATCAAGCATAACGGCCCATTCTTTTTCGACCAGATAGCGCAGTTCTGCTTCATACAGGTCATGACCGAAATCTTCACCCAGGTCGCTGAGGCCTTTCACGTTTGCCAGAATCAGTTCGCTGTTTGAACCGTAGGTGCGGCTGTAACGGCGCGTCAGTGATTCCGGCAGGTTGAAGCGGCGACGCAGTGCGGCGGCGTAGTCATCACGCGTGCCAGCGATATCACCACCCGGCAGTACTGCGCCTTTCGTCCAGGCTTTACCCGCTTGCGGGTAGTATTTGTGCAGCTTATCCAGCGCGTGCTCTGCCAGCTTACGGTATGTCGTTAGCTTGCCGCCAAACACGGAAAGCAGTGGAGCCTGACCGTTATCATCATCGACTGACAGCGTGTAGTCACGGGTAATCGCCTGCGGGGAATCGGACTCGTCATCACACAGCGGACGCACGCCAGAGTAAGTCCAGACGATATCGTCACGCGTAAGCTGCTGTTTGAAATGGTCGTTATACACGTCCAGCAGGTAGGCGACTTCGTTGTCATCGATCTTCACATCGTGCGGATTGCCTTTGTACTCCACGTCGGTCGTGCCGATGATTGAGTAGTCATCCTGCCACGGGATCACGAACACAATACGGTGATCTTTGTTTTGCAGAATATACGCCTGCGGCTGGTTATGAACTTTTGGCACCACGATGTGGCTGCCTTTGATCAAACGGATGCCGTAAGGCGATTTCAGTTGCAGGCCGTCATCAAAGAATTCTTTCACCCACGGGCCCGTGGCGTTCACCAGACCTTTGGCACGCCAGGTGAAGGTTTCGCCGGTCAGTGAATCAACGGCATCCACAATCCATACGCCTTGTTCACGGCGAGCGCGGGTCACTTTGGTGCGGGTACGGACTTCTCCGCCGCGTTTTGTCACTTCCTGCGCGTTTAACACCACCAGACGCGCATCGTCCACCCAGCAGTCAGAATATTCAAAGCCCTGCTTCAATTCAGGCTTAAGTACAGAATCTGCGCCGAATTTCAGGCCTTTACTGGCAGGCAGGCTGACGCGTTTGCCGATGTTGTCATACATGAACAGGCCGATACGAATCATCCAGGCCGGACGCAGGTGCGGCTGATGGGGCAAACGAAAGCGCATGGGGAAAATAATGTGCGGGGCCATTTTCAGCAGCGTTTCGCGCTCAGACAGCGCTTCGCTGACCAAACGAAACTCATAGTGCTCAAGGTAGCGCAGGCCACCGTGAATCAGTTTGGAACTGGCGGAGGACGTGGCACAGGCAAGATCCTGCGCTTCCAACAACAGGACTGATAACCCTCGCCCAGCCGCATCTGCGGCGATGCCTGCACCGTTAATTCCGCCGCCGATAACGATTAGATCTTTGGTTTCCACGTTTCTTCCTCCACCCTCGAATAAATCAAAATGTTCGTTTTCGAGCATTATGATAATCGAAAACAAACAAACCAGCCAATGGTTAACCAAATAAAAACATTTATGCGTGACGAACCTAACAATATGATGATAGTTGTCACATTAAAAGAAGGGATATTCGGCTGGAATTGTGCTGTTTTGTCGTTACTCTCCACACTAGTGAAGCACTGTTTTTATAAATAACCTTATAATCAGATGGGTTTTATGCCGTTGAAGGCGGGTTACAATGACGCCTCGGGTTGCCATGACGTCAGTGGTTACTAACATCCTGTCCATTATTAACAAGGTTGTCACTTTCGATGGAACAATTTGAAGCTATCAGTATTGATCAAGCCCATTCCCGCTGGCAGGAAGGGGGCGTTGTTGTTGATATTCGCGATCCACAGAGCTTTGCCGCAGCCCATGTTCCCGGCGCGACGCACCTGACGAACGAGACGCTGTCTGACTTCGTGCGCGGCGCTGACCTCGAAGCACCGGTCATGGTGATTTGCTACCACGGCATTAGCAGCCGCAATGCCGCACAGTACCTGATTAGCCTGGGATTTGATTCGGTGTACAGTATCGATGGTGGCTTTGAGGCCTGGCAAAACCGCTACCCGCAAGACACGCAGGCGCAAGCCTGATCGCATGACGATTAAAGAACCTTTATTATCATGTTTCTAACTCAACCTACTCACTGGCGCTTCCCGCTATGATGATTCGCGTTATTGCTCTCTCCAACCCGCGTCTGGCTCAGGCATTTGTTGACTACATGCGTACACAGCAGGTCCATCTGGAAATGCGGCCTCAGGGGCATGAAGCTGAACTGTGGCTGGAAGATGAAGCCCAACTGAGCAAGGTTCAGGGAGAACTAGAGGTTTTTCTGCGCGACCCGACAAACCCGCGCTATCTGGCGGCCAGTTGGCAAACGGGATCGATGGATACCGGCATTCAATACCAACGCTACTCTTACCTGCAAACGCTGAAGCAAAAGGCAGGCCCGCTGACGCTATCCCTGATGGTCGTGACGATCGCGGTGTTCATCCTGATGCAAATCTCGGGCTATGAGAGCGTGATGGTGTGGCTGGCGTTCCCGGCGGAAGGGCAACAGATAGAGGTGTGGCGCTGGTTCAGTCATGTTTTGTTGCACTTTTCCCTGCTGCACATTTTATTCAATCTCATGTGGTGGTGGTATCTGGGCGGCCCGGTTGAGAAAGTGCTGGGAACCGGAAAATTGCTGGTCATCACGCTGGTTTCCGCACTGGTTAGCGGCTGGGCGCAGTCCTGGTTTAGCGGCACCCATTTTGGTGGCCTGTCTGGCGTGGTTTATGCCCTGATGGGCTATGTCTGGCTGCGAGGGGAACGAGAGCCGGATGGTTATTTATCCATGCCGCGCAGTTTAATGGCCTTCGCTTTACTGTGGCTGGTCGCCGGATATTTCGATATTTTAGGCATGTCGATCGCGAATGCGGCGCATGTGGCTGGTCTGGTTGTTGGGCTATTGATGGCCTTTTGGGACACGTATAATAAAACAAACCCTCGGTAAATCGGGGCGTCTTAGGGGATAAATGTGAAGCAGACACAACGGCATGACGCCATTATTGAGCTGGTGCGCCAGCAGGGCTATGTCAGTACTGAAGAGCTAGTGGAGCATTTTGCGGTAAGCCCGCAGACCATTCGTCGCGATCTGAACGATCTGGCCGAGCAGAATAAAATCCATCGCCACCACGGCGGCGCGGCATTGCCGTCCAGCTCGGTTAACACGGCCTACCATGACCGTAAAATGATGTGGTCGGATGAAAAAGCGCGCATTGCTCGTCGGGTGGCGAGCCAAATTCCAGACGGCGCGACCCTGTTTATCGATATCGGTACTACGCCCGAAGCGGTGGCTTATGCGCTGATGCAGCATAAGGATTTGCGCGTCGTCACCAATAACCTGAATGTGGCAACGCTGTTGACGGCAAAAGAGGATTTTCGCCTGATCTTGGCCGGTGGCGAAGTGCGTACCCGTGACGGCGGTATCATGGGTGAGGCGACGCTGGATTTTATCTCTCAGTTCCGTCTTGATTTCGGCATTTTGGGCATCAGTGGTATTGACATGGATGGGTCATTACTGGAGTTTGATTACCATGAAGTGCGCACAAAACGGGCGATTATTGAAAATTCTCGCTGCGTCATGCTGGTGACGGACCATTCCAAATTTGGTCGTAATGCGATGGTGAATTTGGGTAACATGGATTTGATAGACTATCTTTTTACCGATCAGTCACCACCACCCAGCGTACTGAAAATCATTGAACAACATAAGGTACAGTTGGAGTTGTGTTGAACCCGATGTGCCTTTTCCATGATGGACAAAGGAGGAGGCACGATGTCAGATTCTTCAAGAAAGTCGGGTTCTGCAAAAGTATCAGGATCGTCAAAACGTTCAGCGGCTGCAAAAAAGCCAGAGGCTTTAACGCAGCCCGTTTCCTCCGCCCGTCCCGCTATTGCCTTTGATGCATCAGAATTTACCGCCGCGCTGCGCCGCCAACAGCGGCTCGGTGGCGTCGCGTCCCTGAACGCGATGACGCCAGTGCAGTGCTGGCGCGCCGTTAGCCTTGCGCTGTCTGAACAACTGCTGATGCACTCCGCTTCGCCAACGTCTCCTGCTGCCAATACGCCTCAGCGCCATGTGAATTACCTGTCGATGGAGTTTCTACCCGGTCGTCTGACGGGCAACAACCTGCTGAATCTGGGCTGGTATGACGCAGTAGCCGCCGTGCTCGCCGAGCAGGGGCTGAACCTGAGCGATATTCTGGAACAGGAAACCGATCCTGGTTTAGGCAACGGCGGATTAGGTCGGCTGGCGTCCTGCTTTCTGGATTCGATGGCAACGGTGGGGCAGCCTGCAACAGGTTACGGCCTCAACTACCAATACGGCCTGTTCCGTCAGCATTTTGCGCAGGAAAAGCAGCAGGAAACGGCTGATGACTGGCAGCGCGATACCTATCCGTGGTTTTTACCGCGCGCGGAGCTGGCGGTGGATGTCGGGTTTGGCGGGCGTCTGCAACCCCAAACTGACGGAACCTTGCGCTGGCTGCCGGATACCGTTTTCAGAGGTGAAGCCTGTGACCTGCCGGTGATTGGCTATCACAACGGTGCCGCGCAGCCGCTGCGTTTGTGGCGTGCGACGCATCGCGATCCGTTTGATTTGACGTTATTCAACGAAGGGCACTATCTGCGTGCGGCACAGGCGGGGATTTCTGCCGCCAGCCTGACCAGCGTGCTGTATCCGAACGACAATCACGCAGCGGGCAAACGCCTGCGCCTGATGCAGCAGTATTTCCACTGCGCCTGTTCGGTGGCCGACATTCTGCGCCGCCATCTTAACGCGGGGCGTGCGTTGTCCACGCTGCCTGATTATGAAGTCATCCAGCTTAATGATACTCACCCGACGCTGGCGATCCCCGAACTGATGCGCCTGCTGCTGGATGAGCATCAGATACCGTGGGATGAAGCCTGGTCGATAACCGGACGCACCTTTGCCTATACCAACCACACGCTGATGCCGGAAGCGCTTGAGCGCTGGGACGAACGGCTGCTTGGTCGCCTGCTTCCGCGCCACCTGTCTATCATTCGGCAAATTGATACGCAGTTTAAGGCGCAGGTCGAAAAGCAATGGCCTGGCGATCGGCAGGTATGGGCGAAGCTCGCGATTCGCCACCAGCGCCAGATTCGCATGGCAAACCTGTGCGTTGTCAGCTGCTTTGCGGTCAACGGCGTGGCGGCGCTGCATTCGGAACTGGTGGTGAAAGATCTGTTCCCGGAATATCACCAGCTGTGGCCGACCAAATTCCATAACGTCACCAACGGTATTACGCCACGCCGCTGGCTAAAGCAGTGTAATCCGGCGTTGTCCGCGCTGATCGACGACACGCTGCACACGCCGTGGGTGAATGATCTGCCCGCGCTGCAAGGGCTGGAGCCCTATGCTGACGATGCTGGCTTTCGTGAGCGTTATCGACAAATCAAGGCCGATAATAAAACGCAGCTGGCGACCTACCTGCGCCAGCAGTACGACATTGTTATCGATCCGCAGGCGCTGTTTGATGTGCAAATCAAGCGATTGCATGAGTACAAACGCCAGCATTTGAATCTGCTGCATATCCTCGCGCTATATCGTCAATTGCGTGACAATCCGCATCTGGATATAGTGCCGCACGTCTTTTTGTTCGGTGCCAAAGCGGCGCCGGGCTATGTATTAGCGAAAAACATCATTTACGCCATTAACCGGGTCGCCGCGGTCATTAATCAGGATCGCCGTGTTAATGATCGCCTGAAGGTCGTCTTTCCGCCGGACTATCGCGTCTCGCTGGCCGAACGGATGATTCCTGCCGCGGATGTGTCTGAACAGATTTCAACGGCAGGTAAAGAAGCGTCCGGTACGGGCAATATGAAGCTGGCGCTGAACGGCGCGTTGACCGTCGGCACGTTGGACGGGGCGAATGTGGAAATGGCGCAGCAGGTCGGTGAAGACAATCTGTTCATTTTCGGTCACACCGTTGAACAGGTAAAAGCGCTACAGGCGCAGGGCTATGAGCCGTCTGACTACCTTGCCGTGACGCCGCTGCTGCGTGAAGTGCTGAACGAGCTAGCGAGCGGCGCGTTCAGTCAGGGGGATAAAAATGCGTTTGCCCCGCTGTTGGATAGCCTGCTGAAGCTGGGCGATCCCTATATGTTAATGGCCGATTTTGCACCGTATTGTGAGGTGCAGCAGCGTGTTGATGCGCTTTACCGTGAGCCGGATGAATGGACGCGCCGCTGTGTGCTGAATACCGCCAGAATGGGGATGTTCAGTTCGGACCGGGCGATTCATGATTACCAGACGCGCATTTGGCAGGCGCATCGTTAGGAAAAGGAGAGGGTGTTCAAGGTGGATAAACTGGCAAGCCAGCAGACAGGCATCGCGGAAAGCTATACCGATGCGTATGGCAAAGAGCACATGGTTGCGGCCGCAATCAGAGACCAGATTCAGGCAATGATGGACGTTTCTGATAGCGATAATGCACCTTTGCCGCCTGTTCGGGTCTTTTTGCAAGGCCGGGATGCGGTCATCGAGCTTGCTGGTCACGGTGAATTCCTCTGGACGCTGATGTATGAAAACGGCGGTCAAATTCAAGGACAGATAACAGGCGGCTCAACGCTGGCTCTGCCGGGCGTGCTGCCGCTGGGTTACCACTATCTGACGCTGACGCAGGCCGATCAGCGCTGGAGCTGCAGGATTATTGTCGCGCCGCACCGCTGCTATGAACCCGAATCCTTACTACAGGGAAAACGCTGGTGGGGCGTGACCGTCCAGCTTTATACCTTGCGTTCGCAGAACAACTGGGGCGTCGGGGATTTCGGCGATCTTCGCCAACTGATTGAGCAAATCGCCCGACGCGGTGGTGCCTTTGTGGGACTGAACCCACTGCATTCGCTGTATCCCGCGCTGCCAGAAGCCGCAAGCCCTTATAGTCCTTCCTCTCGGCACTGGCTGAACATTATTTATATCGATGTGAATCGGATCGATGATTTCCAGCAGAGCAGTGAAGCGCAAGCATGGTGGCACCGTGAGGATACGCAAAGCGCGGTTTCTGCGCTGCGGGCAGGGCGCTGGGTCGATTATGAACCGGTGACGGCGCTTAAGCTGACGGCCTTGCGGCTGGCTTTCCGCTACTTTACGACGCGCAGTGCGCTGGATCCACGCATTAGCGCCTTTCGCCAGTTTGTCGTGAGCGGCGGGCAGAGCCTGCAACTTCAGGCGACGTTTGATGCGCTTCAGGCCTACCTGAAAAAGCAGGGTGAGAATTATGCGGACTGGCACCAATGGCCTGCCAGCTACCATGATGTGCACAGCGAAACCGTGAAGTCATTCCGCCGTGAAAACAGCGATGAGATTACGTTCTACAGCTGGCTGCAATGGGTAGCGCATGAGCAACTTGCGGAGTGCTACGCGCACAGTAAACAGCTTGGTCTGCCGCTCGGTCTGTATCGCGATTTAGCCGTTGGCGTTGCACAGGGCGGCGCGGAAACCTGGGACGAGCGGCAGCTCTATTGCCTTGATGCCTCTATCGGCGCACCGCCGGATCCGCTCGGGCCGCAGGGACAAGACTGGCAGCTTGCGCCAGTGAATCCTACTATGCTGCAACTTCGTGGCTATCAACCGTTTATCGACGTCCTGCGCAGCAACATGGCGCACTGTGGTGCGCTGCGTATCGATCACGTGATGGCGCTCTTGCGCCTGTGGTGGATACCTAAGGCGGAGTCGGCGGGCAACGGGGCTTACGTGCATTATCCGGTTGACGATCTGCTGGCGGTGCTGGCGCTGGAAAGCCAGCGTCATCGCTGCCTGATTATCGGTGAGGATTTAGGCACGGTGCCGCCGGAAATTGTCAGCAAGCTGCACGACTACGGTATCTATTCTTACAAGGTGCTGTTCTTTGAAAAGGACGAAGAAAACCACTTCCGCGCGCCGCAAGACTATCCGCGTCAGGCGATGACAACTATCACCACGCACGATCTGCCAACGCTGCGCGGCTACTGGCAAACCGTGGATCTATCGCTGGGTCGGGAATTGGGGCTGTACCCGACGGAGGCGCTACTGCAAGAACAAATGCAGCAGCGTGAGAAAGCGAAACAGGGGTTGCTCAACGCGTTGCATGAATTCGGGCTCTTGCCGCAGCGGGTTGGCCGCAACTCGGCGCTGACGACGATGGGCGCACCGCTAAGCCGTGGCGTTCACCGCTATGTCGCCGATAGCGCAAGCGCGCTGGTGGGATTCCAACTGGAAGACTGGCTGGACATGGCGACACCGGTTAATGTGCCGGGCACCAATCGTGAATACCCCAACTGGCGGCGCAAGCTCACGCGTCCGCTGGAGTCGATCTTCACTGACCGCTGCCTTGAACGACTGGTTAGGGATATGGATTTGCGTCGTGGCGCGCCGATGAAAGTGCAGAAAGCTGAATAACAGAATGAATACTCTTCCTCCCCTGAGTCGGGGAGGAAAAGCAAAGATCAATCAGCAGGGGAGAGGATTAATAGTAGGAGTGCTCGCCGCGCTGGTGTTCGGTGAGGTCTCTCACGCCTTTCAGCTCAGGGAATGTTTGCAGCAGCTCTTTCTCAATCCCTTCTTTCAGCGTGACGTCAACCATAGAACAGCCGTTACAGCCGCCGCCAAATTGCAGAATCGCCAGACCGTCATCGGTAATTTCCATCAGCGTCACGCGGCCGCCGTGGCCCGCCAGCTGTGGGTTGATCTGTGATTGCAGCACATACTCCACGCGTTCCATCAGCGGAGCGTTGTCGTCCACTTTACGCATTTTGGCGTTCGGTGCTTTCAGCGTCAGCTGAGAACCTAACTGGTCGGTCACGAAGTCGATTTCAGCGTCTTCCAGATAAGGTGCGCTGAGTTCGTCCACGTAAGCAGAAATCTTTTCAAACTTCAGTACGGTATCGCTGGCTTCTACGGCATCCGGCGGGCAGTACGACACGCCACACTCGGCGTTTGGCGTACCTGGATTGATAACAAATACGCGAATCTGTGTGCCTTCTTCCTGTTTTGCCAACAGTTTCAGGAAATGCTCCTGAGCAGCATCGGTAATACGGATCATAAGAGTAAGCTCGATAGTTGACTGCACTTATCGGTTATAATACGCCCATCCTCCCCCCAACTACAAGGTTCGGCACAAACACCAGACCTGAACGCCCGCTGCACCTTGAGCCAGCAGCAGCCTGCTGATTTCGGCGGCGGTACTGCCCGTCGTGACCACATCATCCAGTAAAACCACCTGCTGCCCAGACAGCGAGACATCACAGGAAAATGCGCCTCGCAGATTTCGCCGTCGCGCGCTGGCGCTGAGCGTCTGCTGTAGCGGCGTGCGTCGGGTGCGCTGCAATTCGCGTGGCTCGTAAGCACAGTTCAGCCAGCGGGCGAGAGGGCGGGCAAGCAGCTCGGTCTGGTTGAAGCCACGTCGCCACTGGCGGTTCCGGTGCAGGGGAACGGTGAACAGGCGGTCAGGACGGAACAGGGGAACCCGTCCGGTGAGCTTTCGCTCGCGGTAGGTCATCTGCCAGCGCAGCAACAGCTGTCGGGCGAGCACCGTTGCCAGCTCGGTTTTACCGTGAAACTTAAAATGCTTCAGCAGCGTGTTGAATGGCGGCACGTAGTCGCTGATAAAAGTCATCGATTGCCAGGGGGGCGGGTTTTGCAGGCAGCGTCCGCACGGATGTGTTGTATCGCCGGAGGGCAAGCCACAGCGCGGGCAGCAGAGGGGCAAACGCGGCAGATGGCGCTGGCAGTACGAACAAATTCCCTGCTGGCTGTGATGAAGTGGCAATAAGCATAGCCAGCAGCGTGCGGAGATGGTTAACATGGTTTTCCTTAACGATCGTTTTCCCTAAATACGGGTTTTCCCTGAAATATATTGACCCCATGCAAGCGTGAAGGGGTTTCCTGAGGAAGGAAGATAACGGATGGCAGCGTTGTATTGGCAGACTGAAGGCGCAGGAAATACGGATCTTGTGTTGCTGCACGGATGGGGATTGAATGCGCAGGTATGGCAAAGCATTATTGCGCGACTCGCCCCGCATTTTCGTCTGCACTTGGTCGATCTGCCGGGCTATGGCAGAAGTCAGGGGTTTGGGCCGATGTCGCTGAGCGATATGGCGGATTGCGTACTGGCGCAGGCACCGAAACGCGCCATCTGGTTAGGGTGGTCGCTGGGTGGACTGGTTGCCAGCCAGATTGCGTTGAGCGCCCCTACGCGGGTGGAAAAGCTGATTACCGTGGCGTCATCCCCCTGTTTCAGCACACAGGACGGCTGGCCAGGCATCAAACCGGACGTCTTGCAGGGGTTTCAACAGCAGCTTAGCGAAGATTTCCAGCGTACGGTCGAGCGGTTTCTGGCGCTGCAAACGCTGGGAACGGAGAGCGCACGGCAGGATGCCCGACTGTTAAAAAGCGTGGTGCTGGAACAGCCGATGCCATCAGTCGAAGTATTAAACGGCGGGTTGGCGATTTTGCGTGAAGCGGATTTACGCCAGCCGTTAGCCGACCTGGCCGTGCCATTCCTGCGGCTTTATGGTGCCTTAGACGGGCTGGTGCCGCGCAAGGTTGCCGGATTGCTGGATGATCAGTGGCCGAACTCAACCTCGGTCGTCATTCCAAAGGCTGCGCATGCGCCGTTTATCTCGCATCCCGATGCCTTTACCGAGCAGGTGATCGCGTTCGCTCAGGCGTAGCCGACGATAATTTACATTTTCTCCTCAATTTCTCCACGATTTAGCCGACGTCGACAGTTAAGGTAATTCGGCACCCTGTGCGCAGGGTTTCTCTGGGTTGAATTCTGTTCGAATATAAATAGGCTGCTCGTGAAGCAGCCACGTTAAAATATGGCTGAGGAGTGTTGGAGAGATGGCGAACTTTTTTGTCGACCGTCCCATTTTTGCGTGGGTGCTGGCTATCCTTCTCAGCCTGTGCGGTATGTTGGCCATCAAGTCATTGCCGCTGGAACAGTATCCCGATCTGGCTCCGCCCAGCGTGCGGATCACCGCGAGCTACCCCGGCGCGTCGGCGCAGACGCTGGAAAATACCGTCACCCAGGTTATCGAACAGAGCATGACCGGTCTGGATAACCTGATGTACATGTCCTCGGACAGCAGCAATACCGGGCAAGCCAGAGTCATGCTGACCTTCGAGGCAGGCACCGACCCCGATGAAGCCCGTCAGCAGGTGCAAAACCAGCTTCAATCCGCTATCCGCAAGCTGCCACAGGAAGTCCAGCAGCAGGGCGTAACCGTCAGCAAAACGGGCGATACCAATATTCTGATGGTCGCGTTTGTTTCTACCGATGGCAGCATGGACAAGCAGGATATCGCTGATTATGTCGCGACGAATATTCAGGAACCGATCAGCCGTATCAGCGGGGTGGGCGAGGTTTCTGCCTATGGGTCGCAGTATGCGATGCGCATCTGGCTGGATCCGGCCAAACTGATGGATTATGCGCTGACCACCAGCGACGTGGTGCGGGCCATCGAATCGCAGAACAGCCAGGTCTCGGTAGGGCAGGTTGGTGGTGTACCGTCGGTGGATAATCAGGGGCTGAACGCCACGATCAACGCACAATCGCTGTTAGAGACGCCGCAGCAGTTTCGCGATATCACGCTGCGCGTCAATCAGGATGGCTCTGCTGTGACGCTCGGCAATGTCGCAGAAGTTGAACTGGGTGCCGAACGCTACGACTTTCTCAGTCGTTTCAACGGTCAGTCCGCCTCCGGTCTGGGGGTGACGCTGGCTTCTGGGGCGAATGAGCTGGAAACCGATAAGCGCGTCAGAGAACGTATCGAAGAGCTGTCGCAGTATTTCCCGCACGGGCTGGAAGCCAAAATCGCCTTCGAAACCTCCCCTTTTGTTAAAGCCTCTATCACCGATGTGGTGAAAACCCTGTTCGAAGCGGTGCTGCTGGTCTTTCTGGTGATGTACCTGTTCTTGCAGAATTTCCGCGCCACGCTGATTCCTACGATTGCGGTGCCGGTGGTGTTACTCGGCACGTTTGCCGTGCTGTATGCCTTCGGCTTTAGCCTGAATACGCTGACGATGTTCGCGATGGTGTTGGCGATTGGCCTGCTGGTCGATGATGCCATTGTGGTGGTGGAAAACGTAGAGCGGGTGATGAGCGAGGAAGGGCTCTCGCCACGGGATGCGACGCGAAAATCGATGGGTCAGGTGCAGGGCGCGCTGGTCGGAATCGCGCTGGTGCTGTCCGCCGTGTTTGTGCCAATGGCCTTCTTTGGTGGCACCACGGGCGCGATCTACCGCCAGTTCTCCATCACGATTGTGACCTCAATGATCCTGTCGGTGCTGGTGGCGATGACGCTGACCCCCGCGCTGTGTGCGACGCTGCTCAAGCCGCTCGCCAAGGGCCAACATCATGGCCGCAAAGGGTTCTTCGGCTGGTTTAACCGGAGCTTTACCCGTACGTCGCTGAAGTATGAGCGCGGTGTCGGCAAGATATTGATCAGCAGCGGGCGCTGGCTGCTGTTGTATATGGGCATCATCGGGATTATGGCCTTTCTGTTTTTCCGGCTGCCGACCTCGTTTCTGCCGCAGGAAGATCGTGGTGTATTCACGACACAAGTGCAGCTCCCGCCGGGCTCGACGCAGCAGCAGACCTTACAGGTGGTCCACAAGATCGAGCAGTACTATCTCACGCAGGAAAAAGACACCGTGACGTCCGTGTTTTCCACCATTGGCTCGGGGCCGGGTGGAAACGGGCAGAACGTAGCGCGGTTGTTTGTACGGCTTAAAGACTGGAGCGAACGCACCACGCCGGAGAGCAGCTCGTTTGCCGTGATCGAACGAGCGACCAAAGCCTTTCGTCATATTCAGGAAGCGCGCGTGTTTGCCAGCAGCCCGCCGTCGATTAACGGGCTGGGTAGCGCTGCGGGTTTCGCCATGCGGTTACAGGATCGCGGTGGAGTAGGGCACGATGCGCTGATGGCGGCGCGGGATCAGCTCTTAAACATGGCCGACAGCAATCCCGAACTGACGCGCGTGCGCCACAACGGTCTGGATGACAGCTCGCAGTTGCGCATTCATATCGATCAGCGCAAGGCACAGGCGCTGGGTGTGTCGGTAGATGACATTAACAGCACGCTGAAAACGGGCTGGGGCTCGACCTATGTGAATGACTTCCTCGATCGCGGTAGGGTGAAGAAAGTCTACGTTCAGGCGGCGGCGAAGTTCCGCATGCTGCCGGACGATGTCAGCAAATGGTATGTGCGCAACAACAGCGGCGGCATGGTGCCGTTCAGCGCGTTTGCGCAAACCGTCTGGGAAACTGGATCGCCGCGCCTTGAGCGTTACAACGGTTATTCCTCGCTAGAGATTGTCGGTGAAGCGACGCCGGGCGTCAGTACCGGCACGGCGATGAATGTCATGGAGTCACTGGTTGCGCAACTGCCGGAAGGCTTTGGGTTGCAGTGGACGGGCATGTCGTTGCAGGAGCGATTGAGCGGGGCGCAGGCTCCGGCGCTGTATGCCATTTCGCTGCTGGTGGTGTTCCTGTGTCTGGCTGCGCTGTATGAAAGCTGGACGGTGCCGTTCTCCGTCATGCTGGTGGTGCCGATGGGCGTGCTGGGGGCGTTGGTGGCAACCTGGGCGCGCGGTCTGGAAAACGATGTCTATTTTCAGGTTGGGCTACTGACGGTGGTCGGGCTATCGGCGAAGAACGCTATCCTGATAGTGGAATTCGCCAACGAGATGAACCAGAAAGGGAAGGATTTGGTTGAGGCCACGCTGGAAGCTTCCCGTCAGCGACTGCGGCCGATCTTGATGACGTCGCTGGCGTTTATTTTCGGCGTCTTACCGATGGCGACCAGCAGCGGCGCGGGCTCGGCCAGCCAGCATGCGGTGGGAACGGGCGTGATCGGCGGTATGCTGGCTGCCACCTTCCTTGCCATCTTCTTCGTGCCGCTGTTCTTTGTCGTCGTGCGCCGCCGCTTTCCGCTGAAGGAAAAGGTACCGCAACAGGATTAGATACAGATGCAATAATTTATGGGGAAATTCATCAAACTGTAAAAAAAGGTAACTACGTTATGTCCAGCTCAATGACGCAACCAAGGACATAACAATGAAAGCTCGCTGGTTACTGCCTTTACTGATTTCTGCTGCTCTGCCGGGAATGGTGCAGGCTCAGGCTATTTATCCCATTGACCGCGCCACTATGCTGGCAGGCGGAAAATTCGATTTTAAAGTCGAGTTTGATGAAGTACTTAAGCCGGAAGATATTCGCATTCTGATCAACGGTAAGGATTACCAGCAGGTGCTGGGCAAAACGGCATCGTTTGTTGAGCGTGAAGACGGCGGTAACGCGTCCACGATCTGGCTGCGAGACGTGAACTTGCCGGAAGCAGGCAAGTATGTGGTAGAGGCGGAAGCCAAAGGCAAGAAGACGCTGGTGAACTGGGAAGTTTATTCCGCAGCTGGCACGCGTAAAGCCAAAAACGTGATTCTGTTCATCGGCGATGGCCTGTCCGTTGCGCACCGCACTGGCGCGCGCATCCTGTCTAAAGGGGTGACGGAAGGGAAAGCAGACGGTCGTCTGGCGATTGATGATCTGCAATACATGGCGTTTGCCGGTACGTCCAGTACCGACTCTATCGCAGCGGATAGCGCCAACACCATGAGCGCCTACATGACCGGTCACAAATCCGGTGTGAACGCGCTGGGTGTGTACGTCAGCCGTAGCAAAAGTTCACTGGATCACCCGAAGCAGGAAACGCTGGGTGAGCTGTTAACCCGTTCTACCAAGATGTCTGTCGGCGTTGTCAGCGATGCTGAACTTCAGGACGCGACGCCAGCGGCAGTCGTCTCCCACACGCGTCGTCGTGCGGATAAAGCTGAAATCGTTGAGATGTTCTACAACGTGCAGCCTACAGTCATGCTGGGCGGCGGTTCTGCCTACTTCCTGCCGAAAAGCACGCCGGGTTCTAAGCGTAAAGACGAAACCAACTACGTTGAGAAATTCCAGCAGGCGGGCTATTCACTGGTCACCGATGCAGATTCACTGAAGAAAAATGCTGCGCAGGCGACCAAGCTGCTGGGGCTGTTCCACACTGGCAACATGGATGGCGTGATGGATCGTCGCTTCCTGAAAAATGACGTTGCCAAGAAATTCCCGAACCAGCCTGACCTGACCGACATGACGCAGGCGGCGCTGGATGTGCTGTCCAAAAACCAGGATGGCTTCTTCCTGATGGTGGAATCCGCGCTGATCGACAAAGCGTCTCACCCGCTGGATTGGGAACGCGCCTTCACTAACACCATCATGCTGGATCAGTCTGTCGCTATCGCCAAGAAATTTGCCGAGAAAAACCCAGACACGATGATCATCGTGACGGGCGACCATACTCACGGCCTGTCTATCATCGGTACCATTGATGACAGCAAACCGGGTACCGAGATGCGTGAGAAAGTCGGCGTGTATGAAGATGCGGGCTATCCGAACTATAAGGATGCCAACAAAGACGGCTACCCGGATGACCTGAACGTCTCCAAACGTTTGGCCGTGTTCTTCAACAACTACCCAGACTATTACGAAACGTTCCGTCCGAAGCTGGATGGCCAGTTCGTTCCTGCTATCAAGAACGAAAAAGATCAATACGTTGCCAACAAAGCCTACGAGAAAGTGCCGGGTGCGGTATTCCGTGAAGGGATCCTGCCACGCTCTTCCGATACGGGTGTTCATGCCGTTGACGATATGGTGATTCAGGCGAGCGGCCCAGGTGCAGAGCGTATCCGTGGTTACATGGAAAACACCGATCTGTTCCGGGTGATTGTTGATGCACTGGCGGTGAAACCGCAGGACAAAAAGTAATCCTACGACGCTATGAATAATGCGAAATGCAGCAAAGCGGGGGCGACCCCGCTTTTATTCTCTTGGCTGCGCGCGGTGCTGGTGATCTTCCTCCTTGGAGGTATCACCCCGGTGAAAGCCGCGCAGTCTGAACTCTCCTTCGACAAGCTGTACGCCTCTTACGGCGTGCTGGGTCTGGAATTCTCCAATGAAGTCAAAACGCTCTCCGGTAAACGGGTCAAGATGCGCGGCTTCATGGCACCGCCACTCAAGGCGGAGTCACAATTCTTTGTCTTAACCAAAATGCCAATGGCGCTGTGCCCCTTCTGTTCGTCTGATGCGGACTGGCCTGAAGATATCCTCGTCGTTTACCTCGCCAAACGTCAGACCTTCGTACAGAACAACACCATGATTGAGGTGGAAGGCGTGCTGGAACACGGATCGTGGACCGACCCTGAAACGGGTTTTGTCAGCCTGCTGCGACTGCGTGAAGCCACGTTCGATACCCTTTAGGAGCGCTGATGGCTGAGTTATTGATTCAACACCTGAGTGTGACCTTCCCCGATACGTCCGAGGCCGTGTTGGCTATTCCCGCGCTGTCTATTCGTTCTGGCGAACGGGTCGCGGTGATGGGACCTTCCGGCTCCGGTAAGACCACGCTAGTGAATGCCATCACCGGGATGGATCACAGCGGAACGGGCTGTGTGCAGTGGGAAAAGCAGGACATCTGGCAGATGAACGAAGCGGAACGCGACCGCTGGCGGGCGCAGCATATCGGGCTGGTGATGCAGGATTTCCACCTGTTCCCCGGTCTGAGTGCAATAGAGAACGTCTTACTGCCTGCGCAGTTTCACCACTGGCGGATCCCCGCGGCGCTCAGGCAGCGGGCGGCAGATTTGCTGGCACAGGTCGGGCTGAATACCGCGAAACGTCCGATTGAAGTGCTATCACGCGGCGAGAAGCAGCGGGTGGCGGTCGCAAGAGCGTTGCTCAGCAAGCCAGACATCATCATCGCCGATGAGCCAACGGCCAGTTTGGATGCGCAGAGCGGTGAGCAGATCGCCGATTTGCTGGTGACGCTGGCGCGCGATAGTCGCGCGACGCTTATCGCGATTACGCACGATGCGCGTCTGGCTTCACAGATGTCGCGCTGTATTCAACTGGAAAAAGGACGCCTCGTGGCGGACACGCTGTATCAGGAGGATCGCGCATGATTCCTTGGCGTCTTATTTGGGTCGACTGGCGTCGGCTCTGGCCGGGTGTGCTGGTCGTGGTGTTGCTGATCGCCGTGGCGACAGCGTTAAGTATTTCGGTGAGTTTGCAGGAAAGAGCGCTGCGCATGGGCAGCGCCAAAGCGGCTGACCGTTTCGATCTGGTGATTGGCGCACCGGGGAGCGAAACCCAACTTGTGCTGTCGTCCGTGTTCCTGCAACCGTCGGCGCTGACGCTGGTTCCTGCGCAGGTGCTGACCGATCTGGAGAAGAATCCGCTGGTTGCCTGGGCGGCACCGGTCGCGTTTGGTGATTTCTATCAGGGCATGCCGATTGTTGGCACCACGCCGCCGCTGGTCACCGATAACGGTAAACGGCAGCTCACTGCCGGACGCGTGTTCAACGACGGCTTTGAGGCCGTAGTAGGCGCGCAAACGGGGCTGACGGTGGGGAGTACTTTTAGCCCCATTCATGGTCAGGTGGGGACGGAAGGGGCGCACGCGCACGATGACGTCATCTACACTGTTGTCGGTGTTTTACCGGCTGACGGCAGCGCGTGGGATAAAGCGATTCTGGTGCCGGTGAACGCGGTGTGGCGAGTACACGGCATCCATCCACCGCATGGTGAGGACGATGCGCACCACGATGATCACGAGCATGCCGATCACGATCATGGCGCACATGAGCATGAGGAGGAACATGACGGCCATGATCATGAACACGATGAAACCGCGCAGGCGGAAGGTGAGCCGCATACCGATGAGCATCACAACCACGCTCAGCCGGTAACAGCGCCACACGATGACGAACACGGCGAAGCCGAAGCACACGGCCATGCACATCAGGCTGGTTTACCGGCTATCGTCGTTAAACCGAAAACGATCGCGGGTGCCTATCAACTTCGTTCGCTGTATCGCAGCAACACGACGTTGGCAGTGTTCCCCGGCGAAGTGCTGGTGAAGCTCTATTCGATGCTGGGTGATATTCGTGAGCTGTTGACCTATATCTCGCTGGGCACGCAGGGATTAGTCGGCGTCGCAGTGGCAATGGTAGCGGTTATCCACCTGCGGCAGCGGCAGAAACAGATCGGCGCACTCCGTGCCTTTGGCGCACCGCGCTACGGTATTTTCACGCTGATTTGGAGCGGGTTGATGTCGCTGGTGAGCGTCGGCGTACTGCTGGGTGTCGGTCTGGGCTACCTTGCTGCCCGTGCGATTGCGGTGGTGATGAGCGAGAAAAGCGGCTTCGTTCTGCCAGTGACGCTGGAATGGGAAGACATCCACTTCGTCCTGCTTCTGTTGCTGGTCGCCGCCGTGGTGCTCACGATTCCGGCGATGCTGTCCTACCGTCAATCTCCTGCAACGGCACTACGTGGTGAGTAAGTGTGGTGAGTAAGTGTGGCGACTAAGCCGCGACGCTAGCCGTATTAGCATCGGGCGCGTAGTTTCTGCGTCCGATGCTATCCTTCGCTGTCTTACCGTCATGACATAAAAAAGCAGGGTGAACGTGGTTCACCCTGCTGTATTTTACTCTCTTGGCGTGACGCCAGAGGGGATTAGCGTAAATCCAACATTGCGATATGGTCCATATCGTCAAACGTCAGGTTTTCGCCGATCATGCCCCAAATAAAGGCGTAGTTTTTGGTGCCGACGCCGGTGTGAATCGACCAGCTCGGGGAGATCACCGCCTGCTCGTTATGCATCACCAGATGGCGCGTTTCATGCGGTTCACCCATCATATGGAAAATAATGGTGTCTTCCGCCATATCAAAGTAGAAGTACACTTCCATTCTGCGCTCATGGGTATGCGTCGGCATTGAATTCCAATTGCTGCCTTCCGCCAGACGCGTTAATCCCATGCTCAACTGGCAGGTTTCCACCACTTCCGGCACCAGATATTTGCAAATTGTCCGCTTGTTACAGGTTTTGACGTCGCCCAGCGGCGCTTTGATCGCCTGATCCTGCGTAATGATGCGTGTCGGGAAAACGGCATGTGCTGGTGCGCTGTTATAATACAGTTTCGCCGGTTTGGCTTTGTCCAGGCTGCTGAATGCTAAGGCTTTGGCTCCTTTTCCGACATAGAGCGCTTCCTCATTGCCAACTTCATAGCTTGTGCCGTCGATGACGATTTTTGCTGGGCCGCCGATATTGATAAGCCCCAGCTCGCGACGCTCAAGAAAATAGTTCACGCCAAATTGTTTGCCGATGCCATCATCAAACGTTATCTCGCCATCCACCGGCATGATCCCGCCCACCACGATACGGTCGATGTGGCTGTAGGTCATGGTGTATTGGTTTGGCGTAAATATCTGCTCAATAAGAAATTTCTTTCTCAGCTCAGTGGTATCAAGCGTTTTCGCATGTTCACTGTGTACACTTTGTCGTACGTCCATTTTGCTACCTTCTTATGCGGTTTTAGGTGAAAAGCGTTTTGCCCATACTGCCGTAAGGATGGGTACCAGTACTGATGTCACGATCACACTGGTGGCGACTAACGCTGTTGCCTGTTGAGCGACCGGAGCGAATTCCGGAGCCATATTCGCGATCAACAGAGGAGTGGCGACGGCGGCACCCGCGCTGCTGGATGCGGCCACGCCTGCGGTTCCATTACCACCGCCGATAAATTTATCAGCCAGAATCAACGGGATACCTGTAACCACAATCACCAGCAGGCCGAGGAAGATACCTGCGAAGCCCGTCTGGAGGATCACTGCCAGATTAATGGTGTTGCCCAATGCAAAGGCAAAGAAAGGGATCAGCGTTTGTACGGAATTACCGAACAGTTTTCTCAAGTCCGGGTCCAGGTTGCCCAATGCAAAACCAATCAGGAAGGGCAGGACGGCACCGACAAATAACTGAGGTTCAAAGGTCGCGATACCGCTGGCACCCAGAATGACCATGGTCATCAACGGGCCGGATTCCAGAGACATCAGTACGAAGGCACCCGCTTCTTCTTTCGAACCGTATTGGTTCATCAGTGCGGCGTACAAACCACCGTTAGTCATGTCCATTGCCGCGACCAGCGCCAGCACGGAGATCCCAGCCAGCATACCGTTTTGGATGCCGTCACCCGGCAAGAATGTGCCTGCGATCAGCGCCACAACCCAGGCAGTGGCGATTTTGGTGACCACCAGAACGCCTGATTTTCTCAGCATCGTTCCCGTTGCTTTAAATTCAATGGACGCGCCCATGCAGAAAAACCATACCGCCAGAATAGGGATTGTGCCAGTAATCAGGCCGTTACTGAATGAACCTAAGTATTTCCCAGCGCCTGGCGTAAAGGTATTACAGAGTGCGCCCAAAAAGAGCGGCACCAGCATTAATCCCCCAGGGATTTTATCAATAGCTTGTTTGATTTTCATAAAAGACCTCATTAAAAGATAAAAGCATGTTCAGCCCGCTTTCAGTGAAAGCAGATGGAGTATTGGTATAAAGTAATAAATAGGGGGGAATAAAACCCAAGGGGTTATTACCCGATTTCATTAACTAGTGAAGATGGTTGTCCCCATTATAAAATTGATAATTAATATTTTTCGTCATCTTAATGATGGCTTATGTCATGTTTTTTTAGTTATAGTTGGTCTCCCCGCAATGCTTAATAAGCGTTTGCAGGTAATTATGTCGTGATATATCCGTCGCGCCATTTTTACGCGACTATGATGAATTTCAATAAATTATAAATTGAAATTCATTAGGGTTATTTTCAATAAATAGATTATCTAATATCAATATTCCGGCTGTTAATATGTGCAGTAATTGCTTTGCTGGTTTTAATCAGGCTTGCCAGATGCTTTTCTTTTTTTCCGTTAGCATATTGCGACTGCATACCGTTAACGCCGATAGCAGCGATGACTTCACCATTTTGGTTAAAGATCGGCGCGGCCATGCAGCAGATCTCTTCTATATCTTCGCCGTCGTCTATGGCCCAGCCCTGTTCTTTGACGGTTTTCAGGTGTTGTAGGAAATCTTCTTTATTGGTAATCGTCCGGGGCGTCAAATATTCAAAGGTGCAATCGGCAATCAGTGATTCAATTCTTTCCTGCGGCAGCCAGGCGACGAGCACTTTTCCCAGAGACATACGGTTAAATACAATTTTCTTACCTTCCCAGGATGTTTTTACGATGGCCTTTGGCGATTCGACTTTACTCAGGAAGAAACCGTTATCGCCATCCATAATACCAAGATGGCAGGTCAACTCCGTCTCTTTGACCAATTCATGCATAAAGTTAATCGTGTCTTTACGCAGATCAATATTCTTTATTACCAAACCGCCAAGCTCAAACAGTCTTAATCCCAAAACATAACGACCGTCAGCGCGCTGACGTAATAATTGCGTCACCACCAGCACTTCTAATAGATGATGTACGCTGCTTTTGGGTATAGACAAATCAGTGCAAATCTCAGTGAAGCTGGCTTCGTCGTGTTTGGCGATGTAGTCAATAATCATCACTAAACGGACGGCTGCCGGTGCTTTACTGTGTTCGATCTGTTGGAATATATTCATGGTTGTTCTATATATAAAACTATGGTTTCCTATATAGAACAATAATAACGCAACGGTAATTTATTTACCTAGATGCAGATCACAAAATAATCGCGAAGTGGTTGAATATTTCAATATAAATGAAACGTAGTTTTATTAGGGAAACAAAATAGCGGTATTTTGGCAGGAAAGATGCCTGACCCCGTCAATAAGGTCAGGCATGATGTAAATGACAGAACGGCGGTTAACGCTTTTTAAAGGCCGCGGCCAGCGCATCGCCCATCGCGCTGTTGCCGGCGACAGGGGCGCTAGCAGGACGAGGACGTGATTTACCGGCTGGCTGACGCGATGAAGTATTGCTATCGCCACGCGCATTGCCACCGCCACGACGTGATGCCGTCTCGCCCGGTTGTTCATCAAGGCGCATAGTCAGCGCGATACGCTTACGTTGCAGATCCACTTCCATCACTTTCACTTTGACGATATCGCCCGCTTTCACGACCTTGTGCGGATCGTCGACAAAATGGTCGGCCAGTGACGAAATGTGTACCAAACCGTCCTGATGGACGCCGATATCCACAAATGCGCCAAAGTTGGTGACGTTGGTGACGGCACCTTCCAGAATCATGCCCGGCAGGAGATCGTTTAAGGTCTCCACGCCGTCGGCGAAGCTGGCGGTTTTGAACTCAGGACGTGGATCGCGACCCGGTTTTTCCAGCTCTTTGATGATGTCGGTTACCGTCGGCACGCCGAAACGCTCATCGGTGAAATCCGACGGTTTCAGGTTACGCAGCGCGTTGGGGTTCCCCATTAGCTCCTGCAACGCCTGCTCGGTCGCGGCCAGAATGCGTTCCACGACTGGATACGCTTCTGGGTGAACGGTAGAGGCATCCAGCGGGTTGTTGCCGTGGTTGATGCGCAGGAAGCCCGCACACTGTTCAAAGGCTTTTGGCCCCAGACGGCTGACTTTCAGCAGTTGTTCACGGTTGTGGAAGCGGCCATTCTCATCACGCCAGGTCACAATGTTTTGCGCCATCATGCGCGTCAGCCCGGCGACACGCGTTAACAGCGCCACGGACGCGGTGTTCAGGTCAACGCCGACGGCGTTTACGCAGTCTTCGACCACCGCATCCAGTTTCTTCGCCAGCAGACTTTGGCTTACGTCATGCTGATACTGACCCACGCCGATGGATTTCGGGTCGATCTTCACCAGTTCCGCCAGCGGATCCTGCAAACGACGGGCGATAGAGACTGCGCCGCGCAGCGAGACATCCAGATCGGGGAATTCCAGCGCAGCCAACTCGGACGCGGAATACACCGACGCGCCAGCTTCGCTGACGATCACTTTCTGCGCTTTGATATCCGGGAACTGTTTTTGCGTGTCGAGGAAGAAACGCTCGGTTTCACGTGACGCAGTACCGTTGCCAATCGCCACTAGCTCAACCTGATACTTGAGGCACAGCGCAGCGACAATCGTAGCCGCTTTCGCTGCCTGACCGGTATGCGGATAAATCGTATCGGTCGCGACCAGCTTGCCGGTGGCATCCACCACCGCGACTTTTACACCAGTGCGCAGGCCGGGATCGAGACCCATCGTGGCACGCATACCCGCCGGAGCAGCCATCAGCAGGTCGTGCATGTTGCGGGCGAAGACGTTGATTGCTTCGTCTTCGGCCTTTTCACGCACGCTACCCATCAGGTCGGTTTCAAGGTGCAGCAGCACTTTAATACGCCACGTCCAGCTAATGACGGCGCGTCGCCAGCTGTCCGCCGCAGCATTCCCCAAACGCAGGTTCAGGTGGTCGATAATAATCTGTTCGCAGTAGCTCTCACGCGGCGCTTCTTCGTGTTGCGGATCGGCGTTCAGTGCCAGTTGCAGCACGCCTTCGTTACGGCCACGGAACATCGCCAGTGCGCGGTGTGAAGGTACCTGAGCAATCGGTTCATGGTGATCGAAATAGTCGCGGAACTTCGCGCCTTCTTCCTCTTTCCCTTCCACAACGCGGGAAACCAGATGGGCATTTTTCCACAGATAGTTACGCACTTTTGCCAACAGCGTGGCGTCTTCGGCAAAGCGCTCCATCAGGATGTAACGTGCGCCGTCCAATGCGGCTTTCACGTCCGCTACGCCTTTCTCGGCATCAACATAAGCCTGTGCCGTCAGCTCTGGATCCTGGCTCGGGTCTTGCCACAGGCCATCGGCCAGCGGTTCCAGACCGGCTTCAATCGCGATCTGCCCGCGCGTGCGGCGCTTAGGTTTATACGGCAGGTAGAGATCTTCCAGCTCGGTTTTGCTCAGCGTGCCGTTAATAGCCGTGGCGAGCTGTGGGGTTAATTTCCCCTGTTCGTCGATGGATTTCAGAATAGTCTGGCGTCGATCTTCCAGTTCACGCAGGTAGCCGAGGCGCGTTTCGAGCTGGCGCAACTGGGTGTCATCCAGCCCGCCGGTCACTTCTTTACGGTAACGGGCGATAAAAGGGACGGTGTTTCCTTCGTCCAGCAGGCGGACGGCGGCGTCTACCTGCTCCGTACGCGCCTGCAATTCGCTGGCGATAATGTGGCTTAATGAATCATTCATAGGTCTGATATCAGTCGTCGTCAAATTAGTGGAATAAAAGGTAGTGGAATTAAGTAGTGAGTAAACAAGTGAGGACAGTTATACGGATTGAGCGTGCAAAATGCCAGCCGCCGCCGTCTGGAAAACGCGGATGATCTCGCGTTGTTCAGTGCAACAAAATTTACCTACATCAATATTCCGTCAGATTCTTGCAACCCACTCACGATTTTAGCGTATGACATACGTTGGCTTGTGTTGCTGTAAATTGAGCGCTGTAAATTGAGTGCCGCACGGGATGACCTATCCAGAAGCCCATAAGAGCGGACGAGAACAACATCATTATTCGGGCAGGAGAAAGTTCATGACAGTCAGAACGTCCACGTTGACGGCAGAAGGGCAGGCGGATATCACGCTGGACATGCGTTCCGGCGTGCTGGGGAAAACGGCGGTGGATATTCGCCCACTTGGTGAACACGGGCTGTGCAGCTATGACCCCGGTTTTGCCAATACGGCAGGGTGCGAGTCGGCGATTACCTATATTGATGCGGTGAATAGTGTGCTGCTGCATCGGGGCTTCCCTGTCGAACAGCTCGCCGAGCAGTGTGACTTTACTGAAGTCTGTTACATCCTGCTGCATGGCGAAGCGCCTTCGGCGGAAGCGTATGCGGAATTTGCTGACAATATCACCCGCCATACGCTGGTTCATGAGCAAATTACCCGGATGTTCAGCGGCTTTCGTCGCGATTCCCACCCGATGGCGCTGATGTGCGCTGTGGTGGGCGCGCTGGCCGCGTTCTATCACGATGTATTGGATATCCATAACGCGGAGCATCGCGAGCTGGCGGCGGTGCGACTGCTGTCGAAGATGCCGACGTTGGCGGCGATGTGCTACAAATATTCCATCGAACAGCCGTCCGTCTATCCCCGTAATTCGCTCTCCTATACCGGCAACTTCCTGCATATGCTGTTTTCGATTCCAGCGGAGAAATATGAAGTGAATCCGGTGCTGGAACGAGCGATGAACCGCATCCTGATTCTGCATGCCGATCATGGTCAGTGCCCGTCTACGATGGCGGTCAGAGCGTCGGGTTCTTCCGGCGCGAATCCGTTTGCCTGCATTGCCGCTGGGCTGGCATCGATGTGGGGGCCGCTGCACGGCGGGGCGAACGAAGCCTGTATGCGCATGCTGGAAGAGATTAAAACGGTCGATCGCGTCCCTGAATTTGTACGACGCGCGAAAGACCGCTGCGATTCATTCCGCCTGATGGGATTCGGTAACTCGGTCTACCAGCATTTCGACCCACGCGCGGCGATTCTGCGTAAAACCTGTTATGAAGTGCTCAATGAACTCGGCACGGAAGATAGTCTATTGCAGGTGGCGATGGAGCTGGAACATATCGCGATGACCGACGCCTATTTTCTGGAGAATAAACTCTACCCGAGCGTCGATTTCTATACCTCAGTCATTCTCAAAGCGATGGGGCTGCCGCCATCAATGTTTACGGTTATTTCCACCGTCGGCAGAACGATCGGCTGGATTGCGCATTGGGATGAGATGCATAAGCAGGATGAAATCAGCATCTACCGTCCGCGCCAGATTTATACCGGACAGCCGCGTCGGGACTATGTTTCCGCGCTGAAAGACTGATGCGATTTTCACCATGATGCCGATGTCGCGGCATCATGGCGATCTTGGGCAGGATAAGCCTAGAATTTTTCCCAGTTATCCTGTGCGTTGCCGACCGGCGCGAGCGCTAAACGAGTCGGTTGGGCTTTCTTCGCCATCGGCGCTGGGCGGACTGCTGGCGTGCCGCGCAGATGGAAACGGTTCATGAGCGTAACCAGGTGAGAGGACTGCTCGCGCAGACTGGTTGCCGCATTGGCAGATTCTTCCACCAGCGTCGCGTTCTGCTGAGTGACCTGATCGAGCTGGTTCACGGCATCATGAATTTGCGAAATACCGGATTCCTGCTCCTGCGTTGTCGTCCCGATCTCACTGATTAAATCCGCCACGCTGCGCGCCTGACGCACCAGCTCATCAATGGTGCTACCGGTGTCTTCAACCAGACGATTCCCTGCTTCCACTTTTTCGACGCTGGTGTTGATCAGTGCCGCGATCTCTTTAGCGGCGGAGGCGGAGCGCTGTGCCAGCGAGCGTACTTCCCCAGCCACCACGGCGAAACCGCGACCTTGCTCACCCGCGCGCGCGGCTTCGACCGCCGCATTCAGCGCCAGAATATTGGTCTGGAAGGCGATGCCATCAATGACGCTGATGATGTCGCGGATTTTGTGTGAACTGTCGGAGATCTCTTTCATGGTAATCACCATATCGCCGATCGCCTCGCCGCCCTTGGTCGCCGTTTCGCTGGCCTGGCTGGCAAGTTGAGTGACGCTACGCACGGTATGCGCATTCTGACGAATCGCCTGACTCATCTGCTCCATTGAGGCGGCCGTTTGTTGCAGGCTGGCGGCCTGTTCTTCCGTACGCTGGCTCAGGTTTTCGCTGCCTGCGGCGATTTGGCTTGAGCCGGAAGCGATGGCTTCGCTGCTCTGTCGCACCTGCTCGACGATATCGCCCAGGTTATTACTCATGTGACGCATGGTGGCTAACAGGCTGCTGTGGTCGTTCGGCTTGATATTGATATCAATAGCCAGATCGCCATCGGCCACCTGCCGGGCAACGTGGGTGGCGTAGAGTGGTTCGCCCCCCAGTTGGTTTTTCAGCGTGCGGGTTATCAGCCAGGCCACGACCGCGGCCATAGCAGCAGCGGCAAGCGCGAGAATCAGCATGATAACGCTGCCGGACTGCGCGTCCTGCTGCGCCCCGCTGACAATCTCATTGGTATCCTGCTGCTGCGAAGCCATCATCGCGTCCAAAACTTTGAACAGTGCGTTTTGTGCCGTCTGCATCTCATTGAGAATAATGGCGTTACCCTGTAGACGCTGCTGTGGATCGGTGGATTGCACCAATTCCATCGCTTTCAAAAAGGCCGCAAGGTAGGGCGGACGGGTATCCTGAAACTGTTTCAGCAGCGCGCTGGTGCCTTCGGTATCGAGCTGTTGCCCCAGCTTTTTCAGGTTGGCGGTATTGCGAGCGATTTGCTCGTCGACGAACTGCTTTTCCTGCTTGATTTGCGCAGGATCGGTGCTGAGTGCCATGTTCCGAATCAGACGGGCATTGGCGTCAAAGCCAGCTTTAACTTCCTGAATCAATAACATATTCGCTAACGTAGTGCCGGAAAGCCGGTTGATGTCGTTACCCAGTCCAACCAGCTGGAGTCGTCCGAAGAATGCCACCATCAGGCTGATGATAATAACCAGAGAAAATCCCATACCCAGCATCTTGCCGAGTTTGATTCTGTTCAGCATATTCATAAACATCCTTAATTTTTTGACATGCTATGAAGGCACAGCGGAGGAGGCTTGCTATCGTAATCGATGCAAGTAATGGCAAGGAATTATAGCTATGTTTCGCATTTTCGGGATACATCGGTAACTCCCGTCCTCAAAAACATATCGATAAGAATATCTGTAATATCGGCAAGAAAAGCATTCAGTTGATCACGGAAATTACGGCATGTGGGATTTCGTATGAAATGTGTGATCTGAGAGACAAAATGCGTGCGGGTATGGCGTTGGCTAATGGGAATAATGAGAAAAACGTGGGAGAGTGGTGCGTTAACCCTTTTAGAGGCTAACGCACCAGTTAATTAAGAGACGTCATCGCCGACAAAAGGGGCGATATAGCGCTGATAGCGTGATTCTTTCAGCTGTTGCAGGTCGACCAGCACCAGGCCGTCGATGCAGTTATTGAAATCAGGGTCGATGCCGAAGTCGATAAACCGCACGCCTCCCGGCTCACACAGCTCCGAATACTGCTTGTAGAGCGTGGGGATCGCACAACCCATGTTGCTGAGCATGCTTTTCAACCGCGTGAGGTCCTGCTGGTAGTCCGTTCCTTCAAACTGTTTCAGCACGTCAGGCAGCGAGGCCGGATAAGGGCGACGCGACGTTGCCAGCGGCTGGTCGGGCGTGAAGTGCAGGCGGTAAAACGCAACCAGCAAATCGCGTGCATGCGGCGGCAAGGTGCCGGACAGCGACACTGGGCCGAAAAGATAGCGGTGTTCTGGATAGCGCGCCAGATAGGCACCAATGCCCAGCCAGAGATAATCCAGCCCGCGTTTACCCCAGTATTTGGGCTGAATAAAGCTGCGTCCCAGCTCAATGCCGGATGCCAGTATTGGATCCATTTCGTCACCGTACTGGAACAGGCTGTGGCTGTAGAGGCCGCTTTTCCCTTTTTCGGCGATCAGGCTTGCCGTCGAGACAAAGCGATAGGCACCGACAATCTCCAGTTCGCGCTCGTCCCACAGGATTAGGTGCAGATAATCATCATCATAGCTGTCCAGATCGCGACGTTGCCCGGATCCTTCGCCTACGGCCCGGAAGGCGATTTCGCGCAGGCGTCCGAGTTCGCGCAACAGCGGCACGTAATCTTCTTCACCGCGACGATACAGATAGACAATCTTGCCATCCGGTGTGGTGCCCAGCGTTTCACACTCTGACAGCGCGCGCTTCAGCAGCACGCGGTCTTCGGCCAGCGCAATAGGCTTTTCACCGGCAAAACAGCCGGGCTTTCCTTGTCCCAACCGATAAACGTGACGTCGGAAACGGGCCGCCAGATCGTTGGCGTTCCACTCGCCCTGGCTCCAGGACGCATAGGGAATTCTGGCACCGATACGCAGCTTGAGAGTTTGGCCGCGCTGACCAAACATTTCTCTCACCAGCAAGAGGGTGGAGAGCGGGCGATAAACCATGGAAGAGAGATAGAACAGCGCGCTGTTGCGTCCGCCGATATGAATCGGCACCACGGGCGCGCGGGCTTTGCTCGCCATGCGGATAAATCCGTTGTGCCAGTGGCCGTCGCGAATACCTTGCAGGCTGGCGCGTGAAACCTCGCCTGCCGGGAAGACGATGATCGCGCCGTCGCCTTCCAGATGCTGCTGGATGGCGTTGACCTGCTGGCGTTTGGTACGGTTATTGAAGTTATCGACGGAAAAAAACAGATTTTTGAGCGGGGCGACATAAGAGAGTAGCTGGCTGGCGACGATGCGGACATCGGGCCTGACGCTGGCGACGGTGCGCAATAGCGCCAGACCGTCCAGTGAGCCAATGGGGTGGTTGGCAACCAACACAACCGGTCCCTGACTGGGGATATTTTCTAAATCCCCTTCGACCATTTCACAATTGAAGTTGAAGTAGTCAAGAATCTGTTCGACCAGATCCAATCCCTTCAAATGCGGGTAACGCCGCGCAAATTGCTGCATTTCATTTTCAAATAGCAGAGAACGCAAAACCGTTTTCTGCCAGGGTGGCGTATGGCGATGCGGGACAAGATCTTGCAGAATGGCGTCTAAGCTAAACATAAATCGTTCTCCGTAGCTCTCCGTGGCTAAAAGTACGGGATAGAAATGACATATTTATGTCTGTTGATAGATTATTAGCCAAAACTGTAAATCTGTGTAATGAACGCGCGATTTTTTCGGGCGAGGGATATCGAAGCATGTGGTACGCACTAAGAGCCTAACGGGGTTACTGACTTGAAAACCAACCTGATTACCCGCGAGGGGTATGACAAACTGCGGGCAGAGCATGACCATCTCTGGAATGTAAAGCGCCCTGAAATTACGAAAATTGTCTCCTGGGCAGCTAGCCTGGGGGATCGCTCAGAAAATGCGGACTACACCTATAACAAGCGTTTATTGCGCCAGATCGATCGTCGTGTGCGCTACCTAAGAAAATGCCTGACGGAATTGAAAATCGTTGATTACTCGCCGCAGCAGGATGGCAGCGTATTCTTTGGTGCCTGGGTTGAGATCGAGAATGAACAAGGTGATGTGAAGCGTTTGCGGATTGTCGGCCCGGACGAGATCTACGGCGACAATAAAGACTATATTTCGATCGATTCCCCGATGGCGCGCGCCATGCTGAAAAAAGCGGTTGATGAGGAGTTCATCGTGAACACGCCAGACGGCCCGCGTGAGTGGTTCGTCAATTCGATTGAGTACGTTAAGTAAAAAGCGGCCCGGTAGCGACACATAGAGGAAATTGGTATGTGTGCGGCACACCGGGCAAACGCCTCTTTATTGAGGAAAAACATCTCTCTTTTACCCGCTATCGGCGCAACGGGTTTAGTCATCTACATTTTGCGCCCGCAGCAGCTGTCTGGCCTGCTCAATGACGGGTAAATCCACCATCTCACCGTTTATCTGGAAAGCGTAGCTGTGTTCGGCTGCTTTCAGAACCTGCTTTGCCCAGTCTATTTTGCTGCGATCCGTCGCGAATGCCTGCTGAACTGCATCGATCTGCGAGGGATGAATACAGAGTTTGGCCGAGAAGCCGAGCGAGCGCGCATGTAATGCGTCTGCTAACACCCGGTCGTGATGCGTGAAGTCAGGATTGACGCAATCTATCGGTGGCGGCAAGTCGGCCAGTCTGGACGCTAATACAATGCGGCTTCTGGCATACAGCAAGGCATACAGGGATTGATCGCAATGAATATCGAGTGAGAAATCCAATGAGCCAAATGCCACTCTTTCTACCCCTGCTGCACAAATCTCTTCCGCATGATGCAACCCCTGCGCGGTTTCAATAATCGCAATAATATTAACCGCTTCCAATCTATTGGAATTTATCATTTCCCGCGCGTCATGCAGCATTTCTGCGGATTCTATTTTAGGTAAAACAATTTCCCATTTAGCTGTTTTATGTTTGGATGGGGCGTTATTTCTTAATTTTTCTTTATTATTAAGTCTATTAAGAAACTCGATATCTTCACTGAATTCCATTGAACCGAATTTGTTTAAACGTATATATCTTTTGCAATTTATTTCAGAGACGGTCGTATCGTTTTTATCCCATTGGATAATATTTTCTCTAGCCTGGTTTTTTTCATCAGGATGAACAGCATCTTCTAAATCAAATATCACGGCATCGGCACCGCAGCAGACGGCTTGTTGAAAGCGGTGGGGCGCATTACCAGGCACAAAGAGATAGGTTTTAGCGTGTTCCATGCTGCTCTCCTTCTGTTAATTAATTGATTAAATGATATTTTATTAAAATGTAACTAATTAGTTGCGAATAAGAATGATACCTATTTACATTGTCATGGTTGATATGCTAGCTTTCCGTTCATTATTTTTCAATCCATCTATCACGACATTTTTATTAAATTTCGGGACGTGTTAACCCGAGATTTAATGACACCCTTTTATACGTTACTGCAATCGGTTTTTACTTGTTTTATCGGTATGAGGAGTGGTTATGAATATCAAGGCTGACGAAGTTAAACACAGGGATATACATCGGGATGTAGATGATTTTCTCTCTGATTACTCAAATAAAAACGCGTTAAGGCGATTGATTCGCTGCTTTTTCGCAGAAGGGATTTTGAATAAAAATGACCTGAATTTTATTAAGGGTAATTCTGGGGGAGCAACGCTAATCTTGCAGGGTGGCAAAGGTATATTGAAATTTGATGATATTTCCGCATCACCGGCAAACACGTATATTAATAATGGAAATATTTATCTCATTCATTCCGATGGGACGTCTTTTCCCGTTACTAGCCACGAGCGATTGATTGATTTACTTCGCGATAATTTCGATTTTCATCCTGAAGAAAGCGGCATCAGTGGCCTGAAAAAAGACGTCGGTAACAGCATTCGTAATGATACCAACGCCCGGCGCTATCGGTGCCAGTGGCGTGCTGAGGTGGCAGATGCCATGCAGCGGGACGGGCAGAACGCTTTCACGCCGTGGCTGCGTCGGCAGCTAAGCATTCGCGATGCCGCCATGTTTCTCGATCAGTGGGGGTCGCTGGAAGGCCACCCTTACTACCCGACTTGGAAATCCCGCCCGGGCCTGAGTGACGAAGACGTCCAGCAACTGTCACCCGAATTTAACGCCCGCGTGCCGTTGCGTATTACCGCGCTGCGCCGCGATATGGCGTATGTAGAATCCATGCCGCACGTCGATGATTTTCATGCGTGGTTTGCTCAGGCATTCCCCGCGCTCTGGCAGGACTGGAAGCAGCGCCTGAATCAACAAGGGCTGGATGAGACGCAGTGGCTCCCGCTGCCCATCCACAGCTGGCATCTGGAAAACTGGGTGAAATCCCACTATGCGGATGAAATTGCCGAAGGGATTCTGCTTACCGACGGCCCCGATCTCATCACGTTGCCGGGTATGTCGTTCCGTACCGTTTTGCCTGTTGAACCGCCTGCGTCCCCTTTCATCAAACTGCCCGTCGCCATCTGGATGACCAGCGAAATGCGCAGCCTACAGGCGAAATCCATCCACATGGGGCCACGTATCAGCACCATTATCGAAGCGATTCTGGCGCAGGAAGGCGGGTTCGAACAGCGGCTGGAATTTTTCCGCGAAGAGACGGCGTTCCACTACAAACACGCGATTCATCAGGATGACGCGCCGGGCAAACACCTCTCCGTCGTGTTCCGCGATGCACGAATTTATGAACGCACCGACGGCGCGCTGCCCGTGACCGTCGCGACGCTGTTTACGGCGCTGCCTCACCGTGACCAACCGCTGTTCACCGAGCTGGTGACGCTGTCCGGGCTTGGCCCCGAAGCGTGGTTCCGCCAATACGTCCGCGCCGTAACCCGACCTGTTATCGCTATCTATCTGCTGTACGGCATCGGGCTGGAAGCGCATCAGCAGAACAGCCAGATCCTCTTTTCACCGGAAGGTGTCGCGCAGGGATTATTAATCCGTGATTTCGGCGACGGGCGTACCTATGCGCCGCTGCTGCGTCAGCGCGGTCATCATCTGCAACCCTACGTCTGGCCCGGCATTCTGCCCACGGTATTTGAAGACGACATCGAGCCAGTGCGGATGTTTGTCGTCGATGCCTGCTTTGTCAGCCACCTGCACGAACTGGCGCTGGCGCTCAGCGCGGAATACGGCTTTACCGATTCCCGGCTGTGGCAGGTGATGAAAGAAGAAACCGCTGCGGCGTTTGACGCGGTGAAGTCACGCGTTGATGGCGAGCTGTGGCAGACCGAACACGACATGTTTTTGACCCATCCCTGGTATACGCGTTCGCTGCTGCGCATGCACATCCAGGAATATCGCGACTACCGGATTCAGCACGGTCTGAGCAATCCCTTCCTCATCGAAGAGGAAGCAACCCGCATCGGATCGTGATGTATGGCGATGCTCCCGCCTCACAGGCTGAAAAACGGGAGCATCTTTTTCACTCCTCATTTTGAGATGGATAACTTTGTTGATGAACGCCAGGAAGAACTTCACTCCACCTACCGGGAAGACTCGTTTTCCTATTCCCTCCGTGTTGGCCATCGCCGTCACGGCTGTGCTAAGCGGCATCGCGATACCCGCGCAGTCTGCAACGGGCGAGCGCGATGATTCCACTATCGTGGTGGAAGCTAAAGACGCTGAAGCTGTGCAGGGGCTGGTCGCGGGCGGCATGTCGACGCGGTCGTCCAGCACCGGGCTGCTGGGCAAAAAGGACGTGATGGATACGCCGTTTAACGTCAGCAACATGACCTCATCGTTTATTGAAAATAAACAGGCACAGACGCTGGGGCAGGTGGTTGCGCATGACGCATCGGTGCGAGTGAGCAGTTCTCAGGGCGGTCTGCTGGATTCCTACTACATCCGCGGTTTTCCACTCAATGAAGGAAACCTGAGCGATATCGCCATGAACGGCGTCTACGGTGTTGCGCCCAACTACCAGCTGATGACCGACTATATCGAGCGGGTGGAAGTGCTGAAAGGGCCGTCGGCGCTGCTGTATGGGCTGTCGCCGAACAGCAGCGTGGGCGGCGTGATTAACGCTGTCACCAAACGCCCGACCACCGTCGGCAATCTGACCCGCCTCACTACCAGCTGGCAGTCTGATTCCCAGCTCACGCAGCATGCGGATATTTCCCGCGTCTATGCGCTGGACAATAACAACCTGTTCGGTGTGCGCTTTAACGGCAATTACGGTTACGGCGACACGGTGTGGGACGGCAGCGACAAACGTACACAGGTCGGCTCGCTCGGACTGGATTTCTCGTCAGAACGCTTCCGCGCCACGTTAGATCTCATCAGTCAGCACCTGAAAACGCGTGCGCCGTCGCGGCCCTATTCGTTTGCGCCCGGTGTGACCGTACCTGACGCGCCGGATGGCAATACCAACATTTCCCAGCCGTGGGGATTCTGGCATTCCAAAGACCAGTCGGTGCTGCTGCATACCGAATACGATCTGGCGGATAACGTCACCTGGTTTACCGATCTCGGCGGTTCCAGTGCACACGTGAGCCGACTGTCGGAGCAGGTGCCGCAGGTCACGAATAATAATGGCGATGTGACTTCCGCCGTGGGTAATTATCGCTTTACTACCAGCCGCTATACGTTGGCGACCGGTGTTCGCGCGGATGTGGAAACGGGTTCGGTGACGCACAAGCTGTCGGCACAGACCAGCTACTACCGCGATCGTCAGGCGACCGGTATCGGCAGCGGAACAGCAATTAACTCAAATATTTATAATCCGGTTTCTTCACCTGCCCAGAATGTCGCTGCTCCGCCAAGCGTGTATAAACGCTCTTCCACCGCGCTGTCAGGTATCGCGCTGGCGGATACGCTCGGCTTCTGGAACGATGCGCTGCAAGTCACGGGCGGGCTGCGTTATCAACAGATCAAGTCGGATAACTTTGTTCCCGGCAATAGTGCGCCATCATCGTCCTACGACAAAAATGCGGTAACGCCGATGGTGGGTGTCGTGGTTAAGCCTTGGCAGCACGTCTCACTCTATGCCAACTACATTGAGGGGCTGAGCAAAGGCGATATTGCGCCTGCGAATGCGAGCAATCCGGGCCAGGTACTTGCGCCGTATAAGAGCAAGCAGTACGAAGCTGGGGTGAAAGTGGACGCGTTGGGGACGATCTCCACGCTGAGCGTTTTCCAGATCACCAAGCCGAGCGGTGCGCTGGTTAACGGTGCGGGTAGTGAGTTCGTTACCGCTAACGAGCAGCGCAATCGGGGTATCGAGCTGGATGTCGTCGGTTCACCGCTGGAGGATCTGCGCCTGACCGGTGGCGTGATGCTGCTGGATGCCGAGCTGACCAAAAGCGTGACGCCGGGGGCACAAGGCAAGCGCGCGCCGGGCACGTCACGTTTTCAGGCGAACGCTGGAGTGGAATATGATCTGCCGTTCCTGCGCGATCTGACGCTGAATGCCAACGTCGTCCATAACGGGAAGCAGAACGTCAACACCATCAATACCCAGTCAATTCCTTCCTGGACCACCGTTGATTTCGGCGCGCGTTACAAGACACGAATCTATAACGCGCCCACCACGTTCCGTGCCGATGTGCTTAACGCCTTTGACCGCAATTACTGGTCTGGAGTGACGTCGTTCAGCACGGTATCGCAAGGAACGCCGCGGACGCTGATGCTGTCCGTCGCGGTTGATTTCTAAGGATATGTGTTTTTCAGGAACCGAACGTTAAGGAGATAGCGATGAGCAACCTGTTTAGCTTTGCCGCAGTGTCTTCCCTCCCTGTCGCGCAGGCCCACTGGCCTGAGAGACTGACGCCTTATCTGGATAGTGAGATTGAGCAGTTTGTTTTCAACTCGCCCCAAAGGCTGTCATGGTTGGTTGAGCAGTATGGATCGCCGCTGAATATTGTCTGGCCGCACACCGTGGCCAACAATATCGCGGCATTGCGGACAGTGTTGCAGCGTCACGACGTGGACTGCCGCCTGTACTACGGCGCGAAGGTGAACAAATCGCCGGGGCTGGTTCAGGCGGCGGTTAACGCGGGCGTCGGCGTGGATGTTTCCAGCTTACAGGAGCTGAAAGATGCGCTGCGGGCAGGCTGTGACGGCGCGCGGCTGTGCGCCACCGGCCCGGCCAAAACGCGCGAGTTTCTGACGGCGCTGATTCATCATCGCGCCCTTATCGTGCTGGATTCGCCGGAAGAGTTCGACGAGGTGCTCGCGCTGGCGGATTTGCTGCGCGTGACGGATCCCGTGCGGGTTCTGCTGCGCTATCGCCCGTCGTTCGCTCAGACCAGCCGGTTTGGCATGCTGACCGATGAGGTCGCAATCTGTCTGGAGGCGTTGAGCACCAGACAGGATGCGCTTCATTTGGAAGGCTTCCATTTCCATCTCGGTGGCTATGAGCCCAATACCCGCGTGGCGGCATTCGCTGAGGTGCTGCCGTTGCTGGAGCGGGCAAGGTCAAAGGGATTACAGCCCGCCATTATTGATATCGGCGGGGGATTGCCGATTCAATATCTTCCGGCTTCACGCTATCAGGATTATTTAGCGAAGCAGAATGGGGCGGATTACCGCCACGGTCAGGTGCCGACCTCGTTTTACCCGTATGGCGGCGAGCGTTCGGCAGCCGATTATCTTGAGGCATTTCTGTCCGCCCCAATTGGACAGGAGCGCGTGGCTGATGTGCTCAAGCAGCACGACCTGATTCTGGCGATAGAGCCGGGACGCAGCCTGGCTGACCAAAGTGCGATTACGGTGTTCCGCGTCACGCGCACGCGCCGCCAGCCGGATGGCAACCACGTCGTGTTTGTGGAAGGCAGCAGCTTCAGCGCGTGCGAGACCTGGTTTAACTCTGAGTTTTTGATTGATCCTCTGCATGTTTTTTCCGTCAAAAAAGACACGCCTCCGGTGCCGGGCAAAGCCTGGATCGCCGGACACAGCTGTCTGGACGACGATGTCATTACGAACCGATTGATTCATTTTCGAACCGTGCCGCAGTCAGGCGATTTACTGATTTACGCGAATACGGCGGGATACCAGATGGACCTGCTGGAAAACGCGTTTCATCGGCATCCGCTGCCTGCGCGCCTGTGTGCGTTCAAAGGTAAGAAAGGTGAGCTGATTTTTTCCAGTGATAACTGAATGGAGCAGAACCATGATCCTGAATAAAGTAACTGATTTGATTGGTAATACACCCGTTATACAAATTCCAGTCCCCTATGGGGATACGCGTTTGTTTTTAAAAGTGGAGAAGAACAACCCCGGCGGCAGCATGAAAGATCGCATGGCGCGAAACATGATTGTTGCCGGACTGAAGTCAGGCAAAATCCGCCCCGGCGGCACTATTGTTGAGTCGTCATCGGGGAATACCGGTATCGGGCTGGCGCTGGCGTCGATTGAATACGGCCTGCGCTTTATCGCCGTGGTCGATCATCACGCGGCACAGGACAAAATTGCCATCATGCGCGCGCTCGGCGCGGAAATTCGCTATGTCTCCGGCGACTACGGGGAAGATGAGGTGGCGGTGGTGGAGCGCCAGCGCATGGCGGCACAGCTGGCGCAGGAAATACCCGGCGCGGTATTTATGAACCAGTCGGATAACGCGGCGAATGCGGGCGGCTATGCCGATTTTGTCCGCGAGCTGTTTAGCCAGATTGGCAAGATCGACGCGTTTGTTGGCTGCGTGGGTACCGGCGGATCGATGACGGGTATTTCGCACGGTCTGAAAGTCCATAACCCGGATATCACGACCATTGCCGTTGAACCGGTGGGCTCTATCGTCTTCGGCCACCCCGGTAAGCCTTACTATCAATCCGGCACCGGGACGCCAGCGGGGGATACCGTAGGGCTAGTGCTGGATTACAGCTGCATCGACTGTGGTGAGCAGGTCTCGGATGCGCAGGCGTTTGAAACGGCGCGCTATATCGCACGGCACTACGGTCTGCTGGTCGGCGGTTCGACGGGCGGGGTGATCTATAAAGCGCTGGAGCTAATCTATCAGGATCGCATCGGTGGCAATGTTGTGCTGGCGATTGCTGACGGCGGTGAGAAATACCTGCACACGGTGTTTAACGAAGAGTGGCTGGCGGCGCGTAACCTGATAGATAGCGGCGTGTGGCACGATTTGGATCGCTGGCTAGGCAACGCGATTTCTCTGGAGCAGGCAAGCTAAGGAGTCAAGGATGATCGAAACGCTAAGCGGGCAGCCGCTTAACGTGGTGATTTGCGGGGCCGGCAAGACCGGCCATCTCACCACGGTGCTGTTTAAACAACTGCCGGACGTCAACGTAACGCTGCTGGGCAGCCATCCTCGTCTGCCGGAAGCCTATCAGCAGCACGGTAAACGGCTACACGCGCTGCTGCCGAATGGCGAGACGTTGACGGCCACGCCGGACTGCGTGACCTGCGACCCGGCGGAAGCCTGCCGCGATGCGGATATCGTTATCATCACCGTTCCCGCCAACTTCCGCGCCGACCTTCTGGCGCGGATCGTTCCCCATCTGCCTGCCGATAAACCGGTGTACGTTGGCGCAATTCCCGGCTTTTGCGGCTTTGACTGGCTGGCTGAACGTGAGCTGGCCGCGCGGCCAAACGCGGTGATTTGGGGAATGAAGGACGTCGCGCACATTGCGTTTGATTTGCTGCCGGGACAGTCGATCAAAATGGGCGGTGAAAAGGCCACGCTGTATGTCGCCACACACCGGCGCGAAACCGCTGCGAGCCAGCAGGCGTTGATGGCGCTGCTGCAACGGCTCTATTCTGCGCCCGTGGTGTTATTGCCGGATTATCTGGAAATCACGCTGACGCCGGGTAACCCGATTATGCACAGTGCGGTGATTTATGGCCTGATTGGCCCCTACGGGCAGTGGCACGCCCGGCCGCTCTCGCAGCCGCTATGCTGGTGGAATGATTGCCCGGAACTCGGCGCCTATTATCTGGAACGCATGGATGAAGAGAACCAGCAGCTGTGTGCGGCGCTGGAAACGCGGCTTGGCGTGCGGCTGGATTCTGTGCTGCCGCTCAAGCAGGAGATTCTCGATGCCTATGGCGATCAGATTGCCGATGCGCACACGATGCTTTCCGTGCTGCGCACCAATCAGGCTTACCACGGCATTGGTCTGCCGCTGCGACAACATGGCTCTGGCGGGTACGTGTTTGATACGCAGCATCGGGTGTTTCAGGAGGATATTGCCTACGGCCTGAGCCTGCTGGTGACGATTGCGGAGAATCTGGCCGTTAGCGTGCCGTACATCGAGGAAGTTTATCGGTGGTGCAGCGATTACATGGGAACCTCCACGCAGGATCGTCCCGACTATTTCCCGCCGCACTGGCTGAAGGATGAGATGAATTGACGTGATGACCGTAGCGGGAATGAGGCCGGGTGACGCCGTGGAATCAGAAGGAGCTGACGCATGCGCTTGAGCGGACAGGTGGCATTCATCATCCACTTTATGTTTGTCGTCCAGCTGGTCGCGATGGGCGCGATGGAGATGAGCGGGCCGTTTTGGCCGTTGCATCTGGAAAGTATGTCGTCCGGCGCGGAACTGAGTATCGCGGGGATTGCCGTGTACGTCGGGCCGATGCTTGGCATTATGCTGACCAGCGCCTTCTGGGGACGGATGGGCGATCGGCTGGGCAACAAAGCCATGATGATCCGCGCGCTGTTTGGGCTGGCGTTAACCCAGCTCGGGCTGGCGTGGGCAAATGACATCTGGACGATAGTCGCGCTGCGTTTTATTCAGGGTGCCTGTGCGGGCTATATTGCGCCTGCGCAAGCCTATGGCGTCGCGGTGGTCAGTCCGCTACAGCGCACGCGGCTGTTCGCCTGGCTTCAGGTATCTACCAACGTGGGATCGCTGCTGGGAGCAATTGTCGGCGGGCTGATCCTCGATTATCTGAACTTCTTCTGGATCAACCTGAGTGCGGCGATCCTCTGCGCGCTGTGCGGCATTACCGTGGCGCTGTTCCTGCCGCATGTCGCCCCTGAGGCTCCCACTGCTCCGCCTGCGGACGCGCAGGCGAAAGACGTTCCGCGCCAGAGGCTCTGGGCGCTGTCGCCGATCCCCGGTTTGCTGCTGATTTCTGGCCTGTTACTGACCAGCCGTATGATCCCGCAAACGCCGTTTTCCCTCTATCTGGACGGCGTCTTTCAGGTGGATAAGTGGGTTATCGGGCTGTGCTATGGCTTGCAGGCGACCGGCGTGATTGTCTCTGCGTCGCTGTGGGCGCGCTATTTTGAAAATCTCTCGCTGTCGCAGACGCTGAGCCGCCTGTGTGTGGTGATGCTGGCTTGCGCCATCGTGACATTGACGGCCGCTACGATTCTGAATATTGCGATTTTTATCCCGCTGTATTTCCTGTGGGGCGTGCTGCTGGGGGCGACGACGCCCGTTCTGATGGCGCTGATTTCCCGTGCGGCGGGGGCTGGGCAGCAGGGTTACATACTCGGCGTGGCGCAAAGCGTCAGCCAGTTTGCCTCGATTCTGGGTATTTCTTTGGGGGGATTGGTTCTCTATTCCCCCGGACTACGTTCGCTGTTCTTCTGCGTTGGTGCCGCCTATCTGGTGACCTTCCTGGTCTCGTTGATGCTGCTACGACGCCTGCGGATACAGGCGGAAAAACATGACTCTCTCTCGACGAAGGGAAATATCGAAAATGTGTAATCGTTGGACGCGGCAACATTGCCGTCGGTTATTGCTGAGTGCGCTGTTGATGGTCGGTCTGTCGCCGCTGGTGGGGCAGGCTGAGCAAACCGCGCAAACCTCCACTGTCATCAAGGACGTGTTGGGGCGCGAGGTGAGAGTCAACACGCCGGTGCAGCGCGTCATGTTGGGAGAGGGGCGTCAGCTGTATCTGGTCGCGATGCTCGATCGGGAAGATCCGGCGAAAAGGATTGTCGCCTGGAAGCGCGATCTGATTCAGTCGGATCCGGCAACGTGGCACCAGTATCGCGATCGTTTTCCTCAACTGACGAAAATCCCGACGTTTGACGGCACGGAAAAGGGCACGTTTGACGTGGAGCAGGCGGTGTCGCTGAAGCCGGACGTCATCATTATGAACATTGAGGCGCAGCGGTCGATTGTCGATGCGGGTTATGACCGGATACTGGACAGCGTCGGCATTCCGATTGTGTATGTCGATTTTCGCTATCACCCGCTGGAAAACACCGCGCCGACCATGCGTCTGTTCGGCAAGCTGTTTAATCAGGAAGCGCGTGCCGAAGCATTTCTCGCATTCCGTGAGGCGCAGCTAAAACGCGTTTCCGATGTGCTGGCGGCGAAAAAACCGCGTTCCCCGCGCGTATTCATTGAACGACTGGGTGGGTATACCGATGAATGCTGCCTGACGTTCGGCCCGGATAACTTCGGGAAATTCGTGCAGTTAGCCGGTGGCGATAATGTCGCGGCGAAGAATGCACCGAGCACCTTTATGCAGATGCACCCTGAGCAGGTGATTGTGGAAAACCCGGAAATTGTGGTGATCACCAGCGGCAACTTTGAGTCCTTCGTGCCCGGCGGTCGCTGGATTGGTCTGGGGCCGGGGCAGGATATGACGGAAGGGCGCAAGCGCCTCGAATGGTTTCTGGGGCGTCCGGCCTACACCAACAGCATTGCCAAGCAGCAGCGCGCGTTTCATGCCATCTGGCATCAGTTTTACAACGGTCCGTATGATTTTATCGCCATTCAGCAACTGGCGGAGTGGTTCCACCCGGACTTATTCCGCGATCTCAACGCGGATGACACCTTCCGCCAGCTTCACCAGCAGTTCCTACCGGTTGATTACCAGCCGGGTTATTTCGTCAGTCTTGCGCAGTAAGTCACTCACAGTCCGCTCCGGTAATTATGCCGGAGCGATACGAGATTGTTTACGTCAGGAGGTAGAGCGTGTTTGAAAGTATGACCTACCAGATTGCTCTTACGCCCGTGCAGTTCCTGCTTCCCTCTGAAAATGTCGATATGTCGAACGTGGAATGTCTGATGGAGGATATTTGCCGCTGTGGCTGCTGGACGACGCCAGTACCGATAGAGAAAGAGACGGGGATTATTATGGATGGTAATCACCGGTTACGCGCGGCCGCCGAGCTGGGATTAAAGCATATCCCTTGTGCGCTGCTCGACTATGACGATCCCCGCGTGTCCGTTTACCATTGGAAGACCGGACAGCCTTTTTGCAAAAGCCTGATTATGCAGACGATTGTGGCAGAAAAGAGTCTGTTCCCTTACAAGACGACGCGTCACCTTTTCCAGCCTGCACTGCCGTCGGTGCGTGTTGTGCTGGATGAGCTTATGCGTTAATCACTGCGATGCGTTAACCGCTTTACGTTGTCGCCCTGAATTCAGGCGGCAACGTCCTCTCTGTTCGGTTTTCTCCTGCTTTTGCTGCCGCCGCGCCTTTTTATTAGTGGCGGCGTTACTATAATCTTCGTAAACGACAATCTTCGCTAACCGCCATCGTCATTAATCGCCGATTATTTCATGCCTGAGAGCACAGGAAATGATTGATTACACGAATTTTAATATGCTTTGTAACAATTTTGCCTAGAATGTATACCAGAAACGACTGTCAGTAATTCGTATGTTTCTGAACAATAGCATCGTCGGCGCTATTACGCCTTTGGAGAAAGAGAATGCAAGAAAACTATAAAATTCTGGTTGTAGATGACGACATGCGTTTGCGGGCGCTGTTAGAGCGTTATCTGACTGAGCAGGGTTTTCAGGTACGTAGCGTAGCCAATGCTGAACAGATGGACCGTTTACTGACCCGTGAATCCTTTCACCTTATGGTGCTGGATCTGATGCTGCCGGGCGAAGATGGGCTATCCATCTGCCGTCGCTTGCGTAGCCAGAGCAATCCGATGCCGATCATTATGGTGACGGCAAAAGGGGAAGAAGTCGATCGTATCGTTGGGCTGGAAATCGGCGCGGACGATTATATTCCTAAACCTTTCAACCCGCGTGAACTGCTGGCTCGCATCCGTGCGGTGCTGCGTCGTCAGGCGAATGAACTGCCGGGCGCGCCATCGCAGGAAGAAGCCATTATCGCGTTTGGCAAATTCAAGCTGAATCTGGGCACGCGCGAAATGTTCCGCGATGATGAACCGATGCCGTTAACCAGCGGCGAGTTTGCCGTGCTTAAGGCGCTGGTAAGCCACCCGCGTGAACCGCTGTCCCGCGATAAGCTGATGAACCTGGCCCGTGGTCGTGAATACAGTGCGATGGAGCGTTCCATCGACGTACAAATTTCTCGTCTGCGCCGCATGGTGGAAGAGGATCCGGCGCACCCGCGCTATATCCAGACCGTGTGGGGTCTTGGCTACGTGTTTGTCCCGGACGGCAGTAAGGCATGATGCAATGGCGCTTTTCTCCGCGCAGCTCATTTGCACGGACGTTGCTACTGATTGTCACGTTATTGTTTGTCAGTTTGGTCACCACCTATCTGGTGGTGCTCAACTTCGCTATTCTGCCGAGTTTGCAGCAGTTCAATAAAGTGCTGGCATACGAAGTGAGAATGCTGATGACGGACAGTCTGCAACTGGAAGATGGCACCACGCTTGAGGTGCCGCCAGCGTTCCGGCGTGAGATTTACCGAGAATTGGGTATATCGCTGTACACCAATGCGGCGGCGGAGGAAAGCGGCCTGCGTTGGGCTCAGCACTACAAGTTCTTGAGCGACCAGATGGCGCAACAGCTGGGCGGCCCGACGGATGTGCGGGTTGAGGTCAGCAAAAATACGCCAGTGGTGTGGCTGAAAACCTGGCTGTCACCGGATATCTGGGTGCGCGTTCCCCTCACCGAAATTCATCAGGGCGATTTCTCGCCGCTCTTCCGCTATACGCTGGCGATAATGCTGCTGGTGATTGGCGGCGCGTGGCTATTTATTCGGGTACAGAACCGACCCTTGGTTGAGCTGGAGCATGCGGCCTTGCAGGTCGGTAAAGGCATTATTCCGCCGCCGCTGCGTGAATATGGCGCTTCCGAAGTACGTTCCGTGACGCGCGCCTTTAACCAGATGGCCTCCGGCGTGAAGCTGCTGGCCGATGACCGCACGCTGCTGATGGCGGGCGTCAGCCACGATCTGCGTACGCCGCTGACGCGAATTCGTCTGGCGACCGAAATGATGGGCAAGGAAGATGACTATCTGGCGGAGTCGATCAATAAGGACATTGAAGAGTGTAATGCGATTATTGAGCAGTTCCTTGACTACCTGCGTACTGGTCAGGAAATGCAGACGGAAGTGGCAGACCTGAACGCCATTATGGGCGAAGTGGTGGCATCGGAAAGCGGTTATGAACGCCAGATCGACAGCGATTTTGCTACCGGCGAACTGCTGGTGCGCATTAGCTCTCTTTCGATCAAACGCGCAGCGCTGAATCTGGTGGTGAATGCGGCACGTTACGGGAACGGCTGGATAAAAGTCAGTACTGGACGTGAGCTACAGCGCGTCTGGTTTCAGGTAGAAGATGACGGAGAAGGCATCGCGCCCGATCAGTTACAGCACCTGTTCCAGCCGTTTGTACGCGGCGACAGCGCGCGAACCACGAGCGGTACAGGGCTGGGGCTGGCGATTGTGCAGCGTATTATCGATGCGCACAATGGTGTGCTGGATGTCGGCAGCAGCGAACGCGGTGGGCTCTGTGTCCGCGCGTATTTGCCGCTGCTCTCGGACGTCGCGGTAGCGGATGCAGGCGTTGCGAAAGAGTCATAAGTATTTTAGGCAGCACTGGCATGAATAAGAAAGGCGCGGAATCCGCGCCTTTTTCGTGATGGTTTTTCTTCAGCGTTTACCGCTTCGGCCCTGCTTTCACCAGCGCTGCGCCTGCCGGAGCATCGGTGTATTTATCGAAGTTGGTGATAAAGCGCTGTGCCAGATCGTCCGCTTTTTCCTGCCATTGTTCGACGCTCGCATAGGTATCACGTGGGTCGAGAATGTCAGGGTTGACGCCAGGCAGCGAGGTCGGAATCGCCAAATCGAAGACAGGCAGCGTCTGCATTTCTGCATCATCAATACTGCCGTTCAGAATGGCGTCAATAATCCCGCGCGTATCCTTAATAGAGATACGTTTGCCGCTGCCGTTCCAGCCAGTGTTCACCAGATAAGCCTGTGCGCCAGCCGCCTTCATGCGTTTCACCAGCACTTCAGCGTACTGCGTCGGGTGCAGCATCAAGAATGCTGCGCCGAAGCAGGCGGAGAAGGTCGGCGTTGGTTCCGTCACGCCGCGCTCGGTTCCTGCCAGTTTGGCGGTAAAGCCCGACAGGAAGTGATACTGCGTCTGATCGGACGTCAGGCGAGAAACCGGTGGCAACACGCCGAACGCGTCCGCCGTCAGGAAGATCACTTTCGTTGCATGGCCCGCTTTAGAGACTGGCTTAACGATATTCTGAATGTGGTAGATCGGATAAGAGACGCGGGTGTTCTCGGTTTTGGAACCGTCGTTGAAGTCCACGGTGCCGTCTGCCAGCACGGTGACGTTCTCCAGCAGGGCATCGCGTTTGATCGCGCCGTAGATATCCGGCTCGGCTTCTTTGGATAGCTTGATGGTTTTGGCATAGCAGCCGCCTTCAAAGTTGAAGACGCCGTCGTCGTCCCAGCCGTGCTCGTCATCGCCAATCAGCTGGCGTTTCGGATCGGTGGACAGCGTGGTTTTTCCCGTGCCGGACAGGCCAAAGAAGACCGCCACATCACCTTTCTCACCGACGTTTGCCGAGCAGTGCATGGAGGCGATGCCTTTCAGCGGCAGCAGGTAGTTCATGATGGAGAACATCCCTTTCTTCATTTCGCCGCCGTACCAGGTGCCGCCAATCAGCTGGATGCGTTCTGTCAGGTTGAACGCGACAAAGTTCTCGGAGTTCAGTCCCTGTTCCTGCCAGTTCGGGTTGGTGCATTTTGCGCCGTTCATCACGATGAAATCCGGCTCAAAGCCTTCCAGTTCTTCATCGCTCGGGCGGATAAACATGTTTTTGACGAAATGCGCCTGCCACGCCACTTCCGTGACGAAACGTACGCTGAGGCGGCTGTCTGGGTTAGCACCGCAGAAGGCATCGATGATGAATAACCGTTTGCCGGACAGCTGCGTGGTAACGAGCTGCTTCAGGTGCGTCCAGGTTTCCTGACTCAAGGGTTGGTTATCGTTCTTACCTTTGCCTTGATCGGACCACCACACGGTGTCGCGGGTTACGTCATCGCGCACGATGTATTTATCTTTCGGGGAACGACCGGTAAAGATGCCGGTATCGACGGCTACCGCACCCAGTTGGGTTTCGATGCCGCGTTCATAGCCTTGTAGGGTAGGGGAGCGTTCTTCTTCAAAAAGCAGTTCATAGCTGGGATTGTAGACAATATCGCGGACATCGTGGATTCCATAAGCAGCCAGGGCTTGCGGGGTAATACCGTTGATCTGCATGTTGCTACTCCTCAAGTTATAGTCGTACTACTAAACATTGTAGGGAGTGAGCTTATTTTAACCGCGATAGCAATCATAAAATTAAATAAATTCATTAATAACTTTGCTTATTTAGGGTGTGTGAAAAATAATCACGGCGGTTTATAAGTGGGAAAATAAGCAAAATAAAACGGGTACTTTCGTACCCGTTAAAAAGATTAATGCAACAGATTTCCTGATGAATCCTGCCGTATGGCGCGAATGTCCAGCGAATTAAACAGATAGTGCGTACCGCAATAATCACAGTGCATATCGATTTCACCGTCCTGCTCGATCATCTCATTCACTTCCTGATCGGACAGCGTCATTAATGCATCTGCGCAACGATCGCGCGAACAGTGACAGCGGAACTCGACATCCTGCGGCTCATACACGGTGACTTCTTCCTGATGATAAAGGCGATACAGTACCTCGGTGGCAGGCAGGGTAAACAGCTCGTCGGCTTTGACCGTCGTGGTGAGCTGTGCCAGATGATCAAAATCATTACGATCGGCGTCCTGTGCGGGCAACACCTGGAGCAGCATGCCTGCGGCTGCCTGCTTCCCGTCGTGTTGACCAGTACGGATAAACAGCCGTGTCGGCAACTGTTCGGACTGCTGGAAATAGCTCTCCAGACATTCGGCCATGGTTTCACCTTCTAAGCCGACGACGCCCTGATAACGCTCGCCGTCAGTCGGCGTAATGGTAATGACCAGATAGCCATTGCCGACCATTTCTTTCAGCGAACTCCCCGGCGCGATATCCCCTTGCAGACGGGCAACGCCGCGCATCTGCTGCTGGTGGTTACCGTTAATCACCGCCAGTTTCAGCGGGCCATCGCCCTGAAGCTGAACGGTAATATCGCCGCTGAATTTCAGCGTGGCTGTCAACAGGCTGGTGGCAACCAGCATTTCGCCTAGCAGCGTTTGTACCGCCGCTGGGTAGTCGTGGTTGGTCAAAATACGTTGATACGTTTCGTTAACGGTTACCAACTCGCCACGAACGGCATAATTTTCAAACAGATAACGATGTAGTTGGTCGTGAGCCATAATATTTTCTCGTCGTTGTGCGGAGATGAGTTGTGTTGCGATGAGTGGTGCGGCAATTGCTGAGCCTTCTCTCTATTGTCAGCAGTTTGATGACCAACAAATGAAGGGCGGAGCACTAGTCCTGATCGCTGTATTTAAATTTAATCAGATCGCGTCGCTCTTTTTTATCAGGGCGGCGATCGGGGTGTGGCATCGTCAGCGCATTCATTTTCCGCGCCTGTGCCAGCTTTTCTCGTTTCTCAATGCTTGCGTCCGTTTCCTGATACAGCGCCTGCGCCTCTGTCGCGCTTCTGCGCTGGCCGCTGACGGCTAAAATGACCACGGTGCGTTCATCATTGCCCTGACGCAGTTTGATCTCGGCATTCAGTTCGACCTGTTTGCTCGGCTTACCGCGTTGCCCGTTATAGTGCACTTTGCCGCCGTCGATCATTTCGCGAGCTATCGCCCGGGTTTTATAGAAACGGGCGGCCCAAAGCCATTTGTCCAGACGAACGGCGTCGTCGGCCTGCTCGGTAGCTTTCACCATAAATCCCCCTGATTACCCTGCGTTAACGGAGTGGCGTAGAGCGGGTAGCAGCGCAAGGTAGTCGTTCATTGACGGATGTTGCAGGAATGCCTTTTCCTGCTGGCTGGAATCGGGATTACGTACACCCAGACAGTAATGAATGCCGAATGTTTTCGCAGCATCCAGAATCGGTTCGCTGTCATCCACGAATAACGTTCTGGCGGGGTCGAAGCCAGTCTGCTGCTGGACGGCCTGCCACAAGCGCTGATTCTCTTTCGGATACCCATAAGTATGGGTGGAAAGTAATAAATCAAGGTGCTGATCCAGCCCCGTGTGTTCGATTTTTACCGCCAGACTGTGTGGATGGGCGTTGGTCAGCAGAATCGTCTCTTTACCGCATTCGCGCAGCGCCGCTAAAAACGGCGTCGTGTCATCGCGCAATTGAGCGCGTGCGCCAATATCCGTCGTCATTTGATAGATATCCAGATCGAGACGTTCTGACCAATAATCGAAACAGTACCAGTTTAGCGTGTGCTGAACGGCCCGGTACTCCTGTTCGATAAGCTGGTGCGCCTGTTCAAGGCTGATGCGACGTTTTTCACTGAGCGACTGCGGCACCAGTTGCAGCCAGAAATAGCTGTCAAACGCCAGATCGAGCAGCGTGCCATCCATATCCAGTATCACGGTGTCGATGTCGTGCCAGTTAACGTGGGGATTCATAACGACTCCAGATGTCGCGCCGTGCTATAGGGGTGATGCAGCAGAAGACGCGCAATGCAATTGTGACAAGAGTGACGGCCGCTAGGTTAGCATAACCGCAGAGCGGGCACGATGCCGTTAGCGGGGGAGCTGTGGGCGATTGTCCGGGAACGCATTCGTCATCATATTGAACCGTGAGGCGTAATAGCGCTGAATATCGGTCACGCGCTTCTGGCTTTTACGCATCTTAATACCAGTCAAAACTGCATTAACGATAAACGTTGCAGAAAAGAGCAGCAGCAGCAGACAAGTGCCGAGATAGCGCCAGACGGTAATGACGTCGGGTTCGCTGTGCAGGCTGATATGCTGGGTCCCGTTGGCATCGGTATTCAGCTGCGTGATAACGCCCGTGGCATTAAACGGCGTATGCAATAGCATTGCGGAAAGCCGCTGGAGCTCCTGCCACTGGTCCGATGGACGATATTCATTCAGCGGCATCGGAGGGAGCGGATGGTTAACGAACTGTCGGCCTTCGTCGCTGCGAATCAGGAATCCACCGGGCGGCGGGCTGTTCAGCGAATCTGCCGCGTTATTGATTTCCTGATAGAAGAATTGGTCGGTAGAACTGTTGACCAAGGATTCCAGCGTTTCTGCGCTGACGGCAGGCAGCACCACATTCATGCCTTTCAGCGTGCCGGAATTGGCGTCTTTTACCAGCGTATTCCAGTTCTTGACGTCGCTTAGATTCACCAGCGCATTTTTCAGACGGGAGCAATCGTTTTCCTGCCGACACAAATCTTGTGTTCTCAGGACAACTTCAGCGAAGTTTTTCATCAGAATCAGCCCTGATTTCTGGATCGTCGACGCTAACTGAGAGTTAACCTGACCCTCTTTTTCCGCTTGCGGATGGAGCTGGCTGTTGACGGATTTAAGCAGGGCAGAGGCTTTTTCAATCGTATCGGATTCCGGTAATGGTAGCGGTGCCGCTTTATTCCAGTAAATGGCGGAACAGTCGAAAGGGCTGAACGCAAAGGACGACGGTGCGGAGACGGGATGAATGCCTGCGGGCACGTAGCACATACCGTTGCCACGGACAGCCAGCGTGTCGCCAATGCGGAGCTGAGCGGTTTCCAGATCGCTGACCTGCGTGACCTGAATACGCTGCGCACCTTGAAGCCAGGCCAGGCTGAGCTTGAGCGGCAGTTCAAGCTGTACGTTAGCGACGAGCAAAATCAGGCTGAGCAGTGAACCCGCGGCCAGCAGCAGATTCCTGCCCCAGCGCTGTAGCGGGAAATGTTTCACTTCATCATGCAGCGACAGGTGCTCTCCCTGACGGATCACCTGTCGGTTGAGATAGATATCGACATCGGTTTTTCGCCCGAGATCCTGCGTGATATAGGGCTGCCAATGAGGCGGGTAAATCAGATCGATATTACCGAGTGAGATATTGCCGAGTGGCCCCTGATTGGATTCGCCAAACAGACCCAGGCCTTGCGGCGTGCCGTGAAGGCAGTGCACATCGCGCAGTTCCTGAGCGGACGGCGAGCGGAAAAGCTGCCACAGGCTCCAGCCTGCTAATAATGATGCGGTACCGATCAGCCAGGGGAGCAGGGCTATAGGGCTATTTAGACTGATGAACAAAAGCAGAAAAGACACGCAGAGCACGGCTGTTTCCTTCAAGCCCCCAGAGTGGTGCATGGCGTGTTCTTCACGTGTTTCCTTACGAATCGTGACCAACTCGGCATGCTCACTGCCTTCCTGACGGATGGAGGCGTTCGGGACAGGGACTTCACTCGGCAGGGGAGCGAGGGGACGATCGTCGAGACACTCGGTTAGCGAGTGCCCATTCAAGGAAATGACCAGCGGGATCGAGCGCGTCTTAATCAGTTCGACGGTGTTATTTTCGGTAATGAACGGTTCCCAACTGGGCGGCAGATGGATTTCTTGCGTATCAATATAGTAGCGCCACTTATTCTGAGCGTCAGTGCTCAGGCCGTAGCGTGTAATCGTGTGGGTGATGGGGTAAACCCGATTACTTTGCAGGGAACGCGGGAGTTTGGGCTGCTCATTGGGGGTATCAAGCGGCGTGGTTTGCTGGCTGTTTTCCTGAGCCAGATAGCGCTCAATGGCGATCCGTTCATCTTCAGTCAACCGTCGCGGAAGCGATTGCGAAACGGGTAACGGCGGAGCGGAGAAGAAACGGTGTCGCATGCGGTAGGCAACAACACCACCGACAACGATCAGACAGGCAAGCAATATCGCCAATAGGGTAAATATTGTGCTCATGTAATCTCCATTCCAAAACGCGATGCTCCTTGTTCTCGTCGGAGTTTAACAAAATTATACAATCGATGATAACCCGTATGGCATTGTTTTCTTAGATTAATAACGTAATTGTGAGTGGAATTAATCGCATAAGGTGATGATAGTAACAAGCAAAAAGTGCTGCTTGAATGAGGATATTCCTATTTTTCTTACGTTATTGACTTTTTCTGGTGGTTTCTCATACAGGATGTATCCTTCATGTTGCCCACACGTAAATTCATCGTCACGATAGTTGCAGCGGAGGCGACTGTTAACGCACAATGTGAACAGAATCAAAAAAGAATATTTACGATCTCTTCTTATTCAACAGCATGCCATGTTCAGGTTGCGATAAACGCCGTCTTTCATGCATGTTGGGCTAAGGTGCCGTTCTGGTCGTAACTCTCTGGGGGGCATCAATGAGTCATAACCTGAAAAAACCTAAAATCCTCAAGGTAGAAACGATAGCGCGTTCGCGCTTGTTCAATGTGGAATCCGTCGATCTTGAATTTAGCAACGGGGTACGCCGGGTTTATGAACGGATGCGTTCAAGCGGCCGACAGGCGGTGATGGTTGTCCCGATCATTGATGATGAATTGTTGTTGATCCGTGAATACGCCGTCGGTATCGAAGAATACGAACTGGGCTTTCCCAAAGGGCTGATCGATCCCGGTGAAACGGTCTTTGAAGCCGCTAACCGTGAGCTGATGGAAGAAGTCGGTTTTGGGGCGGAAAAGCTGGAGTTACTGGCGACGTTAACGATGGCGCCCTCCTATTTTTCCAGCCAGATGAATATCGTGGTGGCACGTGGGCTGTATCCGCAGAGCTTGGAAGGCGATGAGCCGGAGCCGATGCCGCAAGTCCGCTGGCCGATAGATAACATGATGTCGTTGCTGCAAGAGCCTGATTTCCGCGAAGCGCGTAATGTCAGCGCGCTATTTCTGGCCCATGACTGGCTGCGTCGTACACCCCGCTAATTTTTAATAAACCAACCTGTTTTTCATAAGCCAACATAGCAAAAAAGAAGGCGCAGTTTCCTGCGCCTTCTTTGCCTTGTCTGATGCTATCGAACGCTGGCTAGAATAGCTCTTCGCTTTGTCCGTTATCCATCAGCGTGGTGCCGACTTCATGCACTTCGTATTCTTTCGGCTGCGTTCCATCAATGAAGTATTCGGAACGACTATTCCCGCCACCGTTGGATAATTTGCCGCTGCTGCGGTCAATCACCACGCTGACGATGCCAGGCGGCGGCGTCAGCGGTTGTTCAGGTACGCCATCCAGCGCGGCTTTCATGAAATCATCCCATGCAGGCTGTGCTGATTTTGCACCGCCTTCGTAACCGGAGATCTGATCTTTGATGACGCCAGATGCGCTGCTGGCACCCAGATCGCGACGGTGATCGTCGAAGCCAATCCAGACTGAAGTCACCAGATTTGGGCCATAGCCGGAGAACCAGGCGTCTTTGGAACTGTTCGTTGTACCGGTTTTACCGCCGATATCACGACGTTTCAAATCACGGCCCGCACGCCAGCCCGTTCCCATCCAGCCCGGTTCGCCAAAGACGTTGCTGTTCAGCGCGTCTTTAATCAGGAACGCCAGCGGCGTGTTGATCACGTGCGGTGCATAAGGCTGTGCAGCGCTTTGCTGTGCGGCCTCTGGTGTAACAGGCTCCAGTTCTGGCTGCGGCAGACCTACCGGAGGAGCTTCGTTTGACGTGGCAACATCTTCAACGTTGGTGGTCGCTAACACCGGAGAACGTGGCGTTTCACCGTAGACCAGCGGTAGATTACAGGTATCACAGACCACTTTCGGCGTCGCGGTAAACACCGTACCGCCCGCTTCGCTCTCTATCTTGCTAATCAGATAAGGGTCGACCAGATAGCCGCCGTTTGCCATGACGGCATAACCACGTACGACCTGTAGCGGCGTAAATGAGGCAGCACCCAGCGCCAGCGATTCGGTATGGACGATATTCTGCGCCGGGAAACCGAAGCGTTGCAGGTAATCCGCAGCATAGTCCACGCCCATCGCACGCATGGCACGTACCATCACTACGTTTTTGGATTGACCCAGACCCTGACGCAAACGGATCGGACCATCGTAGGTTGCCGGTGAGTTTTTCGGCCGCCAGTCAGATCCTGCACCGGCATCCCAACGGGTGATCGGTACGTCGTTCAGAATCGTTGCCAGCGTTAAACCTTTGTCCATCGCAGCGGTGTACAGGAACGGTTTGATGTTGGAACCAATCTGACGCAGTGCCTGCGTCGCACGGTTGAATTTGCTTTGGTTAAAGTCAAAACCGCCAACCAGTGCTTCTATCGCCCCGTTTTTCGGGTTAAGCGAGACGATGGCCGAGTTGACGTCCGGCACCTGTGCCAGCCACCAGTCATCGTTCACTTTACGTACCCAGACCTGCTGACCGGCCTGTACCACGTCCGTGACGCGCTTCGGTGTTGGCCCTTGCTGCGTATCGGAACGGTATGCACGTGCCCAGCGCATGCCCGCCATCGGCAGGGCAATATTGCTGCCGTCAGACAGGATCGCAATCGCGTTGTCAGCCGTGGTGCTGGTGACGATGGCCGGATAGAGCGGGCCGTAGACCGGCAACGCTTTCAGGGCGGCAATCATCTTCGCCTGATCCCAGACGCCTTCACCTACTTTCCAGAGCACTTTGCTCGGGCCGCGGTAACCGTGGCGCATGTCATAGGCGAGGATGTTATTACGCAGCGCATCCTGTGCGGCGGTTTGCAATTTTTTGGTGACCGTCGTGTAGACCTTATAACCGTCGTTATAAGCATCTTCGCCGTAGCGTTTGACCATCTCCTGTCGTGCCATTTCTGCGACATACGGGGCGGAGAACGAAATATCCGGTGCGTGATAATTCGCGACCAGCTTTTCGTTACGTGCCGCATCGTATTGCGACTGCGTGATGTAGTTTTCATCCTTCATACGGGCAAGGACGACGTTGCGACGGGCAACGGCACGGTCGTAGGAATAGAGCGGGTTGAACGTCGATGGTGCCTTCGGCAGACCGGCGATCATCGCCATTTCGCTCAGCGTCAACTGGTCAACAGGGCGGCCAAAGTAAACCTGTGCCGCTGCGCCAACGCCATAAGCGCGATAGCCGAGGTAAATCTTGTTCAGATAAAGCTCAAGGATTTCATCCTTGGTCAGCAACTGCTCAATACGGATAGCCAAAAACACTTCCTTGATCTTACGAATCAGGGTGCGTTCCGGGCTCAGGAAGAAGTTCCTGGCGAGCTGTTGCGTAATGGTACTCGCCCCTTGGGAGGCGTGACCGGACGTGAGCGCGATAGACGCCGCGCGGATGATCCCGACGGGGTCGACACCGTGGTGATCATAGAAGCGGCTGTCTTCGGTCGCGATAAAAGCGTGTACCAACTCAGGGGGAACCTGATCCAGCTTGAGTGGGATACGGCGTTTTTCACCAAACTGAGCGATCAGTTCGCCATCGGCGCTGTAGACCTGCATCGGCGTTTGCAGCCGAACGTCTTTCAGCGTGGCGACATCGGGCAGTTGGGGTTCGATATAACGGTACAAACCGTATATCGAGGCAGCTCCCAGCAGAATGCAAGAGACTGCAAGGATGAATAGATACTTTACGAACTTCACCTGGGATTTTCCATTCAGTAGCGTTTGGACAGTTTATAAACAATCGGGCGCTAGTATAAAGGTAAGCCAGCACTGTGGATACGTTCTTTTAAGGGATAAGGAAATCGGGTTGAACATGGCTTATCACATCTGGCGGGTTGGAGTAGATATACAAAACGGCTTCATGCGCGCGCTGGCGGTTCAGCGCCGCCGCGATGGCTGGCAGCTTCGTCACTGGTGGCAATATCCGCTACCAGACGACACCTTGCGCACGGGTAGTCTACACCATACTGAGGCACTTTGTGAGGCCTTGCGAACATGGCGTCGTTTACTGCCTGGACACATTTCTCTACGGGTGGGGTTCCCTGCTCAGTTGATTTTACAGCAGCATTTACCGATGCCCGACCAGCGTTTACAGGAGCCGGAGCGTAGCCTCTACATCGAAACCATGGCGGCTCGTAAGCTACCGATCAGCAGCGAATCGCTGGCGATAGACTATCGGGAAGACCCGCAGAGGCAGGGTTCGCTGCTGGTGACGGCCGCACGCCGACAGGAGATCGATAAATGGCTGGCATGCCTGAATAGCGCGGGGCTACACCCCGATGTACTTGAGGTTTCAACCTGTGCGCTTCGGGTGATGGCACAGCGGGCTGGGCTTGAAACTAACCGTCTGCTTCTGCATCGGCTGTTGGATGGCTGGCTGTGGGTTGCCCCGTTGAACCACGCTTTCCACTCGGGCGTGATACACCTTGATGAACTGAATGACGAGGCCGATATCTTATCGGTTGTAAGCACTCGCTATCAGCACGATGTCAATGACATAGCCTATTACTCTAGCATCTCGCCCGATTTACCCCGCCAGCAGACCGACGTATTACAGCCGTGGTCGCCGTTAACGGTGTTTAACCACATGCAGCCGCCGCTACCGAGTTTTCCCTCGGCTTTTGCGATTGCGGGTGGGTTGGCATTGCGTCCTGAGGATGCCTGACTATGCTGCTGATTAATCTTTTACCCTGGCGCAAAACCCAGATGCGTCTGCGGGCACGCCGTTGGTTAGGTCTGCTGTGGCTACAGACGGGGTTGATGCTATGCCTTATCGCCACGAGCTATCTGTTTTGGCAGCACAGACAGCAACGCGCGCAGGATGAACTCAATACGGTGCTGGCCCAACAGCAGCAACTGACGGCGCAGTATCAACAAACGCATCAGGCGCGAGAAGCGCTGCGTCGCTATCTGGAACAGGAGCGCGCCGAGGCGATAGTCCAGCATGACAATCGTCGTAACCTCCATCTGTTCGACCAGCTTGCTGGCATGATGCCCGCGCGTCTGTGGCTGACGGAAATCGCCGACCGTGGCTCGCATCTGCTGCTTTCCGGCGTGAGTGAAAACTATCACGATATCATTACGCTACAGCATGCGTTATCACGCCATGTTTCCGTCGAACGTGTACAGCTGCTGCATACGTCCCGAGAGCGCGGTGTGAATACCCAGTTGCGCTTTTCCTTTCAGGCCAACTGGCGCGATACGGGTGTTTCCTTACCGGGGGAAGACCATGATTAATCAAGCGATCGTGACTGCCGTCGTACTGAATCGGCCTGGACTAGTGAATAAACCGCTCTGGCAGCAGCTAGCGCTTCAATTGGCGTTTGTCGCTGCTGCTGGACTGCTAGCAGGCTGGTTCCTCATCGGTGAAGTACGGCAGGTGGTGATTGGCATAGAAGCGCAAACCGTTCAGGCGCGTCTGGATGTCGGCGAACTCCAGCAAAAACTGGATGCGATGCCGCTGCTCTCAGTGCTAAGCACGCAATTAGCGGAGAAAACTGCGCAAGACGATCCCTTCCAGCCTGACCGACTGGCACAGCTTATCGTTGAGCCTCTGTCGCTAGCGGGGGCTTCGCTTCTATCCTGGCAGCCCGTTCCGCCTCATGCGGGAGCACCCCATCAGGAACGTTGGCAATTGGCATTTAGCGCGAATTACACGGGCGTATTGCAGGTGCTTCGTGCGCTGACGGCATTACCTTATGTGCTGCGAATAACGCAACTGACCGTAAAGCCAGATGGCGCTCCAACGGCGCAGTCAACAGAAATACCACGGTTGCAGGTTGAGCTATCGCTAATCAGGCCGGAGGCGATGCCATGAGCCACATAACACGTTGTATCGCATTGATGCTGCCCTTCGTACCCCATAGCGTGCAGGCAGAAAAACTCGCAGAACGTATCGACCCTTTTCAGCCTCTGGCTGCTGCGCGTTGCCTGCCCTCGGCGACACTACCATCGTGGCAGCTAAAAGGCGTGATTGGTTCTGGCGACCGTTGGACTGGCTGGTTAGCGCAGCCGGAGGTTGGTTGGATCAGGCTGATACGCGGCGAAACGATTTCCCCAGGGAATTGGCTGGTTAGTCAACTGGATAAATCAGGGGCCAAACTTGTCCCGACAGCGCATGAGGCAGGCTGTGACGGCCTGCCAGAGAACCTGCTGCTGGTTTCCCCGTTTACCACTAAGCCAGCGGAATAGATGCAGTCTGCCTGACGACAGGTATTTTGAACGCAGTCTTTGGACAACCGTTCTTTGAAAACAACGCTGGCAACAGCGTATCTCGATAACAAGGAAGGTTATGAATATGAGGATGTTATGCCGGGTGGTGGCGTGGGGTGGGTTACTTCTTCTCGCCGCGCCGTTTCAGGTTAGCGCGGAAAGTTCGGTATCGATGGCGTTTGAAGATTCACCGATACCTCGGGTGCTACAGGCGTTAGCCGATCACCAACAGCTCAATGTGGTGATCGCTCCGGGCGTGACGGGGAATCTTAGCCTGAGGCTGGCTGATATTCCCTGGCAGCAGGCACTGGATATTGTTTTACGCATGGGGAAGCTCAGCGTCGAGCGGAACGGCAACGTGTTGATGGTTTTCCCTGCCGGACACCTTGAGTCCTTGCAGAAAGAACGGGACGAACAGGCGGCGGAGCAGGCGCAGAAATTGCCGCTGCATAATATCTCTGTTGCATTGCAATATGCTGATGCGACGGAAGTGGCGGCCAGCGTTCAGGCTCAGCGTGGAACGCTACTCTCTGCGCGTGGCAGCGTAACCGTGGATAAGCGGACGAATACCCTATTGATTCGCGATACAGAAGAGGCTCTGACGCAGCTCGAACTGTGGGTGAAAGAGCTCGATCTGCCCCTGGCACAGGTACAACTGGCGGCGCATATCGTTACCATCAGTAGCGAGCACCTGCAGGCGCTGGGCGTGAATTGGGGGCTGGGTGAAGGGGATGCAGCGAACAAGGCGCTCAGGCTGAATAATTTTAACGTTGGCCTGCCGGTGGATACGCCCGCGATCAATGCCGGATTCCATTTGGCGCGCTTGAATGGTCGCCTGCTGGACCTGGAATTAATGGCGCTGGAACAGGAAAGCCAGGTTGAGATTATCGCCAGCCCTCGCTTGTTTACCGCGCACCAGCAGACCGCCAGTATTAAACAAGGCACGGAAATTCCGTATCAAGTCTCCAGCGGTGCCAGCGGATCGACGTCTATCGAGTTCAAAGAGGCGGTATTAGGGATGGAAGTCACGCCAGATATTCTGCGTGCCGGACGGATTACGCTAAACCTGAAAATCAGCCAAAACATGCCGGGGCAGACGATTAAGCAGGGCGATAATGGCGAAGCATTAGCGATCGATAAACAGGAAATCCAAACTCAGGTGACGGTCGCTGATGGAGAAACCATCGTTTTAGGCGGCATTTTCCAGCAGCAAAAAAAGAACAGCGACAGACAGGTACCCATATTAAGCGAGGTTCCCGTATTTGGTCATCTGTTCAGAAACCATACTCAGCAGCATACGCGACGAGAATTGGTCATTTTCATTACGCCGACGCTGATACCCGCATCATCGTGAGTAAACCCAGGCAGGCTCTGATGTCATACGGTGTTTTTTTTTCGGATTTGGCGCAATATTTTGTCACGTTCGTCGCTTATGAGTTTGACGCTGCGGCGGATTTAGCTTACAAGGGTTAGCGAATTGAGCACTGAAGTGTTGTTCCACCGAAAATGTCGATAAAACATACTACATTGACCCCCTGTGGTCGGTGTGACATTTTATTCGGTTGCCAAACTACCCTGAGTCTTGAGATAATTTTTTGTCTGATTCTCGCACTATCGCTCATGAGGTTTCAGTTTAGGTCCCGCCGCTGGGTTGATTGGCGGGGCGGGTTATCATTAACGAATTGTCTTAGTAATACCAAAAAACATGGCAGAGAAACGCAATATCTTTCTGGTTGGGCCTATGGGTGCCGGCAAAAGCACTATTGGCCGTCAGTTAGCTCAGCAACTCAATATGGAGTTTTTCGACTCCGATCAAGAAATTGAGCGACGCACTGGGGCTGATGTGGGCTGGGTATTCGATGTGGAAGGCGAAGAAGGCTTCCGCGATCGTGAAGAGAAAGTCATTAATGAATTGACGGAAAAGCAAGGCATCGTACTGGCGACAGGCGGTGGCTCAGTCAAATCACGTGAGACGCGCAATCGTCTTTCCGCGCGCGGCGTTGTCGTTTATTTGGAAACGACAATCGAGAAACAGCTTGCCCGCACGCAGCGTGACAAGAAGCGTCCGTTACTTCAGGTTGAAACCCCTCCACGTGAAGTATTGGAAGCGTTGGCGAAAGAGCGGAACCCGCTTTATGAAGAAATCGCTGACGTTACCATTCGGACTGACGAGCAAAGTGCCAAGGTCGTTGCTAACCAGATTATCAATATGCTGGAAAGTAACTAAGAGCATACCTTATCCGCATTGAGCGGATCCTGAACGGGTTGTTTAACGCGCATGGAAAGAATTACCGTAACACTTGGGGAACGTAGTTATCCCATTACGATAGCCGCTGGATTATTTGATGATTCGGCTTCTTTTATGCCGTTGAAAGCGGGGGAGCAGGCCATGCTGGTGACGAACCAGACGTTGGCTCCTCTGTACCTTGACCGCGTTCGTGGTGTGTTGGAAAACAGTGGCGTGCATGTCGATCAGGTTATCTTACCTGACGGCGAGCAGCACAAATCGCTGACCGTATTGGATCAGGTTTTTACCGCGCTGTTGGCGAAACCGCATGGTCGTGATACGACGATTGTTGCCTTGGGTGGCGGTGTCATCGGCGATTTAGCCGGTTTTGCCGCGGCCAGTTATCAGCGTGGCGTCCGGTTTATTCAGGTGCCGACAACGCTGTTATCGCAGGTAGATTCTTCTGTCGGTGGTAAAACCGCCGTCAATCACCCGTTGGGTAAAAACATGATCGGGGCGTTCTACCAGCCCGTATCGGTTGTGATCGATCTGGACTGCCTGAAATCTTTACCGGCACGGGAATTGTCATCCGGGCTGGCGGAAGTCATCAAGTACGGCATTATTCTGGATCGCGATTTCTTTCTTTGGCTCGAAGAACACATTGAAGCCGTGCGTGCTCTACAGCATGACGCGCTGGCTTACTGCATTCGTCGCTGCTGTGAAATCAAAGCGGCGGTGGTTGCAGCAGATGAACGTGAAAGCGGTATGCGTGCGCTGCTCAACTTGGGCCATACTTACGGGCATGCCATTGAAGCTGAAATGGGCTACGGTAACTGGCTTCACGGCGAAGCGGTTGCGGCAGGCATGGTGATGGCTGCGCATACGGCACGTCGCCTTGGGCAGTTCTCCGCTGAGGATGTCGAGCGAGTCAAGTCTCTGCTGATTCGCGCTGGCTTACCAGTAAACGGCCCAACGCAAATGACACCTGAATCCTATCTTCCTCATATGATGCGCGATAAGAAAGTGCTGGCGGGCGAGTTACGTCTGGTGCTGCCAACGGCAATCGGTCAATCTGAAGTTCGTGGTGGCGTCGCGCATGACATGGTGTTGGCTTCGATAGCTGATTGTCTTGCCTGATGCATAATGCTATCGGGTTATGAAAGACTGGCAGTTATGAAAGATAAGTATTAACGACAGACACGCCCTGATGGGTTATGGTTAATAAAATACAATGCGTTACGATTCAATGATTCGCCTTGGCGACCGCGTGGCGAATTCGAGCTTTTTAGTGGGGAGATGTTAAATGGATGAGTTCAAGCCGGAAGATGAGCTGAAGCCTGATACCAGTGACCGTCGACCTACTCGTCAGCAGAAAAGCAGCAACTTCGCGGTACCTAAAATCGCGCTTTCCAGACAGCACCTGATGATTGGCATCGGGATTGTGGTGCTGGTGTTGCTGATCGTGGGTATTGGCTCGGCTTTGCAGGCACCTTCTCAGCCACAAACGTCACAGACGCAGAATCAAGCGAGTGGCGAGCGAAATATCGATCTCTCTTCTTCGTCCTCCATGACCCAGAGCACGCAGCCTTCCTCATCGAGTGAAAGCCCTGCGCCTGTTTCCGGCGAGGCCAGTCATGGTCAAATGCCAGGGCAGACGTCTTCTCAAACGCCGACGTCGCCTCAGACATTGAGTGCTCCACCGATTTCCGGTACGCCGACGGATGCACAGATTCAACCGCCGGTGGCAGGCCAGCAGCGTATCGAGCTGCCGGGCAATATCACCGATGCGCTGTCGCAACAGCAAGGGCGCGTTAGCGAATTCTCTCAGGGTGCGGCAGGAAACTCGACGCTGCCAACAGCGCCTGCGACGGTTACTCCGGCGGGCAAAACGCCTGCGACCTCATCCGCTAAAAATACGCACAACACGACGCCTGCACACGCTAGCAACGCTAAGCCTGCTGCGAACAGCGCGCCAAAAGCGCCAGTAGCCAGCAAACCTGCCGCTAACGCAAAAGCAGCGCCTGCGGCAGCCGGGCAGAACGTCTCTGTACAGAATGCGCCTGCGAGCAGTTTTACGCTGCAACTGAGCAGCGCGTCACGCTCGGATACGCTGAAAGCCTACGCAAAACAACATAATCTCGCCCATTCGTGGGTGTATGAAACGAAACGAGACGGAAAATCCTGGTATGTGTTAGTGACCGGAGTCTATGCTTCTTCTGCGGAAGCGAAACAGGCAATTGCCGCGTTGCCCGCAGAGGTACAAGCGAAAAAACCATGGGTTAAGCCGATCCGCCAGGTGAAGCAGGACTTGAATAAGTAACACCAATTTTAGCCCTGATGTGCTGTCTGACACAGAGTACAATCCGCGGCTCTGAAACGTATGAGTAACTAACGACGGCATGAAGAAGAACCGCGCTTTTTTAAAATGGGCTGGTGGTAAATATCCGCTGGTAGAAGAAATTCGTCGCTATTTACCCGCAGGAGACTGTCTCATTGAGCCCTTTGTTGGCGCGGGTTCCGTGTTTCTGAATACGGAATACGATCGCTACATACTGGCTGATATTAATAGCGACCTGATTAATCTCTACAATATCGTTAAATCGAATGCAGATGAGTTTGTTACCGACGCCCGTAAACTTTTTACGGATGAGGTCAACACGTCAGAGACGTTTTATCTGCTGCGTGACGAATTTAACCTTTGCAGCGATGCCTATCGGCGTGCGCTACTGTTTCTCTATTTGAATCGCCACTGCTATAACGGCCTGTGCCGTTACAACATGCGCGGTGAATTCAATGTTCCTTTCGGGCGCTACAAGAAGCCCTATTTTCCTGAAGAAGAAATTCGCTGGTTCGCCTTCAAAGCGCAAAATGCCACCTTCGTCTGTGAGCATTATCAGGACACGCTGGAAAAAGCAGAGAAAGGGTCGGTCATTTATTGCGATCCGCCTTATGCGCCGCTGTCTGCGACCGCGAATTTTACGGCCTATCACACCAATAATTTCAGTCGTGCCGACCAGCAGAGTTTGGCGCAATTGGCGCGCCGTTTGTCAGCAGAAAGCCAGATTCCGGTACTGATTTCCAATCATGACACGTTACTGACTCGTGAGTGGTATCAGGAAGCTGTGCTGTATGTTGTTAAAGCGCGCAGAACGATTAGCCGTAATATTTTAGGGCGTAGTAAAGTAAACGAGTTATTAGCCCTATATCGGTAATACCGTTTGGGGTAAACAGAGCGCGGTGAATCGGTTAATGCCGTCTGAGAGGCGTCATTAGCCGGGAATAGGTTACCCGCAGGCATTCAGACTTTACCGTTTGGAGAAATGAATGAAACCGTTTTTAATCGCGCCGTCTATTCTGTCGGCTGATTTTGCCCGTCTTGGTGAAGATACCGCTAACGTATTGGCTGCCGGGGCGGATGTGGTCCATTTTGATGTCATGGATAACCACTATGTGCCAAATTTGACGATTGGCCCGCTGGTCCTGAAATCCCTGCGCGATTACGGCATTACCGCGCCGATTGACGTCCACCTGATGGTGAAACCGGTCGATCGTATCATCCCCGATTTCGCCAACGCGGGAGCCAGTTTCATTACCTTTCATCCCGAAGCCACGGATCACCTCGATCGTTCACTGCAACTGATCAAAGATCACGGCTGCAAAGCCGGACTGGTGTTTAACCCGGCGACGCCGCTGAGCTATCTCGATTACGTCATGGATAAGCTGGATATCATTCTGCTTATGTCGGTTAACCCTGGATTTGGCGGTCAGTCCTTTATTCCCAGCACGCTGGATAAACTGCGTCAGGTTCGTCGCTTGATCGACGACAGCGGTTACGACATTCGACTGGAAGTCGATGGCGGCGTAAAAGTAGAAAATATCGGCGCAATTGCTGAAGCGGGCGCGGATATGTTTGTGGCGGGATCGGCTATTTTTGGTCATCCAGATTACCGTGCCGTCATTGATCAAATGCGTAGTGAAATTTCAAGGACGACACATGACTGAATTAACCGCAGTTCGCGGATTGGCTTTTGATTTGGACGGGACGCTGATTCACAGCGCACCGGGTCTGGCGGCGGCGATCGATCAGGCCTTAGTGGCGCAGTCGTTGCCTGCTGCGGGCGAAGCGCGTGTCGCAACCTGGATTGGTAACGGTGCGGACGTGATGGTTGAACGGGCGCTGCGCTGGGCTGGCGTTGAGCCTACAGGTGAGCGCCTGCAAGAAACCCGTGAGCGGTTCGATAGCTATTATGCGCAGACGGTGGATAGCGGCAGTACGCTGTTTCCACAGGTAAAAGAGACGCTGGCACAGTTGGCGAAGCAGGGCGTTCCGATGGCGGTGGTGACCAATAAACCCACGCCGTTCGTTGCCCCGCTCTTGGCAGGCCTGGGGATTAGCGACTATTTTTCGCTGATCATCGGTGGCGATGACGTCATTGTGAAAAAGCCACATCCTGCGCCGCTCTATCTGGTACTCGGTAAGCTGGGGCTGCGTGCCAGCGAGCTTCTGTTCGTCGGTGATTCCCGCAATGATATTCAGGCGGCACAGGCGGCGGGCTGTCGTAGTGTCGGCATGACGTATGGTTATAACTATGGTGAAGCGATCGAGCTGAGTCAGCCGGATGTCGTTCTGGATCGTTTTGCCGATATTTTGCCCCTGATCGGGCAGTCTTCTTCACACAATCAGGAACCCTTAGTATGAGCAAGCCCATTGTATTTAGCGGTGCGCAGCCGTCTGGTGAATTGACCATTGGTAACTACATGGGGGCGTTACGTCAGTGGGTCAACATGCAGGACGATTACGACTGCATCTATTGCATTGTGGATTTGCATGCCATCACAGTACGTCAGGACCCGCAGGCGCTGAGAAAAGCGACGCTGGATACGCTGGCGCTGTATCTGGCCTGCGGTATCGATCCGAAAAAGAGCACTATTTTCGTTCAGTCTCATGTGCCTGAGCACAGCCAACTGAGCTGGATACTGAACTGCTACGCGTATTTCGGTGAACTGAGCCGTATGACGCAGTTCAAGGATAAATCCGCGCGTTATGAAGAGAACATCAACGCCGGTCTGTTTAGTTATCCGGTGCTGATGGCGGCGGATATCCTACTGTACCAAACGAATCAGGTGCCGGTGGGTGAAGATCAGAAACAGCACCTGGAGCTGAGCCGTGACGTTGGGCAGCGCTTCAACAGCCTGTATGGCGACATTTTCAAAGTGCCAGAGCCGTTCATTCCGAAATCGGGTGCTCGCGTGATGTCGTTGCTGGAACCGACCAAGAAGATGTCCAAGTCTGACGATAACCGCAATAACGTTATCGGGCTGCTGGAAGATCCGAAAGCGGTGGTGAAGAAGATCAAACGCGCGATGACGGATTCCGACGAGCCACCTGTCATTCGCTATGACGTGGCGAATAAAGCTGGGGTATCTAACCTGTTGGATATTCTGTCTGGCGTAACGGGAAAAAGTATCCCAGAGCTGGAGCAGGAATTTAACGGCCAGATGTATGGTCACCTGAAAGGCGCGGTGGCGGATGCCGTATCCGGTATGCTGTCTGAGCTGCAAGAACGTTATCATCGCTACCGTAACGATGAGGCTTTCCTGCAACAGATCATGCGTGAAGGGGCTGACAAAGCGAGTGCTCGCGCACAGGAAACGCTGAAGAAGGTCTACGACGCTATCGGTTTTGTTTCCCGTCCGTAAGTCTTAATTACCGTCAGGAGGTGTTCTCCTGACGGTTTCCTGCTACTGCTTATCTATCCCTTCGAATCAGCTTCTTATCCCTGTGGGATAGGCGCGAACACGTCGTCTGGAATTGGGTTCTCAAACGGTGTCTGCTGCAATCTTTCCTGATGGTCGGCTTTTGCCTGCGCAATCAGTTCGGGTGTGACCAGCAGATCGATAGCCAGTGAGGCCATCGCTTTCGCTGCGTACTCCGTGCCTTTGTGTGCGGCCCCGGTTTTCCCCTGTGCGACCAACTGCCATGAATGCGCTGGCGTGCCGATGGCATAAGTGGCGCTGCGAATCTGCACGGTCGGCACAACCCAGCTAACTGTTCCCACGTCCGTAGAACCGATGAAGGCGTCATTCGGGCTATACAGCGGATAAATTCCGTCGTGCAGCGTTAAACCCGGCTGCGGTTTAACGCCGAAACGCGCGTAGGATTCGGCGATGTCTTCGGCGCTCAGCGCGGTCTGGAACATCGCTGCCATTTTTCGGTCTTCGTCATCGAACGGTATCGGGCCGAGCGCCAGCAGATGTTCGTGCATACGCGCTTCCAGCGGCGGGTTCGCCAGCAGATTGGCATCACCGCTAATCACTTCGCTGCTGACTTCGGTTTCTGTCATCAGCGCCGCGCCTTCGGCAATTTTCTTCACGCGTTTGACCAACTGGTGCAGTTCCGGCAACTGGCGAGCTCGTACGAGGTAACGCACGGTGGCGTTGGCCTGAACGACGTTCGGAGCGTGGCCGCCGCTGTCGGTAATCGCATAGTGGATGCGGGCGGAGGACGGCATGTGCTCACGCATGTAGTTCACGCCAACGTTCATGAGCTCCACGGCATCCAGCGCGCTGCGTCCCAGATGTGGGCTGCTGGCAGCATGAGCCGCGCGACCTTTGAAGTAAAAATTCAGTTCGTTACAGGCCAGCGAGACTGGGCTGTTGACACCGGTGAAGGTCGCCGGGTGCCAGCAGAGGGCGATATCGACATCGTCAAAGACGCCTTCCTTGACCATAAAGCCTTTGGACGATCCGCCTTCTTCCGCAGGGCAGCCGTAAAAGCGCACGGTTCCAGCCAGTGCGTGCTTTTGCAGATAATCTTTCACTGCCGTCGCTGCCTGTAGTGCTGCGGTACCGAGCAGGTTATGTCCGCAGCCGTGGCCATTGCCACCGTTTTCCAGCGGCTTTGGCTCAGCGACATTCGCCTGCTGGCTCAGACCCGGCAGCGCATCGTATTCACCCAGAATGGCGATAATCGGCAGACCTTCGCCGAATTCTCCCAGCAATGCGGTCGGCATGCCGGCGATGCCTGTTGTCAGACGGAAGCCTTCTGCTTTCAGAATGGCTTCGTGCTGTGCCGCCGAACGATGCTCTTCGTAGTTCAGCTCTGGCGTATCCCAGATGCCGTCGCTCAGCGTACAGAACTGCTGCCGCTTAGTCGCAATCAGGTCGCAGATCTCTTCCACGTTCTGGCGATTAACGTCCGGCAGCGTTCCTTCATTGTGTGTTGCATTCATGCGTGGTGTGCTCGTTTGATTTTTCTGATGGCATTGGCGAGGGGCGTGTCACAGCCAGTTAGCCATGACACGCGATTCAGCGATTGGGTAACGCTTAGAGCGGCGTGGTGTCCATGCCGAACCATTTTTCGCTCAGCTGTCTGATGGTGCCATCTTTTTTAGCCTGATCGATTGCCTTGTCGAACATAGCTTTCAGCTCAGGATCGCTTTTACGCAGGCCAACGGAAGAACCGCTGCCCAGAATACCGCCGATGAACTGTGGCCCTGGCATCACGATGTTGTCATTGCCCGGTTTGTCCGTCGTGCTTTTCAGGTAAGGCGCGGAAGCGATGACCAGATCTACACGGCCTGCTTTCAGATCCAGATCGTGTTCCTGCGTGGTTTTATATTCGCGTACTTTCATCACGCCTTTCATGTATTTATCCAAAAAGGCGCTGGCGATAGAGGCGGACTGCACGCCGATGGTTTTGCCTTCCAGCAGCGGTTTCAGCTTCTCAACTTCTGCCAGCGCTTTCGCTTCATCGGCGGGTTCAATGGAGAAACGCACGCCCGCGTCTGGGAAATCTTTGGCGAGTGAGCTGGATTTCAGCACGGCGAAGGTCTGCCCTGCCTGCGTGTACGGCTGGCTGAAATCGATCACTTCACGGCGTTTTGCCGTGGCGGACATACCCGCGATGATCGCGTCATATTTACCCGCGTTCAGCGCAGGAATCGCACTGGCGAAGGGCTGAACCATGATCTCGCATTTCACCTGCATGTTGTTACACAGCACTTTGTACAGCTCGATCTCCATGCCATCCAGCGTACCGTCTGGTTTGGTGAAGTTATACGGGTGGTAAGCGCCTTCGGTTGCGATGCGGACGGTCGTCCATTTTTTCTCTTCCGCTGACGCGGTGAATGAGGCGGCCAGCGTGCCTGCCATACACAGCGAGCAAGCGAGCAGAGTGAGTTTTGATTTGATCATTGGTGTTCTCCCGGCGAGTGATATCGTTATATTTTGTTTATTTCCCACCACTGTCATGAGAGTGGTGGGTTGTGTTTACCAACTGGCAATAAATTGCCGGAAGCGAGCCGACTGGCTGGCAGTGAAAACTTGCTCCGGCGTTCCCTGTTCTTCAATTTCCCCCTGATGGAGGAAGACGATGCGGTTGGAGACTTCGCGGGCAAAATCCATTTCGTGGGTCACGACCAGCATGGTCATCCCTTCGTCCGCCAGCGTGCGCATGACGCGCAGCACTTCACCGACCAGCTCTGGGTCGAGCGCGGAGGTCGGCTCATCAAACAGCATCACTTTCGGTTCCATTGCGAGCGCACGGGCAATTGCGGCGCGCTGCTGCTGTCCACCGGACAAATGTGCAGGATAGTAGTGACGTTTATCCGCCAGACCGACTTTCTCTAACAGCTGCTCGGCGTGCTCCACGCACTCCGCCTGTGGACGCTTTAAGACGTGCACGGGTGCTTCGATGATGTTTTCCAGCACGGTCTTGTGTGACCAGAGGTTAAAATTCTGGAACACCATGCCCAACTGGGTACGAATTCTGTCGATCTGTTTGAGGTTCGACGGGCGGTTCTGCCCTTTGCGGTTCGGCTTCATTTCAATCGCTTCTCCGCCGACGATAATCTCGCCCTGGTCGGGAAGCTCAAGCAGGTTGCTACAGCGCAGCAGCGTCGATTTACCTGAACCGGACGATCCCAGAATTGAGATGACTTCGCCCTGATTGGCCTCAATCGAAATCCCTTTCAGGACGTCCAGAGAGCCGAAGCTTTTATGAATGTTGCGCAGGCTAATGGCGGGTGTCGTCATTGCAGATCTCCCAATTTCTTAATTTTTTTCGCTGCCGGTTGCGCACCCGGCGCACGGAGATGAGGGGTAAGCGTAAATTCTGTCCACATCAGTAAACGGGTCAGAATAAGGTTAATAAACAGATAAATAGCACCAGCGACCAGGAACACTTCGAGCGCCCGGTAGGTTTCCGCGATGAGACGTGCAGCAATCCCGGTGATTTCCATCAGCGTGATGATGGAAGCCAGCGAGGTCGATTTGACCATCGAGATTAGCTCGTTGCCGTAAGCAGGGAGCGCCTGACGGATTGCCAGCGGAAAAACGATACGTTTGAAAATCATGAACGATGGCATGCCGCAGGCGCGTGCCGATTCGATCTGGCCTGCAGGAACGGACTGCAATCCGCCACGGATAATTTCACTGGCATAGGCTCCGGTACACAGGCTGAGCGACAGCAGGGCGCACCAGTGCGGTTCCCGCAGGAATGGCCAAAGCATACTTTCCCGAACCCAGGTGAATTGCCCCAGCCCGTAGTAAATCAGGAACAGCTGAACCAGCAGCGGCGTGCCGCGGAAAAACAGCACGTAGGTCCGGGCAATGGAGCGCAGTACGGCAAAGGACGACAGCTGCATCAACGCCAAGCCCAGCGCCAGAAAGAAGCCCAGAAAGACCGAACTGACCGCCAGTTGCAGGGTTAACGGGATACCGGGAATAATCTCCAGAAACGTTTCGTACAGAAAAGGAAAATCCATCAGCGTTTCACACCCCGGGAATAATGAGACTCAGCACGGCGCATAATCCAGCCGGAACAGATTGAGATAGCCAGATACAGCAGCGCGGCCGCCATGAAGAAATCAAACGGTTTGCCGGTAGAGCCTGCGCCCGTTTGCGCCTGCGTCAAGAGTTCAGCGACGCCGGTAACGGAAACCAGCGCAGAGGTTTTCAGCACCAACTGCCACACGTTGCCGAGTGGGGGGATCGCGTGGCGCAGCAGGAGCGGTATGATGATGCGGCGCAGGCGCAGTAGCGTTGGCATACCGCAGGCTTTGGCGGCCTCAATTTCCCCTTTGGACACGGCGTAGAACGCACCGCGGTAGACTTCTGTCTGCTGCGCGCCGGAGGAAATGCCGACGGCGATTACCCCGGCGAGGAAGCCAGGAAAGCCAAAGAACTCATTGCTACCAAACAGTTTGGCGAGCAGAGTTAACGCAGAGCTGCCGCCGAAATACAGCAGGTAGATGATGAGTAGGTCGGGGACGCCACGGATAAGCGTCGTGTAGCCATCAGCCAGATAGCGCACGGGGCGATTGCCGCAAATTTTGGACCAGGCACCGATCGTGCCGATCACCGCACCCAGTAGGAAGCCGCCGATCGCCAGTGCGAGCGTCATTCCTGCCCCGATTAGTAATAATTTCCCCCAGCCATGTTCACCAAAACTGATGAGCTGCCAGAAAGTAACGTCTTCCACAAGTGACTCCAAACTGCTTGCTTATTGTTCTGCTGAACAGAACTGTTTTTGTGATGAGAGAACGACATACTCCGTTCAGGAACGCGAGTAGAAATACGTAATGACGCGATGTATCACCTTTCGGTATGGACTCATTCGATGAGGCACTAATGTCGAAAAACCACGATGACTTGACGATGAAATCGTTTCGATAGGAACGATTCAGAGGTCGTGCCGCGAATCTATTAGAAAGCTAAGCAATAGTCGGGCCACGTTTTACGTAAACGATTATTGATTATTTATTCATATAGTCTGCTTATTAATGGGTTTCGTTTTAGTCAAAATAAGGCAGATGTGGCCTGCGGTAAAGCATTAAAGTGACATTTTGTAAGGGAGTATGTTCAAAATAGTGCATTGTTATGCTATTTGATGGGGCGTTGCATTATGATGGTGCAATAACCGCTATCCGGCAGAACGGATAGCGGGTGAGTAAGGTGGTAGGGAGAGGATTATGCTGTCTGGTCAGAGAACCAGCTCAATTTTTCCCGCAGCCCGACAACGTTGCCGATGATAATCAAGCTCGGGCTGCTGGCCCGCTGTGCTAATTCGCTCAGTTGGGATAGCTGTCCACTCAGCACGCGCTGTTTGGTTGAGGTGCCGTTTTCGATAATCGCGACAGGCACGGTTTCCGGTAACTGCTGTTCGATGAGCTTACTTTGAATGTGCTCAGCCTGCTGAAGCCCCATGTAAAACACCAGCGTTTGCTTTTCCGCGGCGAGGCTGGACCAGTCCAGATCGGTGTCGTGCTTGACGTGTCCGGTGATCAACCTGACGCCCTGTGAGTGGTCGCGATGGGTGAGCGGGATGCCGCTGTAGGCTGAACAGCCCGACGCGGCCGTAATACCGGGGACGACGGAGAACGGGACGCCCGCCTGTTGCAGGTGCTCCAGCTCTTCGGCACCACGGCCGAAGATAAAGGGGTCGCCGCCTTTCAGCCTGACGACCCGATGACCGGCGAGTGCCTTTTCTTCCAGCAGCTGATTGATTTGATCCTGAGGAACGCTGTGATAGCCAGACGCTTTGCCGACGAAGATTCGCTCGGCGTCGCGGCGTGACAGGTTGAGGATCTCTTTCGATACCAGACGATCATAAACAACGATGTCGGCCTGCTGGAGATGCTGGAGGCCTTTCAACGTCAGTAATCCCGCATCGCCCGGCCCTGCACCGACTAACGTCACCTCACCCCGGTCATCGAGCGGCGCGGAGAAAAGCAGTTCCGTCAGTTGGTTAACGCTTTGGCTATTGTCGTTTGCCAACGCCTGCGCCAGCCGATCGTGTACGAAGAGCTTTTCCCAGAAGCGACGGCGTGCACTCATATTGCGGAATCGGCTTTTGACCCGACTGCGCAATTCACCTGCGTATGTCGCCAGCTTACCGAGATTTTGCGGCAGAATACTTTCCAGTTTTTCCCGCAGTAGCCGAGCCAATACCGGTGCAGCGCCGCCAGAAGACACCGCGACCATCAGCGGTGAACGGTCGATGATCGACGGCATAATGAAGCTGGCGCGTTCTGGAGAATCCACCACGTTACAGAAAATCCGGCGCTCGCTGGCGCTGGCATAGACATGGTTATTGACGTCCTGATCGTCGGTGGCGGCAATCACCAGCCACACGGCGTCCAGTAATGTGGGATCGAAGGTGCCGTGTACCAGCGTTAATTGAGCATCCTGCTCCCACGCCCGAAATTGATCGTTAAAATCGAGCGCATTGACGGTAATCACTGCGCCAGCATCCAGCAATAGCCGGGCTTTACGCTCGGCTATTTCACCCCCTCCTACCAATAGACAAGGTTTATCGTGCAACTGACAGAATATTGGCAGGTAATCCATGTAACGCCTCTTGAAAGCTCAGGTTATTAGGGTAATGGTTGGCTATTATCAACCGCGGTGTCACGGTCTGCGATGGATATTTGCACATTACCGTTTGTGACCTGAGTATCATAAGCTGCAACAGAATAGGCTCCATCCTCCAGACAGAAGCCATCATAAAGGCGGAAATGCTGTTTTTTCAATGGGCTTGCTACCCAAAGATCGTCTTGATGCTCGCCCACTATACCGCGACTTAATACGCTCGCCTGCGCGAACGGATCGATATTGCTGATGGCGTAAACCTGTTCATCGTTACGTGGGCGGAACACGGCAATCTGTTGCTGCTCGACGAGTGCACAAACGCCGGTGCCGGGCAGGATGTCGTCTAACTTACATACGGTCGTCCACTGGCTCATGCGTTTTCCTCCTCTAACTCAATCTGTTTTACCGGAATACGCTCGGCAGGGCGCGCCGGACGGTGTTGTTGACGTTCACTCACCATTTGCACGTTCGGGTCACGTACCGGGCTGTTAATGAAGTGGGCAAAGCGTTTCTGTGCGTCTGGATCCGCCAGCGTCGCCTGCCATTCGCAGAGGTAACCTTCCCGCAGACGTGCGATATCCGCTTCAAGCTGATCGTTAATGCCCAGCTTGTCTTTCACAATCACGTTACGCAGATAGTCGATACCGCCTTCGAGATTATCCAGCCAGACGGACGTACGCTGGAGCTTATCGGCCGTGCGGATGTAGAACATCATGAAGCGGTCCAGATAGCGGATTATCGTTTCGCGGTCTAAGTCGGCTGCCAGCAGGTCGGCGTGGCGCGGTTTCATCCCGCCGTTGCCGCATACATACAGGTTCCAGCCTTTTTCGGTGGCGATAATCCCCACGTCTTTACCCTGTGCTTCTGCACATTCCCGTGTACAGCCGGAGACGCCAAATTTCATTTTGTGCGGTGTGCGGATGCCTTTGTAGCGGTTTTCCAGCTCGACGCCAAAGCCCACGCTGTCGCCGACGCCAAAGCGGCACCAGGTGCTGCCGACGCAGGTTTTTGCCATACGTAATGCCTTGGCGTAAGCGTGGCCGGTTTCAAACCCGGCTTCGATGAGCTGGGCCCACACGTCAGGCAGGTCGTCTTTCTGTACGCCGAATAGTGCCATGCGCTGAGAACCGGTCATTTTGGTGTACAGGTTATATTGCTTAGCGATGCGACCAATGGCGATCAGGCCATCCGGCGTGATTTCCCCGCCTGCGGAGCGTGGGATCACGGAATAGGTGCCGTCTTTCTGGATATTGCCGAGGAAGTTATCGTTGGAATCCTGCAGCGGCGTGTGCTGTGGTTTGAGCACGTACTCGTTCCAGCAGGAAGCCAGCAGAGACGCGGCGGTTGGTTTACAGACCTCACAGCCGTAGCCTGAACCGTGTTTCTCCAGCAGTTGATCGAACGTTTTGATTTTTTCGATTTGGATCAGGTGGTACAGCTCCTGACGCGAATAGGCGAAGTGTTCACACAGGTGATTATTGACTTCGATCCCCTGCTTGCTGAGTTCCGCGTTTAACACCTGCGTCAGCAGCGGGATACAGCCGCCGCAGCCCGTACCGGCTTTGGTGGTTTCCTTTAGCGCCGCGACGGTATGACAGCCGCCGTTAATTGCTTTGATGATGTCGCCTTTGGACACGTCGAAGCAGGAGCAGATTTGCGCACTTTCCGGCAGAGCATCGACACCCAGCGTCGGTTTCGCACTGCCAGCGGACGCAGGAAGAATCAGCGCTTCAGGAGAATCCGGCAGCGGGATTTTGTTCAGCATGAATTGCAGCAGGTTGCCGTAATCCCGCGTGTCTCCGACCAGCACAGCACCGAGCAGTGTTTTATTGTCGGCGCTGACGATCAGACGCTTGTAGGTTTCTTTATTTTCATCCAGCCACATGTAGCTGCGAGAGCCCGGCGTATGGCCGTGTGCGTCGCCAATCCCGCCGACATCGACGCCCATCAACTTGAGCTTGGCGCTCATGTCGGCACCCTGGAATCGGTTTTCATGTCCTAACAGGTGGTCGACGGCAACCTGTGCCATCTTGTAGCCGGGTGCGACCAGACCAAATGGTCGACCATGCCAGGCGGCACATTCGCCGATAGCGTAGACGTCCGGGTCGGAGGTCTGGCACCAGTCGTTAATCGCGATACCGCCGCGTGGGCCGATTTCCAGCGCACACTGACGCGCCAATTTGTCCTGTGCGCGGATACCGGTCGAGAACACGATGAAGTCGACTTCTAGCGTGCTGCCGTCGGCAAACACCATCGTCTTGCGGTTTTCCAGGCCGGAATGCTGAATGGCCTGCGTATTCTTGCTGGTGTGTACACGCACACCCATGTTTTCAATCTTGCGTTGCAGCAGGGCGCCGCCCTGTGCATCCAACTGTTCGGCCATGAGCACCGGGGCGAACTCAATAACGTGCGTTTCCACGCCAAGGTGTTTCAGCGCGCCAGCCGCTTCCAGACCTAATAGACCCCCGCCGATCACCGCGCCGCGTTTGCTACGGCGTGCGCAGTTTTCGATGGCGTTCAGATCTTCAATGGTGCGGTAGACGAAACAGTCTTGCCCGTTTGACCCTTTGATTGACGGGATCCACGGATAAGAGCCAGTGGCCATGATTAACTTGTCGTAATACACGGTACGGCCGGAATTGGAGTGAATGGCTTTTTCACTGCGGTTGATGGTGATGGCGCGTTCACCGAGCAGGACTTTAACGCCATTTTTTTCGTAGTAGCCTTCGCGTACTAAAGAGAGCTCTTCTACCGTGTGGTGCGCGAAGTAAGAAGAGAGGTGGACACGATCGTAGGCGACGCGGGGTTCTTCACAAAAAACGGTAATATCGTAGGTGGACGTTGGGGCCTTATCCAGCAACTCTTCGATAAAACGGTGGCCAACCATCCCGTTACCGATAACAGCGAGTCTGACTTTGTTCATTTTTGCCTCAAAATTGCTTCTTCTGAGGTTACCTTATCGCTCCACACTGGACGCTTATTGATGTACATCAAATTGTCTTTTATATACTACTTTATGAGTATCTTGATGATTTTACTTATTTTTTCTTAAGTCTTGGTTTTTGCAGGAGTTTTAGTGGCGAGCAAAAATGAGATCTATAGCACGCTTTTGGTCAGAAGCCGACTGGTTAGCGGGCAATCCGCTATCAGAGTAATCTTCCCCCTTGTCAATCATTCACGTTCCTGAGCGCTCAAAAATAAAACTAAGGGATTATCCATTTGTTTAATAAGGATATGAAATGTTCTGGTGATAATGCTCACAAGGTTGTGTGCAATTGCACAGTTATCGGCGACATAATTTCGTCATATGGAATAAATTGCCTAATGACTAACGGAGTCACAACCTTAATAATTGAAAATAAAACAGCATTTTTTTTTAATTAGCACGCTATTTCTTTTCTGTGACCTTGATCGACTTATGAGGCCGTACCAGAAGAATAGCCGTGTTTTTTATCGACAGGACCAACACAGTCAGTGAAGTTATTCTTTAATTATTTATGTGGCTTACATTCGTCATCGTGTACATGAGTTGTGTTAAACATCAAGGCAGGTAACAACGTGAAAATAGAATCAATTGATGTCACCGTCTTCACTTATCCCACACGCCGGGTTTCCGACAGTGCGGGTCATTCACACCCGGGAGCCGAGAATCAGGCCAAGATGGCGCTGTTAACCATCACGGCAGATGATGGGCAAAAAGGTTACGCTTTCGCTCCGCCGGAAGTGATTCGTCCTCATATCGTTAATGCTTTCTTCCGCAAAGTGCTGATTGGGCAAAACCCGTTCGACCGTGAGCGCCTGTGGCAGGATCTGGTGCACTGGCAGCGCGGTAGCGCCAACCAACTGACCGACCGCGCGCTGTCGATTGTGGAATCTGCACTGTGGGATCTGCAAGGTCGCGTGCTGAACATGCCGGTGCACAAACTGCTCGGCGGCTATCGTGAAAAAGTCCCTGCTTACGGCAGCACCATGTGTGGTGACGAGCTGGAAGGCGGCTTATCTACGCCAGAGGAATACGGCCAGTTCGCAGAAAAGCTGGTGCAGCGCGGCTATAAAGCCATCAAGTTGCATACCTGGATGCCGCCGGTGTCATTCGCGCCTAGCCCGAAGATTGACGTACAAGCCTGTGCGGCAGTACGTGAAGCGGTCGGCCCGGATATCTGTCTGATGCTGGATGGTTATCACTGGTACAGCCGTAGCGACGCACTGTACATCGGCCGTGAACTGCAAAAGCTCGATTTCACCTGGTTTGAAGAGCCGATGGAAGAACAGAGCATGGCGTCTTACAGCTGGCTGACCAAGAGCCTGGATATCGATGTTATCGGGCCAGAAAGTCTGTCAGGCAAATATTTCAGCCGTGCTGACTGGGTTAAAGAAGGCGCATGCGACATTTTACGCGCGGGCGTACAAGGCGTGGGCGGTCTCTGGCCGTGTATGAAAGTCGCGAGTCTGGCGGAATCCTTCGGTATGGACTGCGAAGTTCACGGTAACGGCGCGCCAAACCTCAACGTCGTGGGTGCGATCAAAAACTGCCGCTGGTATGAGCGCGGGCTGCTGCATCCTTTCCTCGATTACGACGAACCTGCTGCTTATCTGAATTCGATTGTCGATCCAATGGACAACGAGGGCTTTGTGCATCTGCCGCAACGTCCAGGGCTGGGAGAAGATATTAATTTTGACTGGATTGAGGAGCATACCCTAAGTAAAGAATAACGTTTTGTTCTACTGGTTCTTTGTTCGATCTGAAAGATAGCCTTACCTAAAAAATAAAAAGTTGTCGTCTTCCATGCTCCCACACCTTGGAGAATAATGATGAAAGCACGAGCAATACTCCGTACCCTGCTGTTAGGTTCACTCTGCATGGCCGCCACGCCGGCCATTCTATCGGCAAAAACCCCTGACGATCAGCTGATCGTGGGGATGAACATGAACAACATGCTCTCACTCGATCCGGCCGCCATGACCGGTAACGAAGTGGTGGGCATTATCGTCAACCTCTATGACTCGCTGGTGGTGCTGGATCCCGCCAACCTGAGTAACATCCAGCCTTCTCTGGCGAAAAGCTGGAGCGTCAGTGATGATGGTAAGGTCATTACCTTCAATTTGGTGGATAACGCCAAATTCCATTCCGGTAACCCCGTAACGGCGCAAGACTTCGCCTGGTCGATGAAGCGTCTGCTTAACCTCAACATGGCACAGGCCACGACGTGGAAATCCTACGGCTTCACCGCGGAAAACGTGGAGAAAATGATCCGTGCCAAAGACGCGCACACCGTTGAAATCGAACTGCCAAAACCGAACGATCCAAAACTGGTGCTCTACTCGCTGGCGACGCTGGGTAGCGGCTCGGTGCTGGATAGCAAAACGGTTATGCAGCATGAGAAAAACGGCGACTGGGGTAACGGCTGGCTGACCACGAACGAAGCCGGTTCCGGCCCGTTCAAGCTGGACGTGTGGCAGGCGAAAGACGTGCTGCGCATCAGCAAGGTTGAAAACAACTGGCAGGGCGATGCGAAAATGCGTCGCGTGATTTTCCGTCACATGACTGAATCACAGGCGCTGCGCCTGATGATTGAAAAAGGCGATATTGACGTTGCCTCTGGCATGTCGGTGCCGGATATCAATGCATTGAAACAAGACAAAGACGTTGTGGTTGATGAGGTGAAAAAAGGCACGCTGTACTACGTTGCAATGAGCCTGAAAAACGAATACTTCGCTAAACCGAAAGTGCGCGAAGCGGTTCGTTACCTGATTGATTACGATGGCGTCAATAAGACGGTAATGCCTGGCTATGGTTTCTATCATCAACGCCCTATCCAGAAAGGGATGGATGCGACGCTGCCGGATCCTGGCTACAAGCTGGACGTGCCACGCGCCAAGGCACTGCTAGCCGAAGCGGGCTACCCGAATGGATTTGAAACCACGCTGCGTGTCCTGTCCGATCAGCCGTTCCTGAATCTGGCGACGTCGGTACAGTCCACGCTGGCACAGGCGGGCATCAAAGCCAAAATCATCTCCGGCACCGGTAATCAGGTTTACGGCGCAATGCGCGATCGTAACTTCGATATGCTGGTTGGCCGCGGCGGTGGCGGCGTCGATCCGCATCCTCACTCCAGCCTGCGCTCTGTTGTCTATAACCCGGATAACAGCGACGAAGCCAAACTGACCAACTTCCAGGGCTGGCGCACATCTTTCTACGATAAGCCTCTGAACGACATGATCGATCAGGCGCTGTTGGAGAAAGACCCTCAGAAACAGAAGCAGATGTATATCAACGTGCAGAATCGCTATGAAGAACTGTTCCCGGCCATCATTCCGGTGTCGCAGATGATCGATTCTGTGGTGTTGCGTAAGGACGTGAAAGGCTATGTGCCGCATCCGTCTTCTACGACGCATCTGCGTGAGGTGTATAAGCAGCGCTAGTGTCCACACGTTAAACCGGATGATTAGCCGATACGTTCCCGGCTAATCATCCCGATCAGATACGTTAAAAAGAGATGACCGCGTGAGTGGTGATTTGCTGTCGCCGCTGACCGGGATATCAGGAGAAAGAACATGGTTTTCTCTGATTGGATCAAGCCGGGTGGAGTACTGCGTCGTTTGGCAAAACGTCTGTTTCAGGTCGTCGTCACGCTGTTCGGATTATTAATCCTGACCTTCGTGATCGGCCGCGTGATGCCAATCGATCCAGTCCTGGCTATTGTCGGACAGGACGCCGACCAAAGTACCTATCAACAGGTTTACCAACAGCTGGGGTTGGATAAGCCGCTGTATGTGCAGTTCTTTATTTACTTCAATTCACTGATGCATGGGGATTTGGGCAATGCCCTCCTGACCGGGCGACCGGTAATGGATGACATTATCCGCGTTTTCCCTGCCACCATCGAACTTGCCACCATGGCGATTATCGTCGGTGCCGGTCTGGGCGTGCCATTAGGCGTGCTTGCTGCGGCGCGACGCGGCAAGTGGGCGGATTATGTGGTGCGTTTTATCAGTCTGGCCGGTTATTCCACGCCGATATTCTGGGTCGGGATGATGGGGCTGCTGGTGTTCTACGCCTGGCTGAACTGGGTAGGCGGTGCCGGACGGGTTGATATGGCCTACGACGGCCTGGTGGAGAACCGTACCGGCCTGCTGCTGGTGGATTCGTTACTGGCGGGCGAGTGGGATGTGTTCCGCAGCGCGCTGAACCATCTGGTGTTGCCAGCCACGATTCTCGGTTTCCACTCGCTGGCCTATATCAGCCGTATGACGCGTAGCTTCATGCTGGCGCAGCTTTCGCAGGAATACATCATTACCGCGCGAGTGAAAGGGCTGTCTGAGTTCCGTGTCGTCTGGGCGCACGCGTTTCGCAATATTCTGGTTCAGCTTCTGACGGTAGTAGCGCTGGCGTATGGCTCGCTGCTGGAAGGGGCGGTACTGATCGAAACGGTCTTCTCATGGCCTGGCTTTGGTTCCTATCTGACTGGCAGCCTGCTGCTGGGGGATATGAACGCGGTTATGGGATGTGTGCTGCTAGTCGGGTTGATCTTCGTGACGCTTAACCTGCTGTCGGACATGTTGTATCAAATCTTTGATCCGAGGACGAACGCATGAATATTTCCTCTGAGCCGCCGGTCAGCCGTGAATCGGTAATGCGGACACCGCCGGAAAAACGTGTGAGCCGCCTGCGGCTACGCGGTGCGCGAATCGGCGGGTTTCTCTTGACGATGATGCGCAATCCGCTGACCGCGATTGGTTCTGCAATTGTGCTGATGTTGATTCTGGTCGCTATTTTCGCCCCGTGGATCGCCACGCACGATCCGCTGGTACAGGATTTGGCTAACGCGCTACAGGCCCCGAGTGCGGCGCATTACTTTGGCACCGATGAGTTTGGGCGCGATGTGTTTAGTCGTCTGGTCTATGGTTCACGCATCACGCTGTATATCGTTGCGCTGGTGTCGGTAACCGTGGGGCCTATCGGGCTGGCACTGGGCGTGGTGGCCGGGTATTACGGCGGCATCGTCGATACCATCCTGATGCGTATTACCGATATCTTCATTTCGTTCCCGAGCCTGGTGTTGGCGCTGGCGTTCGTTGCGGCGCTTGGCCCAGGTCTGGAGCATGTGGTGATTGCGATTACGCTGACGGCCTGGCCGCCGATTGCCCGTCTGGCAAGGGCGGAGACGCTGTCGCTGCGCCACGCGGACTTTGTGTCTGCCGTGAAGCTGCAAGGCGCATCCTCTATCCGCATCCTGCTGCACCACATTGTGCCGCTGTGTCTGCCGTCGGTGATTATTCGTATCACCATGAATATGGCGGGCATCATTCTGACTGCGGCGGGTCTGGGCTTTCTGGGGTTGGGGGCACAGCCGCCCGATCCTGAATGGGGCGCGATGATCTCTGCGGGTCGTCGTTACATGATGGAGTGCTGGTGGTTAGTAACTATTCCGGGGCTGGCGATTTTGATTAACAGCCTGGCGTTCAACTTCCTTGGAGACGGCCTACGTGACATCCTCGATCCCAGAACTGAATAAGTCTTCTCAACGTGCGCCGGGAAGCTCGCCCCTGATGGAAGTGGAAAATCTGCGGGTAAGCTTCGTGAACCGTGGTGCCGTGACGGATGCCGTGCGCGGTGTCTCCTTCACGCTAGGCTGTGAAAAGCTGGCGATTGTCGGCGAATCTGGCTCCGGTAAATCGACGGTCGGTCGTGCGCTGCTGCAACTGCATCCGCACAGTGCGCGGATTACGGCAGACAAACTGCGCTTCGGCGATACCGACCTGCTGAAAGCGGATGAGGCGCGGATGCGTCAGATCCGCGGCAAGCGCATCTCCATGATTATGCAGGATCCAAAATATTCGCTGAACCCAGTGGTGTGCGTCGGCGATCAGATTGCCGAAGCCTATCTGGCGCACCATAAGGTGTCGCACCGCGAGGCGAAGGAAAAGGTCATGGCGATGCTGGACGTGGTACGTATTCGTCAGCCAGAGCGCGTATACAATCTGTATCCCCATGAGATCTCGGGCGGGCAGGGGCAGCGCATCATGATTGCGATGATGCTGATTACTGAACCCGAAATCGTGATTGCCGATGAACCGACCTCCGCACTGGATGTGTCTGTGCGTCTACAGGTGCTGGCGATGCTGGACGATCTGGTCAGCGAGCGCGGCCTAGGGCTGATTTTCATCAGCCACGATATCAATCTGGTACGCAGCTTTTGCGATCGGGTGCTGGTGATGTATGCCGGACGCGTCGTGGAGTCCATTGCCGCCGCCGATCTGGACAACGCGCAGCATCCTTACACGCGTGGGTTGCTGAATTCGCTGCCGGATATCGACCATCGACGCCCGCGTTTGCCGGTGATGAATCGCGATCCAGCCTGGATCAATGGATAAAGGGGATAATCATGGCAACTGAAGCAATGAGTCAGCGCAAGCCGATGATCGAAGTGAATAACCTGAATCTCTCTTTCGGGCAGGGCAGCACGGCGAATCAGGTATTGTACGATGTGAACCTTACCGTCAACGATGGCGATATCTTTGGTCTGGTAGGGGAATCAGGTTCGGGTAAAACCACGGTGCTGAAGTGTCTGGCCGGGCTTTTTAATCATTGGGAAGGCACGCTGCATATTGACGGGAAGAAACTGGCACACCGAATCGATCAGGCGCGCTGTCGCCGGGTGCAGATGGTGTTTCAGGATCCGTACGGATCGCTGCATCCCCGTCATACCGTGGAGTCGATTCTGGAAGAGCCGCTGTCGATCCATCGCTTTGACGATCGTGACGATCGTATCGATACCTTGCTGGAGAAAGTGGGGCTGGGAACGCATTTCCGCCGCCGCTATCCGCATCAGCTTTCGGGTGGACAGCGTCAGCGTGTGGCGATTGCCCGAGCGCTGATTCTGGAACCGAGAGTGCTGTTGCTGGATGAGCCGACGTCGGCGCTGGATGTGTCAGTGCAGGCGGAAATTCTCAACCTGCTGACGGAGTTGCAGCAGCAGGAAAAGCTGACCTACCTGATGGTGACGCATGACTTGGGCGTGATTTCCCACCTGTGCCATAAAGTGGCGGTGATGCAATACGGGAAGATACTGGAAACGTTGGAAACCGACGACCTGACCAGCGATATGCCGAAGGATGCCTATACCTCCATGCTGGTGGACGCCAGCCGTCAGTACAGTCGCGATCTGGCGGTGCGCTCGGAGCGTATGGGCTAGGCGCGCTGCGCGATAATCATCATCAATGAGGGCCGAGCAATCGGCCCTTTTTTTATCTTGGGCACAGGTTTTCGCTAACAGTTGGTTACGAACAGACTTTTATACGTAAAAAAAGGTAAATGGGTAGCGTTGAAGGGTGCGGATACTTACAATCATTACGCTTTCTGTAGTCGGCCTCTTCAAAAAGGAATTCTCATGTTCAAACGTACTCTGGTTGCTGCGGCAGCCCTTATTTCACTGACGGCATTTTCTCCCGCCTTTGCGGCTTCCGACACCACCACGCGTGTGCTGTTGACGACGTCTGCGGGCAATATCGAACTGTCTTTAGATAATCAAAAGGCACCGGTTTCGGTAAAAAATTTCGTCGAGTACGTTAACAACGGTTTTTATAACGGGACGACATTTCACCGTGTAATCCCTGGCTTTATGGTGCAGGGCGGCGGCTTTTCTGGCGAAATGAGCCAAAAAGCGACGAACGCGCCGATCAAGAATGAAGCCGATAACGGTTTACGTAACCAGCGCGGTACGATCGCGATGGCGCGCACGTCTGATAAAGACAGTGCAACCAGCCAGTTCTTTATCAATGTCGCGGACAACGCGTTCCTCGATCACGGCCAGCGTGATTTTGGCTACGCCGTGTTCGGTAAAGTCGTGAAAGGTATGGACGTCGTGGATAAGATCTCTCAGGTGCCAACGAAAAACGTCGGGCCTTATCAGAACGTACCGACTACGCCAGTGGTGATTCAGTCTGCGAAAGTGCTGCCCTGATTGGCAAGATAGATAAGCAAAGAACCGAGAATACGTAAAAGGCCACTGATGTGGCCTTTTACGATCTTACGTACTCAACGGCTGTATTATTCCAGCGCTTTAGCCATTTGCTGTAGCCAGGCGTCCACGCCGGTGCTCGGCACGTTCAACTGACGGTAGGTCGCGGTTGCAACCGGATAGCCGCCGACGTCTTCCTGACTATTCACGAAGCCACCTTTCCGCTGTTTGAAATTCTCCACGATACGTTTATCAACGGCATCACGATCTTTAGGACGTGCGCCTGCGCTTTGTAGTACCTGATTAGTGACGGCGCTGGCCGGTGATGCCGTTAAGCCCGCAGGCCAAATAGGGGACACTTTGAGTAAATTAATCCCGCTGCCTGACGTTTGCGGTGCGGCTTTGCCCTTGGCATCGTACGCGAGGTTATCTGACATCCAGACATCGCCGGAGCTGTTGCTTCCTACCAGCCCTAAACCTGCTTTGGTATTGGCACCGTAGTGCATCACGTTACCCGCCACGGAGACGCGTGGGCTGGCGGGCATGGTTTTTCCTTCCCACTCTTTCACTACTCCACCAACGCGAAGACCCCAGATGCCGGGGTTATAGATCAGGTTATTGACCATGACGCCCGTAGAGCCAGCCTTGAACCAGGCATTGCGCTCGTTGTTGTGCGCATAGAGGCTGCCCACAATCGATACGTCAGTCACGTTATCGTGAACCAGCGTCCCCATCGAGTGAATACCTTTGGTGTGAGCCGAGTCGTATAGGCCTTCAGCAACGATATTATTCGACAGCGTGATACGGCGTGCGGTGCCCTGCGGCCCGTCATAGCGTGGCCCGGAAATAGACAGGTTTTCATCCGTACCCCAGGCGAAACTAGAATGGTCGATCACGACGTTGTAGGCATCTTTGCCGTTGATGGAAACATCGCGTTCAAAGCCGCTTTTTTTACCCGTTCCAGCATCGCCGATGCGGAAACGAATATGCTGCATGAGGACATCGTGTGTGCTGATCCCCATTCCGCCGCGAATGATGGTGATACCGGGAGAAGGGGCGGTCTGGCCAGCGATGGTGACAAACGGCTCAGTTAACCGGAGGTCACTTTTATTCAGGTCGATAATGCCGCCAACCTCAAAAACGATAATGCGCGGCCCTTTAGCGGCCAGCGCTTCCCTGAGTGAGCCTGCACCGGAAGAGGCCAGCGTTGTGACGCGAATAATGCGTCCACCGCTGCCTGCAACGGTATCCGTTCCGAATCCTTTCAACTCTGGTGCTGCCGGTGTGGCGGCGCTAGCCATCGGTACGCCAACACTTAATACTACGCCAGTGCTGAACAGTGCGGCGAACAGAAGAGAACGTTTCATTTCATTTCCTTGAATATTAACGATAAAAATGAGCGAGCCCTTAGGACTCGCTCAAGTGCGGCCCGAACGATAGACCAACGGGCGTTAAGCGCGCTTACAGGCTCCGGTTAGCACAGGACAATGAGGGGCGGAGCCTGCAGTTTGCTTATTTACCTTTCACGCTTTACACATCGCAATTAGTTGCAATTTGCTGCTGTCAGCACGGCAAGGTTTTTGTTCACGCCAGCATAGTTCGCCAGTTTGTCTTTCACGCACTGTGCCGAAACCGGAGAGTAGCTGTAAGGAACAGAAGCGAATGTGCCAGTGCTTTTCCAGTCTTCCGCATTCACGTACGGCTTGGAATCTTTATCCCAAGTGATGTTGTATTTCGCGAAATCGGCTGGGCTCATGACGTTGTTATTACGCAGCTCCCAGGTACCGAAGTTGGAACCGTCGTAACGTGAGGTCACTGGGTTTTTCGCATTCTCGAACCAGTTACGTTCGATCAGCGCAATCCCTTTCTGACGCACGTTCAGGCCAGAACTGGTGATGCCGGTATACAGGTTGTTGTACGCGTGAACCTGGCCGCCACGTTGCAGCGGGAGGCGAGCGTTAACGTCGTCGTAAATATTGTGATGGTAAGTCAGATCACGGCCCGTATCGCTGCTGCTGAAGCCGCTCAGCCCCACTTTTTTGATGCCATGAATGTAGTTATACGACACCGTCACGTTGGTTGAGGCTTTCTTGATATCAATCGCGGATTCGAATGTGGTGTCGCCGTCTTTTGTACCTGCGCATTCAAAGTTTTTCGCGAAGATCTCGTTGTGGTCAATCCAGACGTTCGGCGTGTTATCAATACGAATGGCATCACCATCCTGCGCGCCGCCCGGCATGTAACCAAAACGCATGTTACGAATGACGATATCGGATGATTTTGTCAGCCAGATCCCGAAGTTGGCGGACGATCCGTTGGTTCCGATGATGGTAATGCCTTTGGTGAACTCTTTGATTTCTACACCGCGGGCATCCTTACTCCACTGGCCGCAGATGTTGGCCTCAGCGGCTTTGATCAGCGCGTCTTCATTACCGTTATAGGTGATGACGAGCGGGTAAGCACCACCTTTGACTTTCTTACCTTTGGAATCCAGCTTCGCTTCTTCGATGATATCAATGATGTCTTGCATGGAGCGCGCCGTTTTTTTCACGGCACCGGCAACGTCACCACCGTCAGTGGTAGCATAACCCCCCGTATTTGCCGCCATCGTTGGTTGGGCCGCAAGCAATAACAGCCCAGCGGCTGCAGAAGGCAGTAGGTATTTCATTAAGGTACTCTCCTTGGAATTGAATTTTTGTTTGGGCATTTATGATCCACATAACCCAGATTATATTATTTTGGTGTTTCAATAAAAATGAAATCAAGGTTTATTGAAATCCCAATTAAGTCTTACCATAAAAGTAAAAGAATTCAATATTTCGATATTAAATATATAGGGTGAATAACGGTGGGAATGCGCATGGCTAATAAGTGACTATTTTAAAAGGTAATGTTTTTTTCATTTTTTCTAAAATTAAGCCGCTTTGAATTTTTATGAAAAATAAAATTATATTTCGTTTTATTGCTCGTTGTTGGATGCGATTTGATAGAGGTGATAACTGTGAGCGACATCAATAAATAAGTAAAATTTCCTTATTGAGATGATGGTGTAAGAAATATTTGATGCTGATCAAATTATTAATTAATCATGTGTTGATTGAGCGCGGTTATTTTTATCGACTAATCCTTAATTAAATAATGGTTTCTTCATTAATAAACAAAGCCATTAATTGAATGTATAAATAATTAGTCTGTTATTTAATTGATGCATATTTTTTAGGAGTGCCTATCCACTCTCATGAGTAGGTTCCATAAAAAACGAGCGAGCTCTAAGAGCTCGCTCGGAGAGAACCATGTCTTAGCGTGAAGAGTCATGGCCGCGGGACATTCAGGCTTATTGCTTTCTGTCTTGATTCGACAGAGAAAGCCTGATCGCGTTTATTTGCAGTTAGCGGCTGTCAGTACTGCCAGGTTTTTACCTACGCCAGCATAGTTTGCCAGTTTATCCTTCACACACTGCGCAGAAACTGGCGTGTATTTATAGGAGACGGCAGGGAATTTTCCTGTGGTTTTCCAGTCATCCGCATTGATATGAGGGGATGACGGTTTGCCCCAGGTGATTTTGTATTTAGCGAAGTCTGCCGGTTTCGTGACGTTGTTGTTACGCAGCTCCCAGGTACCAAAGTTGGAGCTGTCGTTACGTGCCGTCACTGGGTTCAGCGCATTTTCGAACCAGTTGCTTTCGATGAGGGCTTTCCCTTTCTGACGGACGTTAAAACCTGAACCGGTGATGCCGTCATACAGGTTGTTGTAGGCGTGAACCAGACCACCACGTTGCAGCGGCAGGCGTGAGTTAACATCGCGGTAGATATTGTGATGGTAAGTCAGGTTACGAGCCGTCGTATCCGAACTACTTGAACCGCTCAGGCCGACTTTCTTGATGCCGTGGATATAGTTGTAGGACACCGTGACGTTCGTTGACCCTTTCTTGATATCAACCGCTGATTCAAAAGTGGTGTCATTGTCTGGCGTACCAGCGCATTCGAAGTTCTTGGCGAAGATCTCGTTGTGGTCGATCCAGACGTTCGGTGAGTTATCGATACGAATGGCATCGCCGTCTTGCGCGCCGCCCGGCATATAGCCAAAGCGCATGTTACGTACCACGACGTTAGAAGAATTCACGATCCAAACACCGAAGTTGGCGGATGAGCCATTGGTGCCTTGGATAGTAATGCCTTTGGTGAACTCTTTGATTTGTACGCCGCGGGCGTCCTTACTCCACTGACCGCAGATATTCTTTTCAGCCGCTTTGATTAGTGAATCTTCATTACCGTTATAGGTGATGATGAGCGGGTAAGCGCCACCTTTGACTTTCTTGCCTTTTGAATCCACTTTCGCGGCTTCAATAATATCCACAATCTCTTGCATAGAACGTGCCGTTTTTTTCACGGCGCCAGAAACTTCGCCACCATCCGTAGTGGCATAGCCGCCCGTATTTGCAGCCATCGCGGGTTGAGCAGCAAGTAATAACAACCCAGCGGCGGCCGTAGGCAATAGGTATTTCATTATGATTGTCTCCTTGGAATAGAATTTTTATGGGCATTTATCGATCCCTATGCCCGATATAGCAGGTACACATTTTTCAACAAAAATGAATCTCAATTTTGGTGAAAAACCAAGGGGAGTGTGGTCAAAAAATAAGATCAGTTCAAGGGTGAAATGTTAAATGTATTAGGTTGGAAACATTTTGTAATACTGATGATTGGATAATTTGGATTTTATGAGAAACGATTTTCTTTTAAATCAACCTAAAATCATAAGGTTATTTTGTTGGCAGAAAATAAATGCACTCGGGTTTCTTTATTGGTTGGGTTTTAAAGGGTTGTTTTTATTGTAGCAATCGCTGTCGCTAGCGTAAGGAAATCATCTTAAGTCAAAATATACTATCACAGGCATATTCAATATTGTTTACGTGATGAGCCAATTTTATCGTGAATTTTAGTTTGTTAAAAAATAATAATTATTAGTCACTATATGGCGTTTCTTTATGTGATAAGCAAAAAAATAGACCTCATTATTCATCGCGGTTTATTGGCTAAATGATCATTAGCATGCGTCTGTTTTCATGAAAGTTACGCTGACAATCTTGCGCAGGTCTCTTAAAAATGAGCGAGGCCGAAACACTCGCTCAGGAAGAACCCGACGCAGAATGAATGCGTCGGGCTTAACGCGTTTATTTACAGTTAGCTGCTGTCAGGACTGCCTGGTTTTTACCTACGCCAGCATAGTTTGCCAGTTTATCCTTCACGCACTGTGCGGAAACTGGTGAGTAGCTATACGGGACGGCAGGGAATTTGCCGGTGCTCTTCCAGTCATCCGCATTGATGTGCGGGGTGGATGGTTTACCCCAGGTGATCTTGTATTTAGCAAAATCAGATGGGCTGGTAATGTTGTTGTTACGCAGTTCCCAGGTACCGAAGTTGGAATCGTCGTTACGTGCGGTCACTGGGTTGAGTGCATTTTCGAACCAGTTGCTTTCGATCAGTGCGATCCCTTTCTGACGGACGTTAAAGCCTGAACTTTTGATACCGTCATACAGGTTGTTATAAGCATGCACTTGACCACCACGTTGCAGCGGCAGACGTGAGTTAACATCGCTGTAAATATTGTGATGGTAAGTCAGGTTACGACCGGTATCTGTGTTGCTTGAGCCGCTCAACCCTACCTTTTTCACACCATGGATATAGTTGTATGACACGGTGACGTTGGTTGAGGCTTTCTTGATATCAACCGCTGATTCAAAGGTCGTGTCGTTGTCTGGCGTACCAGCACATTCGAAATTCTTGGCGAAGATCTCGTTGTGGTCGATCCAGACGTTCGGTGTGTTATCAATACGGATGGCATCGCCATCTTTTGCACCGCCCGGCATATAGCCGAAGCGCATGTTACGCACGATAACGTTGGAAGAGTTAACCATCCAGATACCGAAGTTAGCGGAAGAACCGTTGGTACCGAGGATGGTGATCCCTTTGGTGAACTCTTTGATTTCTACACCGCGCGGATCTTTGCTCCATTGGCCGCAGATGTTAGCCTCAGCCGCTTTGATTAGCGCATCTTCATTACCGTTATAGGTAATGACGAGCGGGTAGGCGCCGCCTTTGACTGCTTTACCACTTGAGTCCTTTTTCGCGGCTTCAATGATATCGACGATCTCTTGCAGAGAGCGTGCGGTTTTTTTCACAGCACCGGAAACGTCGCCGCCGTCAGTGGTGGCATAACCTCCCGTATTTGCCGCCATTGTCGGTTGGGCAGCGATCAGCAACAGCCCAGCGGCTGCAGAAGGCAGTAGGTATTTCATTATGTACTCTCCTTGACATAGAATTTTTTTGGGTATTTATCACTACACACCCTGTGTAATAAAAAAGGCTGTTTCAACAAAAATGAAACCAAGGTTTGTCTATAAAGCCGAGCTAAGTGTTAACAGAAAAAATAAACAATACAAGATGGGGCGTTAAATATATTAATTAAATAACAGAGGACAACTGAGAGGATTTGTGTCTATTACTTTTAAATAGAAACCAATTTCCATTTAAATCATTTAAATTCATTGGTTTATGTTTTTTAATATGTGTTTTTTCAATCTGGATTCTTTATTTTTTATCCATCTAACATGCGTGGTTTATTCGCTTTCTTAGCAATTGTGATCGTCATCAAGAATTAAAGATAAATCTAATCTTCTTCGCTATCCTGCCTTTTTTAAAAAAACTTAATTAATTCATAGGTGGTTTAAATTTATTATTTTTTTTGTTAAAAATAATTTCAAGGTAATCGTTTACTGTGGATAGGGATAATCAATAAGGCCTATTAATAAAGATATTTTCTGATGAAATAAATGATTTGTGATCGATAAAATTATTACCATGCTAATTTCTTAAATGGCAAGAACGACCCCCTTGTCTTTGATGGTAACGAGTGATGGGTACCTGACGCGGATTTCATGTATGTTAGTACGGTTTTTCCGACTAACAGTACAATGACTATGCTGCTAATTATCGATAACTACGACTCCTTTACCTACAACCTTTACCAATACTTTTGTGAGCTTGGCGCGCAGGTTGTGGTGAAGCGTAATGATGAACTGACGCTGCGTGAGATTGAACAGCTTGCGCCTGAGCGGTTGGTCATTTCACCGGGCCCTTGTACGCCGGACGAGGCGGGCATTTCACTGGCGGCCATTCGTCACTTTGCCGATAAGTTGCCTATTTTGGGCGTGTGTCTTGGCCATCAGGCGATGGGACAGGCGTTCGGCGCGCGCGTGGTGCGGGCACGACAGGTCATGCACGGGAAAACCTCAGCGATTGAGCATAGCGATACGGGGGTTTTCACGGGGTTGGCTCAGCCTTTGACGGTCACCCGTTACCATTCACTCATTATTGATTCCGCCTCGCTACCCGATTGCTTTGAAGTCACGGCCTGGAGCGAGCATGAAGGGAAGCGTGATGAGATTATGGGGATCCGCCATCGCACATTGCCGCTGGAAGGGGTTCAGTTTCACCCAGAGAGCATTCTTAGCCAGCAAGGGCATCAGCTTTTGGATAATTTCCTTAAAATTTAGCTATATAGAAAGTTATTCTCCTCAGTAGCCGATTTAATATTGCCTGTAATTGATTTTTTATGCATATTTATTGACTATATTTTCATTTCGACATGATGGACAGCAGAGTGAGGCAGCAAATGGCAGCAGAGCAGAAAGCAGTGACACGGGATACTCACGATAAAGTGATTTTGCCAGTTTATGCACCCGCGAAGTTTGTACCCGTGAAAGGTAAAGGGAGCCGCGTCTGGGATCAGGACGGCCGCGAGTATATCGATTTTTCCGGTGGTATTGCGGTTACGGCGCTGGGTCACTGCCATCCTGCATTGGTGAATGCGTTGCAGCAGCAGGGTGAAAAGCTGTGGCACACCAGCAATATTTTCACTAATGAGCCTGCGTTACGCCTCGCCAGCAAATTGATTGATGCTACTTTTGCCGACCGCGTATTCTTTGTTAACTCCGGTGCTGAGGCTAACGAAGCGGCCTTTAAGCTGGCGCGTCACTATGCGGTTAAACGCCATAGTCCGTATAAAACCAAGATCATCGCCTTCTACAATGCATTCCATGGTCGGACGCTGTTCACCGTCTCGGTCGGCGGACAGCCTAAATATGCCGACGGTTTCGGGCCTAAGCCTGCTGATATTGTTCATGTTCCCTTCAACGATCTGGCAGCGGTTAAAGCGGTGATGGACGATCACACCTGTGCAGTCGTGCTGGAGCCGATTCAGGGGGAAGGGGGGATTACGCCTGCTACGCCTGAGTTTTTACAGGGCGTGCGCGATCTCTGCGATCAGCACAAAGCGCTGCTGGTGTTTGATGAAGTGCAGAGCGGGATGGGGCGTACTGGCAAGCTATTCAGCTACATGCACTACGGCATTACGCCGGATATTCTCACAACGGCTAAAGCCTTGGGCGGTGGTTTCCCAATTAGCGCGATGCTGACGACGGAAGAGATCGCATCGGCCATGACGGTTGGGGTACACGGCACCACCTATGGCGGCAACCCGCTGGCCTGTGCGGTGGCGGAAGCCGCACTGGATATTATTAACACGCCGGAAGTGCTGTCAGGCGTTGCGGATCGTCACGATCGCTTTGTCAGTGAGCTTGAGAAAATCAATCAGCAGTACGGGGTATTCGAACAGGTTCGCGGTATGGGGTTGCTGCTGGGTGCAGAACTGAAACCGCAATGGCATGGCCGTGCGGGCGAGTGTCTGGCGGCGGCAACGGCTCAGGGGCTTATGGTACTGATGGCTGGGCCGAATGTGATCCGCTTTGTACCGTCTTTGATCATTGATGAAGACGATATTGCGCAGGGGATGGCGAAATTCGCCAAAGCCGTCGCGCAGGTTGTTAACGCAGCAAACTGATTAGACATAAAAAACGTAGGGAACGTTTTTCAACGTCGCTTGCGACGGCCCGCAGGGTGGCGAGCAGGATGCTCGCCATAAAAAAACGTAGGGAACGTTTTTCAACGTCGTTTTGCGACGGCCCGCAGGGTGGTGAGCAGGACGCTCACCATAAAAAAAGCGTGAGGCCGAGGCTTCACGCTTTTTTATTGGTAGGGTACCGCGACAGGGGTTTAGCGAGTGCCGTAAACGACAATCGTTTTACCGTGTGCAGAGATCAGGTTCTGGTCTTCTAACATTTTCAGAATGCGGCCCACGGTTTCACGCGAGCAGCCAACGATTTGCCCAATTTCCTGACGAGTAATTTTTATTTGCATGCCATCTGGATGCGTCATGGCATCAGGTTGTTTGGCCAGGTTGAGTAGGGTTTGGGCAATACGGCCGGTCACATCAAGGAAGGCGAGGTTGCCGACTTTCTCAGAGGTAACCTGAAGTCTGCTTGCCATTTGCGCAGACAGGCGCATGAGGATATCCGGGTTAACCTGGATGAGCTGGCGGAATTTTTTATAGGAAATTTCAGCCACTTCACAGGCGGTTTTTGCCCGAACCCAGGCGCTGCGTTCCTGACCTTCTTCAAACAGGCCGAGCTCGCCGATAAAATCGCCCTGATTGAGGTAGGAGAGAATCATTTCCTTGCCTTCTTCATCTTTGATTAGCACTGCGACAGAGCCTTTCACGATGTAGTAAAGCGTTTCTGCTTTTTCACCTTGGTGAATCAGCGTGCTCTTCGATGGATACTTGTGAATATGACAATGGGAAAGGAACCATTCGAGAGTTGGGTCTGTTTGCGGTTTGCCGAGAACCATTCGCTATCATCCTCTGTTGTAATTCACTGCGCAAATTACAGGGGTCAGAGTTCCCTGTACGGCGTGTTTAACTGCTAAAAAAATAAAATTCAGTCTAGGCAGAATGACGTCAGGGAATATACTGAAACCTCTGTACCCTTTATTTTCCGGTTGCTGCCTTGCCGCACCGTAAACATGGCTGGGGTATGTCTGGCCAGGTCATCATCTTCTTCGTTTCTGGGTTTGTCCAGAAAAGGTCTATTCTATTTTCGTTTTAACACAGCTTTAAGGACGTGTCTTGTGTTGTCTCGCTTCAGCATGACAAAGCGCTGATTAACGCTGGTTTTTGTACAGTAACGGTATAAATTTTCAAAAAATTTTTAGTGGAGAGGCATCATGCAGGCACGGGTAAAATGGGTTGAAGGCTTAACGTTTTTGGGCGAATCCGCATCAGGGCATCAGATATTGATGGACGGCAATTCCGGTGATAAAGCGCCGAGTCCGATGGAAATGGTGTTGATGTCTGTAGGCGGATGCAGCGCGATTGATGTGGTATCGATTCTGCAAAAAGGCCGCAACGATGTCGCGGATTGCGAAGTGAAATTAACGTCAGAGCGTCGGTCTGACGCGCCGCGTTTATTTACCCACATCAATCTGCATTTTATCGTGACGGGAAAAGGATTGACCGACAAAGTTGTCGAGCGAGCCGTTGCACTGTCGGCGGAAAAATACTGCTCTGTGGCACTGATGCTGGGCAAAGCCGTTGAGGTGACGCATAGCCACGAAATTAGAGTGCTGGCATAACCCCTGTCTCTGGGCACTAATTCTGGTCACTTAAGCCTGTTATTAGGGGAAACACAGGGGGGAGGTTCCCGTAGGGAGGCCTCGCCCCTGTGGTCGCCCCGTGTATCTCGATGCTTATTCGATGGTTTTCCCTTCAATTAACCGCTGCACCAGCGGCGCCATGATTAATTCCATCGCCAACCCCATCTTCCCGCCAGGAACGACCAGCGTGTTGATGTGGGAGATAAAGGAACCCTGCAACATGGCGAGCAGATAGGGATAATCAATATTATCCAATCCCTGAAAGTGAATCACGACGAAGCTTTCGTCCAGTGAGGGAATCGACTTGGCGGCGAACGGGTTGGAGGTGTCCACGGTAGGCACGCGCTGGAAGTTGATGTGGGTGCGAGAGAACTGTGGCGTGATATAGGTGATGTAGTCTTCCATTGAGCGGACGACGGAATCCATCACTGCTTCACGCGAGTGGCCGCGCTCATTGACGTCACGAATCAGCTTTTGAATCCATTCCAGGTTGACGATCGGTACCACGCCGACGAGTAAATCCACATGCTGTGCCACGTCGTTTTGCTCGGTGACCACGCCGCCGTGCAGTCCTTCATAGAACAGGATATCGGTGGGCTCCGGCATTGGTTCCCACGGCGTGAACGTTCCGGGAACCTGATTATAGGGAATCGCTTCATCGTAGGTGTGAAGGTATTTACGCGTCTGGCCGCGTCCGTGCAGGCCATATTCGATAAACGACTGTTCCAACAGGCTGAAATCATTCGCTTCCGGGCCGAAATAACTGATATGGCGTCCTAAATCACGCGCTTTACGAATCGCCATATCCATTTCCGGGCGGGTATAGCGGTGAAAGCTATCGCCTTCTAACTGGGCTGCGCGCAGATCAAACTGCTGGAAAATCTTACGGAAGGCCAGACTGGTTGTCGTGGTGCCCGCTCCGCTGGAGCCGGTAACCGCAATAATCGGATGCTGATGTGACATAAGGTGCGTGACTCCGTGATCGCGATGCCCGCGTAGACCGAAGGCCTGCGCGCATCCTCAAAAAAGACGTAATTGTCATCATTGTTAGCATGTTTGGCGCGTTCTTTCACGACTTTCGGCGTGCTCAATAAGGGGCATGTCCTCCGGAATTGAGCTGGTTACGCGGCATGATATTGAGAGTTTCATGTAACTCAGACCACACCAACACTACCTCGCCAGATTGGAGTTGGCCGCGGATATCTTCCACTTTCTGCGCCAGCGAACGCTCCTGTTCGCCATAATCGGTGCCTTCCCGCAGGACGAAGGATTCGATGATGTTATCCAGCGTTTCTGGATCGAGCTGTTGCCAGGGAATAATCACGCTATGTTTCCTGATTCAAAGGGTTCCTGAGTAAAAACGGTTCCTGAAGAAAAAGAGTCGCTGACCTGGTCCAAAAATGGGCTAAGCCACTTGGGAATGCGCTGTTCCAGCCACATTTCCGGTTTCAGCAACGTTCCGCCGACGAAGCCAACATGCCCGCCATGCTCCGTTAGCTGATACTCAATATTAGACGGTAACTGAGACAGATCGGGAATCACCTCTGATGTCATGAAAGGATCGTCCTTCGCATGGATGATGAGCAGCGGTTTACGTATCTGAGGCAATAGTGGCAGAGCGCTACAGCGTCGATAGTAGTCGGCCGCATCGCGGAAGCCGTGGATACGTGAGGTAATGACATCATCAAACTCTCGCAGCTGGCGGATTCGCTTCAACTGCGGCAACTGAATTGGCAATGTATCTGGATACGCCGCCAGCTTGCGGCCGGCGTTTTGTTTCAACAGGCGCAGCAGGTAATGCTGATAGACGCGGGAGAAACCTTGTTCCATCCGACGGCTACAGGGCTCGAGCATCAGTGGCGCTGAAACAATGACGGCGGCGGACAGGGAACAGGCTTCACCTTGCTGCGCGAGCAGGTAGGCCAGCATGTTACCGCCGAGAGATACGCCGATGGCGGCGGTAGTCGCATCGCCCAGCGTCTCCTGCATCCAGCGCAGGAAATAGCTGGCATCGCTGGTTTCGCCGGAGTGATAAATGCGCTTCATCCGGTTGGGCTTCCCGCTGCATCCGCGGAAATGCATGATGACGGCCAGCCAGCCGCGCTGTTTACAGGCATGTAGCAGGCCGTGAGCGTAGGGGCTATGAAAGCTGCCCTCTAGCCCGTGGAACAGCACCACGCGCGGTTTGTGCCGCGCCTGTTCAGGGGATTCGCTCCAGGCCAGATCGACGAAATCGCCGTCCGGTAATTCCAGTGGCTGCCAGACTGGCGAGAATTGCGCATGACGGCGAATTAGACGCGGCAATAGCGTTTGCAGATGTGGATTATGAGCGCCGCTTAGCGGACGAAAATGGTCATACATAAAGGATATAGAAATCTTGTTGTCGGCTCTTGTACGATCAATATCACACTGTTAGCTTCAATGCTGCCAGTTGGTACGACATTTGGGTCAGGAGCGCCCACAAATAATGGAACTGAGTTTATTTCTTTCGATGTTGGGGTTTTTGTGGGTAGCGGCCATCACTCCAGGGCCGAATAATATGCTGTTGACCACCTCGGGCGCGAATTTTGGCTTCATGCGTTCACTGTGGCTGATGGTTGGCATCATGCTGGGCATGCAGAGCATTTTGCTGCTGGTGGCATTCGGTGTCGGTGGGTTGATTCTGATTTACCCTTCGCTGCACTTTATTCTGAAAGTTCTCGGCAGCGCCTATCTGCTCTGGCTGGCGTGGAAAATCGCCACGGCGGCTTACGAACGTCTGGAAACGTCCATTGCGCCTCCTAAGCCGATCCGGCTCTATCAAGGGTGGTTGCTGCAATTTCTGAACCCGAAAGCGTGGCTCATGGCGCTGGGCGCGGTGGCCAGCTTTAGTCTGGCGGGGGAAGGCTATAACCAGTCTGTGATCGCGATAAGCATCGGGATTGTGCTGGTCAATCTGGTGTCCGGCGTCATCTGGCTCGGATTCGGCACGATGATTGGACGACTGCTGCGCAGTAAGAAAGCGTGGATTATCTTTAATGTGTCTATGGGGCTGCTGACCGCCGCCTGCGTGCTGTTGATTTGGCATTAAGGTTTCGTTGATAACGTCGCGAGCGGCTTTTCGCTCGCGACTTAGGAACTACACGGTTAGCAGAAGATTATCGGAGAGATTTACTTGTAGCCGTCTGTTTTTAAGAGGTTATTAACCAGATTAAGTTCAGTGTCGAAATCCAACGTATCGTTCTCCAGCAGCCGTGCGTGTTGCTGTTGAAAAGCAGAACCCAGTGCTTTCAGTGCAGTAACATTCTTCAGCAGAAAATCGTCTGATTTGCCGTGTTTTTCCAATTGGGTGGAGAGCCTGACAAACTCACCTACCATTTTCTCTACGGCAGGAAGATAACGATTAAGAAACGCCGTGCCCGGCTCCACATCCTTGGGATCTTCCTTCATACAGGTGACAATAAGCTGTCCGTACTCAACGATAATTTTCAGTTCGTCGAGAAGTTCGGTGGGGAGCTTCTGTAGATTTTTCAACTGTGCAATACGGCTCTCAAACGTAATCGCTTTCTTAACAGGCGGTGTAATAACGGCCCGCGAAGGTTTAGACAATATTGGTGGCGCTATCGGTGTTTTCTGTTGGTGTGTGTTTATTTTTATTTTTGTTTTTAAAAAATATGCCCATTGGTAATAGCGTCCTACTCCGTTCACCACACAGATTACGAATACAGCATTATAGAAAGGGTGTTCACCAAACTTATGCACATCGGTGTAGCCCATGATGATGATGAAAACTAAAAGAAACTGAATAGCTGTGCCGAGACGAGGATGAGAAATTTCGGAGCATGCTTTGATTATCCACCACGCTGCCGCAACCCACCCTAGAACGAATATGGCATCATGCGTAATGAACCAAATCACGCCAGCCACAAGTGGCCAAATCATATCAACCTGGGACCGTGTAAAGGCGTACCACAGCAGAATTAAGCTGAAGCAGGTCACTATCGCGGCGGCGTTGTTAACTTTCTCATCTGCCATGAGGTCTGGATACATTGTCTCGAGGATAACCGCTACGATGATCGCAGTGGTTAGCGACCAGAGGCAGAATAATCCACAGAGTTTAAATAGCGTTAGGCACAAACGACCTAGTTTCTTTTGCCATCCCTCATGTTGAGGGGAAGATGCGTTTTGCATACTCAACGAAGACCACTTATCAAAACGAAATTATTTATGCAGAACGCTGCTGCATAGCCTGTTGTTGGTTCGCAGCAATCTCGGCCAGACGCGTTCTTAGCTCCGTTTCCATTGTGCCTAGTTCTTTTTCTACATCAGCCCGACGGGTTCTGGCGTCATTCGCAATCGTGACGGTTTCTTCGATGGTGTTCAGAAGGCGGCTTTGCACTTCGCGTAAGGTTTCGATGTCCACAATCGAGCGTTCGACTTCCCGTGCGGTTTCAACAGTGCCGAGCTGGAGCATTTCTGCATTTCTTCTCAGCATGGCATTGGTGGTATCAGAGACTTCTTTTTGCAGTTTTGCCGATTTGCGCTGTGAATGCAGCGTTATCGCCATCACGATCTGACTCTTCCACAACGGGATTGTGGAGAGAATGCTGCTCTGAATTTTCTCGGCGAGCGACTGACTATTACTTTGCATCAAACGAATTTGAGGCGCGGTTTGGATCGCGATGGTGCGGGACATCATCAGATCGTGAAGGCGTCTTTCAAATCGCTGTATGTTGCTCACTAAATCACGCACGTACTGCATATCCATCGGGTCGTTGGTGCGCTGTGCTTTTTCCTGTGCGGCAGTCAGATCGCCAGACTGAATCGCTGCCAATTTCTGTTTACCGGCAATGATATGCAGTGTGATTTGTTGAAAATACTCGCGGTTGCGTATGAAGAGCTGTTCCAACGTGGAGATATTGCGTAATAGCTCCATCATGGCGTTTTCGAGTTTTTTAGAAACCGTATCGACCTGCTGTGCCAGCGTTTGATATTCCAGCAGCGTACGCTGGATGGTGCTGAACAGTTTTCCGATCAATGGGAATGACGCGAGGAAACTTTGCTTAGTGTCAAATACGGTGAGGTCGACCGACTTTACCTTCATCAGCAGATCTGTCAGTTGTTCACCAATCACGCCTGCATCTTTTGCTCTGACTTCCTGCATTAAGGATTCTGAAAAGCGCGAAATATTGCCCATGGTGTTTGCGGCGTAAGAGATGGACAGCATAGGGTCAGTAATATCAATTTTATTGACCAGTACTGATACTTCGCTTTTCTCCTGCTCGCTAAGCTGCGACAGGTTTAACTCAGATAACGCATTGCTTGCTGTCATGGTGACGGCGTTGTTGCCAGAAGCGGTGAACGTAGCAGAAAGGGAATCCGTAGAAACAGAAGGCGTATTTTCCATCATAATGTTGTCCTTGCCTTATTGTTTGGCCGTTTTATGCCTTGCGGCCTTCAATATCAGTGAATAGGTTAGTGTGTAGAAATCAGTAGATTAATTGCTAAATATTACCTTGGGGAAATATTGCGCTCAATGCGCATTATCATCACTTCTTAAGATAATGTCGTGATAGCGGAAGAAAAGAATGGAAAAGTGAGCGGGGACTGCCCGCTCGGGTGGGTAAATGCAATTTACTCGCTCTGCATCATCTGCTCTAGCTGTTCCTGCGCATCCAGCCAGGATAGCTCCGTTTCTTCCAGCTCGATTTTGACTTTGGTTTGCTGTTGCAGGCAGTCGGTGAGTTCGGCCTTGCGGCTGATGTCGTAGATGGCACTGTCTGCCAACCGAGCTTCCAGCGCTGCCAGCGTTTCTCCCAGCTTTTCCATTTGCTGTTCAAGCTTGGTTATCTGTTTGCGCAGCGGTTGCGTTTGCGTTCTCAACTCGGCTTCGCGGCGTTTCTGATCTTTTCTGCCCTGCGCGCTGTTGGCCGTATTTTCTTTTGGCGCTTCATCGGCTGCATTTTCCTGACGTTGCAGGCCGACCAGCCACTGCTGGTAGTCTTCCAAATCGCCGTCGAACGGTTCTACTTTCTGGTCGTGTACCAAATAGAGATCGTCGGTGGTAGAACGGATCAGGTGTCGATCGTGCGAGACGACAACCAGTGCGCCTTCAAAATCGATTAACGCTTCTGTCAACGCCTGACGCATATCCAGATCGAGGTGGTTAGTCGGTTCATCGAGCAGCAGGAGGTTCGGGCGCTGCCAGACGATCAGTGCCAGCACCAGACGGGCTTTTTCGCCACCGGAAAAGCGCTCGGTGATCTCGGTGACTTTATCGCCCTGAAAACCGAAGCCGCCGAGGTAGTCGCGCAGCTGCTGTTCCGTTTCCCGCTCTGCCAGACGCACCAGATGCTGCAAGGGCGATTCGTCCGCGCGTAGAAACTCTAACTGGTGCTGGGCGAAATAACCGAGCTTCACACCTTTCGCCAGCCCAATTTCCCCTTTCAGCGGGGCGAGCGTGCCAGCAAGCAGTTTGATCAGCGTGGATTTACCCGCACCGTTATGGCCGAGCAGCCCGATGCGGGAACCCGGCACTAAATTGAGTTTGATGGATTCCAGAATCAGCTTGTCGTTGTAGCCTGCGCTGACCTTTTCCATCTTCATCAGTGGATTGGGCAACGACTCTGGGGCGCGAAAACTGAAGCGGAAAGGGTTATCGACATGCGCTGGGGCAATCATCTCCATGCGTTCCAGCATTTTTATCCGGCTTTGTGCCTGCTTGGCTTTGGTCGCTTGTGCGCGGAAGCGGTCGATGTAGTGTTGCAGATGCGCGACGCGCTCCTGCTGATGTTCATAGAGCGATTGCTGCTGTGCAAGGCGGGTGGCGCGCTGGCGTTCAAACGAGGAGTAGTTACCTGTGTACTCATTGAGAGACTGCTGCTCAATGTGCAGAATCTTGGTCACCACCGGATCGAGGAAATCACGGTCGTGCGAAATAAGGACCAGCGTGCCCGCGTAGTTTTTCAGCCATTTTTCCAGCCAGATGACTGCATCCAGATCGAGGTGGTTGGTCGGTTCATCCAGCAACAGCAGATCTGAACGACAGATCAGCGCCTGTGCCAGATTCAAACGCATCCGCCAGCCGCCGGAAAAGGCGCTGACGGGCTGTTGCAGCTGTGATTGAGAAAATCCTAGCCCATTGAGCAGGCTTGATGCTCTGGCCTGAATCGTCCAGGCCTGAATGGCATCCAGCTTGCCGTGCAGCGTGGCAATGGCGTTGCCATCGTTTTCTTCGTTGGCGGTCTGCAACGCGGCTTCCAACTGGCGAAACTCACGGTCGCCGTCAATCACGTAGTCTAGCGCGGGTTTATCCAACGCAGGTGTTTCCTGATTGACCCAGGCCAGTGACCAGTTTTGCGGGAAGGTCGCACTGCCACCATCGGCGCTGATTTCGCCTTTCAGTAATGACAGCAGCGTAGATTTACCACAGCCGTTTTTGCCAACCAGGCCGACTTTCTGGCCGGGATTAACCGTTGCTGTCGCGTTGTCGATCAGAACGCGCACACCACGTCGAATTTGCAGCGAAGAGAAAACAATCATAAAGCGCCGTATGTTCAGAGTATGTTAAATTATGGACATATCAGGACACGCGGTGCCCTGTTTTTAGTCGTTGCGCTGCATGGTAACGGAAAACGATTATTATGACGACGCTTTGGAGGGGAATGATGTCGCAGCCACCGAAGATTTTGCTGCTGTATGCCCATCCGGAACCACAGGACTCGGTAGCGAACCGGATCTTATTGCAACCGGCTCAGCAGTTGGCGAATGTAACTGTGCACGATCTTTACGCACACTATCCTGACTTTTTTATCGATATTCATCATGAGCAACAGCTGCTGCGTGAGCATCAGGTCATTGTTTTCCAACATCCGTTTTATACCTATAGCTGTCCGGCTTTGCTGAAAGAGTGGCTCGATAGGGTGTTATCCCGTGGCTTCGCTAATGGGATCGGCGGGAATGCGCTGGCGGGGAAATACTGGCGCTCGGTGATTACAACGGGTGAGCCGGAAGATGCCTACCACGTTGACGGGAGCAATCGCTACCCGATGGACGATTTGCTACGTCCGTTTGAGCTGACGGCAGCAATGTGTCGTATGCATTGGATGCACCCCATGATTATTTACTGGGCGCGTCGGTTACAGCCCGATGTGTTGTTGAATCAAGCCAAAGCTTACGGTGAATGGCTATCCTCCCCTTTACCTGAAGAGGAACGCTAATATGGAGAGTTCCGCGCTACTGACCGCCGGAGTCTTGTTTTTGTTTGTGGCGGTAGTAGCTGTACCGATTGCTGCCCGATTAGGAATTGGTGCCGTACTGGGCTATTTGATCGCTGGGATCGCCATTGGCCCGTGGGGGCTTGGCTTTATCCGTGATGTGGAAGCCATCCTGCATTTCTCTGAGCTGGGTGTCGTTTTCCTGATGTTCATCATTGGCTTGGAACTGAATCCGTCCAAACTCTGGACGCTGCGCCGCTCGATCTTTGGCGTTGGGGCGGCTCAGGTCGGCCTGAGTGCGCTGATTTTAGGCGGAGCCCTGTATCTGACGGATTTCTCGTGGCAGTCCGCGCTGATTGGCGGCGTGGGGTTGGCGATGTCGTCAACGGCCATGGCGCTGCAGCTGATGCGTGAAAAGGGCATGAACCGCAATGAGTCGGGGCAATTAGGCTTCTCCGTTCTGCTGTTTCAGGATTTGGCCGTTATCCCTGCGCTGGCGCTGATTCCGATTCTGGCGGGGGTGCAGGGGGATTTCGGCGATTGGGAACGGATTGGGCTGAAGGTTGCCGCGTTTCTCGGCATGCTAATCGGCGGTCGCTATCTGGTGCGTCCGCTGTTCCGTTTTATTGCGGCATCCGGCGTGCGCGAGGTGTTCACTGCCGCTGCGCTGTTGCTGGTGCTCGGCTCTGCGCTGTTTATGGAAGCATTGGGGCTTTCCATGGCATTAGGCACCTTTATCGCCGGTATTCTGCTGGCGGAAAGCGAATATCGACATGAATTGGAAATTGCCATTGAGCCGTTCAAAGGCTTGCTGCTTGGGCTGTTCTTTATCTCTGTAGGCATGGCGCTGAATCTTGGGATCCTCTACACCCACATCGTGAAGATTATGGTTGCGGTGCTGGTGCTGGTGGCAGTGAAAGCGGCCGTCCTGTATTTCCTTGCGCGAATTAATCGTATGCGCCGCTCCGAGCGCTTGCAGTTTGCCGGGGTGCTGAGTCAGGGCGGTGAGTTCGCTTTCGTCCTGTTTTCCGCTGCGGCTTCATTCAACGTATTGAAAGGTGAGCAACTGCCGCTGTTGCTGGTGACGGTGACGCTTTCGATGATGACGACGCCGCTGCTGATGCAGTTGATCGACCGCATTCTGGTACGTCGCTATAACGTGCAGGATGTGCCGGATGAGAAACCGTATGTCGAGGATGACGAACCTCAGGTGATCGTGGTGGGCTTCGGGCGTTTCGGACAGGTGATTGGCCGCTTATTAATGGCGAACAAAATGCGGATTACGGTTCTGGAGCGTGATATCAGCGCCGTGAGCCTGATGCGCAGCTATGGTTATAAAGTTTATTATGGTGATGCCACGGAGCTGGAACTGCTGCGCTCGGCGGGCGCGGATAAGGCTCGCTCCATTGTGATCACCTGTAATGCGCCAGAAGATACGATGGAGATTGTGCATCTCTGTCAGCAACACTTTCCAAATCTGGAGATTCTGGCACGGGCACGCGGGCGTGTTGAAGCCCATGAGCTGTTACAGACTGGCGTAAGACATTTCTCGCGTGAAACCTTTTCCAGTGCGCTGGAGCTAGGGCGGAAAACGCTGGTGACGGTGGGCATGCACCCCCATCAGGCGATGCGTGCACAACAGCATTTCCGCCGTCTGGATATGCGCATGCTGCGTGAGCTGATGCCGCAGCTGACGGGGGATGTCGCGCAAATCTCTCGTGTGAAAGAGGCTCGCCGTGAGCTGGAGGATATTTTCCAGCGGGAAATGCTGCGCGAGCGCCGTCGACCGAGTGTATGGGATGAGGACGACGAGTAAGAGTAGAGATGAATGGGAGTTATCATGCGTAAACGTTTTATTGCAGGGGCTGTGTGCCCGACGTGTCAGGCTCAGGATACGCTTGCCGTTGGACGAGAAGATGACGTTGAGGTTGTGGTGTGTGTGAAGTGCGGATATCGCCAGAGCCAGACAGAGGAACCTGCGACGGCATCTGCCCCGCAGGCTAACGAGATTATCGGGATCTTCCGGCCAGAATGAGGGATGAGTGTCGTGGTGGCATTGTCACCAACCGTAGACGTTTTTTGATTCCAGACGGTACATAGGGACATTTTTCAGCTACAATTTGCGCCAGTTTGATTTCCAACGGTAGGAGATATCATGAAAGTAGCAAAAGATCTGGTGGTCAGCCTGGCCTATCAGGTACGTACAGAAGACGGTGTGTTGGTTGATGAGTCTCCGGTGAGCGCGCCGTTGGACTATCTGCATGGTCACGGTTCCCTGATTTCTGGCCTGGAAAAAGCGTTGGAAGGCCGTGAGGCTGGCGCGAAGTTTGATGTGAACATCGGTTCCAGCGACGCTTACGGCAACTATGATGAGAATCTGGTTCAGCGCGTACCGAAAGATGTCTTTATGGGCGTTGACGAGCTGCAGGTTGGCATGCGTTTCCTGGCTGAGACCGATCAGGGTCCAGTGCCAGTTGAAATCACCGAAGTTGAAGACGACCACGTTGTTGTCGACGGCAACCACATGCTGGCAGGGCAAAACCTGAGCTTCAACGTTGAAGTTGTTGCTATCCGCGAAGCGACGGAAGAAGAGCTGGCGCACGGTCACGTTCACGGCGAACACGACCATGAACACGGCGACGGCTGCTGTGGCGGTCACGGCCATGATCATGACCACGATCACGGTCACCAGCACGGTAAAGGCGGCTGCGGCGGCAACGGTGGATGCGGCTGCCACTAATGAGTCGTAGCGCATAAAAGAAACCTCAGGTTGATGAAGATCACCTGAGGTTTTTTTATTTGTGTTTATATCTGGACGGTGGTGAGCACCGGCATAACGGGCGCGAATCTCAGTAATGCGGCGGCGGCGTTTCTTCCGACTGAGGGGCAACGAGCGAGGTTTGCTGGCTGCGCAGCCGATCGGTGAGTAGACGGACATGTTCGCGCAGGCGGCTAATTTCCCGCTCGTGTTGAATAACCGTTTGGTTAAGTTCTTCTATGGTTAATTCCTGAAAAGCCTGTCGGCTTTCCAACTGTTCGAGCCGTTCTTCAAGTGCTGATGGTGACATCGGTATTCCCCTTACTTCTTGTTACCCGCGAGTTTGTCAGAAAGCGGAAACTTCTGGTAGTAAAAACGGTCGCAGTAGGGCGCAATGCACTATCCGGCTCGGGGCATATCGTTGCCAGAAGGCCTTAGGACGACACAAATGATGTCAGAAAAGCTTCCTGACGTTTTTTATCAAAGGATTGTCGCGTGCGTCGTTGTGTTGTCTTCGTCCGCACAGTTATAGTAGGCGCGAATTTATTTTAATGATGGCTGGAGCACGTCGCTCCAGATGCTGGAGAAATGGATGAAATCACTGTTTAAAGTAACGCTGTTAGCAACAACGATGGCTCTGGCTCTGAACGCAGGCCAGGCTCTGGCGGCAGACAAAGCGCAGGCATCTGACACCACTGCGGCAGCCAAATTCAAGAACGATGAGCAGGCAGCAGCTTATGCGTTAGGTGCATCTTTAGGGCGTTACATGGATAACTCTCTGAAAGAGCAAGAAAAATTAGGTATCAAACTGGATAAAGATCAGCTGATTGCTGGCGTTCAGGATGCCTTTGCTGATAAGAGCAAGCTGACTGACGAAGAAATCGAGAAAACGTTGCAAGGCTTTGAAGGTAAAGTGAAAGCCGCTGCTGAAGCCAAGATGAAGCAAGATGCGAAAGATAACGCGGATAAAGGCGCTAAGTATCTTGAGTCCTTCGCCAAAGAAAAAGGCGTGAAGAAAACTGAATCTGGCCTTCTGTATCAAGTTGAGAAAGAAGGTAGCGGTAACGCGCCGAAAGACAGCGATACTGTAGTCGTTAACTACAAAGGTACGCTGGTTGACGGTAGCGAGTTCGACAACTCCTACAAACGCGGTGAGCCACTTTCTTTCCGTCTGGACGGTGTGATCCCAGGCTGGACTGAAGGTCTGAAGCACGTTAAGAAAGGCGGCAAAATCAAGCTGGCTATCCCACCGGCTCTGGCCTATGGCGAGAACGGCGTGCCTGGCATTCCGGCTAACTCCACGCTGGTGTTTGACGTTGAACTGCTGGACATTAAATCTGAAGCTGACCTGAAAGCAGCGGATGATGCGAAAGCTGAAAAACCAGCAGCCGAAGCGAAAGCGGCTAAATAAGCATCGCGATAATGGCAATATAACCGCAGGCTGCGACCTGCGGTTTTTTTTGTTTCACCATCACTTCTCTGCGATTGAATCCCTTTTCCGTTAACCGTGACGGCACCTATCTGTCATCTACCATCAATCCTCTATCACCCATCATCAGCACAGCGCGCGTAGCACCTTCGCCAACGTCTTGACTGCCGTTTCCAGTTCGTGCGGTGCGTGGGCAGCAAATCCCATGAGGAAACCAGCTTGATGCTGGCCCGACGCATACAGTGCTGTCAGCCCGAGCAGATCGATACCGGCTCGACGTGCGGACTCCACCGCGTCGTGTTCAGAGATGTCACGGATGAAGATACAGGGCATCTGCATGCCTCCGGCCGGCACTCGTGGCTCCACGAAGTCAGCCAGGTGCTGACGTACCAGCCGTGCCAGCACATCGCGGCGTTCCGCATAAACGGCACGCATCGTGCGGACATAGGCGCCGAAGTGGCCCCCTTCGATAAAACGCGCCAGCGTGAGCTGTGGAATGGGCGCACTGTGCCCATCCATCAGCGTGCGGGCCACGGTCATAGGGGCAACCAATTGCGGTGGCAGTACCATGTAGCCAATGCGCAGGCCGGGAAACAGCGATTTGGTGAAGGTGCCGATATAGATGGTTCGATCGTGTGCGTCGAGCCCTTGCACGCAGGCGGTAGGTTTGCCCGCGTAGTGGAACTCGCTGTCGTAGTCGTCTTCAATAATCCAACTCTGATGCTGCGATGCCCATTCAATCACGGCCAGCCGCCGATCCAGCGCCAGCGTTGCGCCAGTGGGGAACTGGTGTGAGGGCGTCAGGAACACGGCTTTCGCGGGCGTATTGTGCGCATGACTTGCCTCAAGCAGGTGCTCGACCTGTAAACCGTCGGCATCTAACGGGATCGGCACGCACGCGAGCCCCGTCGCCTCGAATGCCTTGCGTGCGCCGTGGTACACGGGATCTTCAAGGAAGATCGGATCGCCAGCATCCAGCAATACCGTCGCACACAGGGTGAGCGCTTGCTGGGAACTGGTCAGCACCAGTACGCGATCGGGCGTGGCACGAGCTCCCCGTTCAAGATTGACATAATCTGCGATGGCGCGTCTCAGTGCTTCCACGCCCTGCGGTGGGCTGTGCAGCAGCGCCCGCGTGCCATATTCCTTTAGCACCTGTCGTTCTAGCCGTTCCCATGTTTGGAGGGGAAAGCTGCGGGTTTCCGGCACGCCGGGCGCGAATGCACGCGGGATGATGAAGTCGCGAACGCCACCATTCTGGAACATAGCACTGCCGCGTTGACTGAGGCGCAGTGCTGCTTTGCTCTCTCCCGTTTTTCGGGCTTTGCCACGTCCCGGCAGACGCTTTGCCCGCTCAGACACAAAACTGCCGCTGCCGACGCGACGTTCGATAAATCCTTCTGCATGCAGCTGGCTGTAAGCCGACTCGACCGTATCACGCGATACTCCCAGTGATGTAGCCAGTGCGCGTGAGGCGGGTAAGGGCTTGCCCACATCAAGAACGCCATCGAGGATTAACTGGCGAATCGCTCGCTGGATACGGGCGTGTAAGGGTAGGGCACCTTGCGCGGGGTCGCCAATCCAGGCTTTGACCGATTCAAGCTGGGCGTGTTTGAACAATTGGTCTGCCTCTTATCAGGAAAATGGTGGGGAACATCCAGCTATTTTAAATCTATAAATATGTTTCACAATCCATTCATCTTCTTTGTCAGGAGTGACGCTGATGTCGACATCCTCCGATACACAAACTCGCCACGACAGGCACGGGAGCTATCCCGATGCTGTCACGGTTGACGATTTCCAACTCAATCTGGCGGCAGTTCAGGCTCGCATCGCAGCCGCTTGTCAGCGCGTCGGTCGCGATCCTGCAACAGTGCGGCTGCTGCCCGTCAGCAAGACCAAGCCCGAAAGTCGCCTGCGTATGGCCCATGCGGCTGGTTGTCGGATATTGGGTGAAAACAAGGTGCAGGAGGCATTCCGTAAATGGGAAGCCATGCAGGATTTAACCGATCTACAGTGGTCAGTCATTGGTCACCTGCAAACCAACAAGGCTAAGCTGGTGGCACGCTTCGCTACCGAATTTCAGGCGTTGGACAGTCTGCGGCTGGCTGAAGCGCTGGATCGTCGCTTGCAGATTGAAGGGCGCTCGCTGGATGTGTTCGTGCAGGTCAACACCTCCGGTGAGGCCAGCAAATACGGCCTGTCCCCTGATGATGTCCCCGCGTTCATTCAGGCACTTCCCGCATTCTCAGCGCTACGCGTGCGTGGGTTCATGACGCTAGCGCTATTCTCCAGCGAGGCCGAACGTGTGCGTCAGTGTTTTATTCGACTACGCCAGTTGCGCGATCGGTTGCAGCAAAACCTTCCGGTCGGCATTGAGCTGGATGAATTATCAATGGGAATGTCCGGCGATTTTGAAATAGCCATTGAGGAAGGTGCTACCGTGGTACGCGTCGGTCAGGCAATCTTTGGCGCTCGCCCTCTGCCAGATAGCTATTACTGGCCTGATAGCGCCATTACAGAATGACCGTCTTAAAAATCATAGGACGATGCCTATGTATGACGCTTCTCTTACTCTTACTGACTTCGACCCATTACTCTTCAGGCCTCATCCAGGGATTTTTCAGGGGCGGTGAGCACCACGCGAGCGAGTGCACCGGAACGTTGCGGCCGGTTGCAGAGGAAAAATTTTCCATCGTGCAACTGAGCAATGCGCGTCACGATACTTAGCCCGAGGCCGATACCGCCATAGCGGCTATCCATGCGAACGAACGCCTTACTCAATTCACCGACTTTGCTTTCGTCGATCCCCGGTCCCTCATCCTCAACCTGTAGTTCAATATGTTGCGGCGTGCTCAGACTCACGGCGATCTGGCTGGCTTCCGGGCTATAGCGATAGGCGTTTTCTACCAGATTGCGTAGCAGTAGCTGGAGCAACGTTGCATCGCCGCGCAGAGTGATATCTTCTGGTGGCAATATCCATTTCAGCGTCTGCTGGCGTTTTTGTAGCATCTCGGCCAGTTCATCCTGCATAGGAAAAATAACGTCTTTCAGGAACGCGACATTTTGGTGATGACCCGCTGAAAACTCTTGCCCGACACGCGCAAGCAGCAAAAGCTGCTCCACCGTTTTCACCATTTTATCAATGCGTTTGATGAGCGAACTACAGTCAATCTGATGTTGCTGCTGGTGCAGTTCGAGGTGCAGCCGAATACCGGATAGCGGGGTTCGTAATTCATGAGCGACATCCGCAGTAAATTGCCTGTCGCGTTTCAACGTTTCGTCCAGACGTTGAAAAAGCTGGTTGATGGTATGGGTGACAGCAGCGATTTCTTTAATGTCACTCTGCTGTGGCAGCGGCTCCAGGTTTTCCGCCGTGCGATCCTGCAATTCTTCCTGTAGGCGGGAAAGCGGGCGAGTGATCCAACTGACCGCCTGAAAGCACATGAGCAATGTCAGGATGACCATCACCAGACTTGGGATACTGAGCGAGGCGATCGCCTCATTGATCTCTTGATCGATCTGCATGTTCTGGGCGCTGGCGCTCAGGGATTTATCAACCAGCAGGCCGATCTGCTCTTCGCTTTCGTGCCAAAGCCAGAATACGCTGATCATCTGACAGACGAGCAGGATGCCGCCCAGTGCCAGCACCAAACGACGGCGCATGCTGGTAACGGTGTCGGCATCGCTCTTCATGGCTGTTCACCTTTAGTCAGCAGATAGCCAAAACCTCGCAGGGTTCGGATGCGGTCTTTCCCTATCTTGTGACGCAGATTATGGATATGCACTTCCAGCGAATTGGAGGACGGGTCGTCGTTCCAGGCGTAGATATCCTGATGCAGGACCTCGCGATGTACCTGAGAACCGGCTTTCAACACCAGACGGGACAGGATCGCAAACTCTTTTGGCGTCAGTACCACTGGCTTGCCGTCCAGTAACACCTGTTGATTGTTTAAGTCCAACGTAATGTTGTCGACCTGTATTGTGCTGTTGCTTGAGCCCTGATGGCGGCGAATCAGCGCGCGTACGCGCGCCTGTAATTCCGTTAGTGCGAAAGGTTTGGCAAGGTAATCGTCTGCGCCGACATCCAGCCCGCTGACGCGATCGTTTACCTTATCCCGTGCCGTTAAGATGAGTACGGGATGCTGGTAATGATTCTTACGCCAGCGTGAGAGCAGGGTGAGCCCGTCTTCATCCGGTAAGCCAAGATCGAGAATAACCAGACTGTAATGCGCGCTGCTGATGAGCGCGTCCGCTTCTTTGGCCGTGCCTGCGCAATCGCAGGCATAGCCTTCATGACTCAACGCCAATAATAATCCTTCCTGCAACAGCTTATCGTCTTCAACAATCAATAATTTCATGTTGCCTTGTCCCTGCACGGATGAAGGATATCGAGCTGAGGCTGATATTCTTTCGTGGCGATAGTAAACATCCCCAGTATGGTATGGAAAAGATTATCTTGCGAGTAATCCAGCTGTTTTGCGTTCTGGCGCAGACAGGTGTCCTGGATGCCCTGTTGCTGCAGGTAACCCGTTGATAACCACATCAACATTGGTACGTGCGTTTGCTGCTTCGGCGCAATTGAGTAAGGCATGCTGTGCAGGTAGATGCCGTTTTCCCCTAACGATTCGCCGTGGTCGGACAGGTAAACCAGCGACGTATTAAATTTATCCTGATGCAGTTTCAGTAAATTGATCGCTTTATCCAGAACAAAATCGACATACAGGATCGTATTGTCATACGTATTGGTCAGCGCTTCCTGCGTACAGGTCTGAATCTGATTGGTATCGCACGTTGGCGTAAATTTCTTAAAGGCATCAGGGTAGCGCTGGTAATAGCTCGGGCCGTGGCTGCCTATCGTATGTAATACGATAATTCCGTCGTTATCGAGCTTGTTAATATAGTCTTCGACGCCGTGGAATAAGGCTTCATCGTGGCATTCGCCGTTGGTACACAGCCCCGGCAGCTTTAATGATGTCACATCAACCGTTGGCACTCGTGTACAGGTATCTTTGCAGCCGCCGTCATTTTCTTGCCAAAGTACGTTAACCTTTGCCCGCTGTAATATATCCAGCAGCCCTTCCTGATGGCTGGCTACATCGCCGTTAAAACTCTGGCGCGGCATGTTGGAGAACATGCAGGGGACAGAGACGCCCGTTGAGGTACCGCACGATGAGGTGTTTTCAAAATAAACCACATTGTCTTTTGCCAGCAGCGGATTCGTTTCTTTCCCGTAGCCGCCCAGCGAAAAGTTTTGCGCCCGGGATGTCTCGCCAACCACCAGAATAACCAGGTTCTTTTTTGCCGTCGGGGATGGTGGGGCCGCTTTGTGGGCATCCAGACCAATTTGCTCCAGAGGCAAATTAGCCAACACGCTATGTTTATGGTAGGACAAGCTGGCCGCCACAATATTGCTGGGCGTAATCGCTTTTACCAACTCTTTGTTATTACGCATGAACGAGGCGTAATCTTTATAAAAGAATGCCGCGACGGATAAAATGGCGAATAACGAAATAATGACGCTAAGGAAGCGCATGCCAATATAGAGCGTTGTCGGCTTGGCGGGCTTTATTTTTATCCAGATGGCGAGCGCCGCAGGAATGACGCCAATAAAGAATACCCAGGCGACAAGCTGTGGCGTCAGCAGTGAAAAGGATTCGCCAGCTGTTGTCTCCAGGATATTCTGGATCATGGTTCGGTCAATGATAATGCCGTAGTTCAGCATAAAGTATTGCGCTGCGGCACCGGTCAGCAGGAAAAGAACAATGACGCCCTTACGCAGATAAGGTACTGCCAGAAGCGTGAAAATGATATTCAGCACCGCGAAAATCACAACGGGCATGCTGAGAAAGAAAGGGATATTAATCCAGTCTGTCATGTCCAGCAGTTGCAGCGTCTGGCGGTAGTAGGCAATGTTCTGGACCAGAGTAATAAAGGCAGAAAATATCAGCACGAACGTCATGCTGCTTAGGTGTGGTCTGCCCATCGGTATTCGTTTTTTCATACACGTCTCTCGTGATTTCCATGATGGAGAGGAAAGAAGACGCTGACTCTAGCGGGATTAAATTAATGCAACCTTAAGAGGTAGCCCGTGAAATTCAGGGACGCGAGTGTGGACATTTGCTAGACTGTGTCCCTTGTCAATACAAAATAAAGATACCCGTCATACTTCAAGCTGCTTGTACGTTGGCCGCCTTTACTCACCCCAGTCACTTACCTGAGTAAGCTCCTGGGGATTTGCGCGGTTGCTGCGTTACAAGGCCATAAATGGGCCTTGCCCTAAAGGGCCAACGCAGAGCGTTGTTCAAAACGCTAACGTTTTGTCACGCAGCTCGAATTATTGAGGGGATAATGACGTTGAGGGTGGTGTCTGCCATGTCTAATTCGCTTGTATCTGGCGAATCTTATGAGCTTGATTTGCTGGATGAACGTCCTTTCAGTCAAACGGACTATGAGATCCTGAAATCGTATGAAGCGGTGGTTGATGGCTTGGCCATGTTGATTGGCGAGCATTGTGAGATTGTGTTGCACTCGCTTGAGGATCTTAAATGTTCTGCCGTGCGTATTGCCAATGGAGAACATACTGGTAGGAAGATTGGCTCGCCGATTACGGATCTTGCATTGCGCATGCTGCATGACATGGCAGGTGAAGATAGCAGCGTGTCGAAAGCCTATTTTACCCGCGCAAAAAGCGGCGTGTTGATGAAGTCAGTGACGATTGCCATTCGCAATCGCGATCAGCGCGTGATTGGGCTGCTGTGTATCAACATGAATTTGGATGTGCCTTTCTCCCAGATTGTGCAGACCTTTATTCCACCTGAAACGCACGATGCTGCTTCTTCCGTTAACTTTGCGTCATCCGTTGATGACCTTGTGGCACAAACGCTGGAATTTTCGATTGAGGAAGTCAATGCGGATCGCAACGTCTCCAATAATGCGAAAAATCGCCAAATCGTACTGAGCCTGTATGAGAAAGGCATCTTTGATATTAAAGACGCCATCAACCAGGTCGCCGAACGCCTCAATATCTCCAAACACACGGTCTACCTTTATATTCGTCAATTCAAAAGCGGCGACTTCAGCGGGCACGAACGTTAATGCTGAGCTACTGTTTGCTGGTGACTGGCCCGGCTTATGGCACACAGCAGGCAAGCAGCGCGTTGCAGTTTGCACAGGCGCTGTTGGCTGAAGGGCACAGACTGAAAAGTGTGTTCTTCTATCGCGAGGGCGTGTTGAATGCCAACCAGCTAACGTCCCCCGCTAATGATGAGTTTGATCTTGTACGCGCCTGGCAGCAGTTGAGTGAAATGCATCAGGTGGCGCTGAATGTCTGTGTCGCCGCGGCATTACGCAGAGGTGTGACCGACGCGCAGCAAGCGACTCAGCTCAACCTTGCGGGCGCGAATCTGCAACCCGGCTTTGTTCTGAGCGGGCTGGGAGAGCTGGCGCAATCGGTGCTGACCTGCGATCGGGTTATTCAGTTTTAAGGTAGAGTTATGAAGCGAGTCGCATTTGTTTTTACGCATTCTCCACATGGGAGTGCTTCCGGGCGAGAAGGGCTAGATGCGCTATTGGCGATGTCAGCACTGACGGAAGAGATTGGCGTATTTTTTGTTGGTGATGGCGTACTGCAACTGCTGCCGCATCAACAGCCAGAAAAGATTTTGATGCGTAATTACATCGCAACGTTCGGCGTACTGCCGTTATACGATATCGACGCGTGTTATCTGTGTGAGACTTCTGCGCGCCAGCGTGGGTTGAGTATCGATACGGGCTGGGTTTTGGATGTAGAGCTATTAGCGCCGCAAGCCTGGCGCAGTAAATTGGCCGATTATCATTCCATCCTTTCATTCTAGCGACGGATTTCCTCTTTTATGCTGCATACGCTCTCACGTTCTCCTTATCAAGTTGACCTGGATGCACTCTTGCACAGTTTGGATCAGGGTGATGCGTTGGTCTTATTGCAAGACGGTGTTATCGCTGCGCTGGCGGGTGGAGATATTATTCAGCGTCTTCTTGATTCAGCGGTTCTTCTCTACGCGCTCCAACCTGATACCGCGGCAAGAGGAATGACTGAACAAATTTCAAACAATGTGACACTCATTGACTATAATCAGTTTGTTCAACTGACAGTGGAGCACCCGCAGCAACTCGCGTGGTAACGCCGAATTTTTGTATATTTCTTGACTCCTTCCACTGCCAGCCCTAAAATTCTGCGTCCTCATACTTTGCCTTGCGCAAACATGAGGCGATTTATTACGTGTTTACGAAGCAAAACCCAGGAGCTTTTTGAATGGCAACGATTAACCAGCTGGTACGCAAACCACGCTCCCTGAAGGCTGCTAAAAGCAACGTTCCGGCGCTGGAAGCATGCCCGCAGAAACGTGGTGTATGTACTCGTGTATATACTACTACCCCTAAAAAACCGAACTCCGCACTGCGTAAAGTATGTCGTGTTCGTTTAACCAACGGTTTTGAAGTTACCTCCTATATTGGCGGTGAAGGTCATAACCTGCAGGAGCACTCCGTGATCCTGATCCGTGGCGGTCGTGTTAAAGACCTGCCAGGTGTGCGTTACCACACCGTTCGTGGCGCGCTGGACTGCTCAGGTGTTAAAGACCGTAAGCAATCCCGTTCCAAATACGGCGTGAAGAAGCCAAAGGCTTAATGGTTCTCCGTTAAGTAAGGCCAAACGTTTTAACTTAAATGTCAAACTAAACTCGTAGAGTTTTGGACAATCCTGAATTAACAACGGAGTATTTCCATGCCACGTCGTCGCGTCATTGGTCAACGTAAAATTCTGCCGGATCCTAAGTTCGGATCAGAACTGCTGGCCAAATTTGTAAACATCCTGATGGTAGATGGTAAAAAGTCTACTGCTGAAGCAATCGTCTATACCGCGCTGGAGACCCTGGCTCAGCGTTCTGGTAAAGATCATCTGGAAGCTTTTGAAGTAGCTCTGGACAACGTTCGCCCGACTGTCGAAGTTAAGTCGCGCCGCGTTGGTGGTTCTACTTATCAGGTACCAGTAGAAGTCCGTCCGGTTCGTCGTAATGCGTTGGCAATGCGTTGGATCGTAGAAGCTGCTCGTAAACGCGGTGATAAATCTATGGCTCTGCGCCTGGCGAACGAACTTTCTGATGCAGCAGAAAACAAAGGTACTGCTGTTAAGAAACGTGAAGACGTTCACCGTATGGCCGAAGCTAACAAGGCGTTCGCTCACTACCGTTGGTAATCCCTTCGCTGTAGTCATGCTAACCAAGCGGGCGCTAAAAATAGCCAACCCGCTTGGGTTAACTAAATTGAACGCCCTAGTAAATAGAGGATACAAATGGCTCGTACAACACCCATCGCACGCTACCGTAATATCGGTATCAGTGCGCACATCGACGCCGGTAAAACCACTACTACCGAACGTATTCTGTTCTACACTGGTGTAAATCATAAAATCGGTGAAGTTCATGACGGCGCAGCTACCATGGACTGGATGGAGCAGGAGCAGGAGCGTGGTATTACTATCACCTCCGCAGCGACTACTGCATTCTGGTCTGGTATGGCTAAGCAGTATGAACCGCATCGCGTAAACATCATCGACACCCCGGGACACGTTGACTTCACTATCGAAGTAGAACGTTCCATGCGTGTACTTGATGGTGCGGTAATGGTTTACTGCGCAGTTGGTGGTGTTCAGCCACAGTCTGAAACCGTATGGCGTCAGGCAAACAAATATAAAGTTCCACGCATTGCGTTCGTTAACAAAATGGACCGCATGGGTGCGAATTTCCTGAAAGTTGTTGGTCAGATCAAATCCCGTCTGGGCGCGAACCCTGTTCCGCTGCAGTTGGCAATTGGTGCTGAAGAAGGTTTCACCGGTGTTGTTGACCTGGTGAAAATGAAAGCTATCAACTGGAACGATGCCGATCAGGGCGTGACCTTCGAATACGAAGATATCCCTGCTGATATGCAGGATCTGGCTGAAGAATGGCACCAAAACCTGATCGAATCCGCAGCAGAAGCTTCTGAAGAGCTGATGGAGAAATACCTGGGTGGTGAAGAACTGACTGAAGAAGAGATCAAAAAAGCTCTGCGTCAGCGCGTTCTGAACAACGAAATCATCCTGGTAACCTGTGGTTCTGCATTTAAGAACAAAGGTGTTCAGGCGATGCTGGATGCGGTAGTTGACTACCTGCCATCCCCAGTTGACGTACCTGCGATCAATGGTCTTTTGGATGACGGTAAAGACACGCCGGCTGAGCGTCACGCAAGTGATGACGAGCCGTTTGCTGCACTGGCGTTCAAAATCGCTACCGACCCGTTTGTAGGTAACCTGACGTTCTTCCGCGTGTACTCTGGTGTAGTTAACTCCGGTGACACCGTACTGAACCCAGTTAAATCAGCACGTGAGCGTTTTGGTCGTATCGTTCAGATGCACGCTAACAAGCGTGAAGAGATCAAAGAAGTTCGTGCGGGCGATATCGCTGCTGCTATCGGTCTGAAAGATGTAACGACGGGTGACACTCTGTGTGATCCAGACAACGTCATCATTTTGGAACGTATGGAATTCCCAGAGCCGGTAATTTCCATCGCGGTAGAACCGAAAACCAAAGCTGACCAGGAAAAAATGGGTCTGGCATTGGGCCGTCTGGCTAAAGAAGACCCGTCTTTCCGCGTATGGACTGACGAAGAATCTAACCAGACTATCATCGCTGGTATGGGTGAATTGCACCTCGATATCATCGTTGACCGTATGAAGCGTGAATTCAACGTTGAAGCGAACGTGGGTAAACCACAGGTTGCTTATCGTGAAGCGATTCGTGCGAAAGTTACCGATATCGAAGGTAAACACGCCAAGCAGTCTGGTGGTCGTGGTCAGTATGGTCATGTTGTTATCGACATGTATCCGCTGGAGCCGGGCTCAAATCCGAAAGGTTACGAGTTCGTCAACGACATCAAAGGTGGTGTAATTCCTGGTGAATACATCCCTGCCGTTGATAAAGGCATCCAGGAACAGCTGAAAGCGGGTCCATTGGCTGGTTACCCAGTGGTTGATCTCGGCGTGCGTCTGCACTTCGGTTCTTTCCATGACGTTGACTCCTCTGAATTGGCGTTTAAACTGGCTGCTTCTATCGCCTTTAAAGACGGCTTTAAGAAAGCAAAACCTGTTCTGCTTGAGCCGATCATGAAGGTTGAAGTTGAAACGCCAGAAGAGAACACTGGTGACGTCATCGGTGACCTTAGCCGCCGTCGTGGTATGCTGCGTGGTCAGGAATCCAACGTTACTGGCGTTGTGATTCACGCTGAAGTTCCGTTGTCTGAAATGTTCGGATACGCAACTCAACTGCGTTCTCTGACCAAAGGCCGTGCTTCTTACTCCATGGAGTTCCTGAAGTACGATGACGCGCCTAACAACGTTGCTCAGGCCGTAATTGAAGCCCGTGGCAAATAAGCCTCAGGGTTAAAACAAAATCCCGTGCTCTCTCCATAGGGGGAGAGCATTTGAGTAAGGAATATCGCCGTGTCTAAAGAAAAATTTGAACGTACAAAACCCCACGTTAACGTCGGTACTATCGGCCACGTTGACCATGGTAAAACAACGCTGACCGCTGCAATCACTACCGTTCTGGCTAAAACCTACGGTGGTAACGCGCGTGCATTCGACCAGATCGATAACGCACCAGAAGAAAAAGCACGTGGTATCACCATCAACACGTCTCACGTTGAATACGATACCCCAACTCGCCACTACGCGCACGTTGACTGCCCAGGACACGCCGACTATGTGAAAAACATGATCACCGGTGCTGCCCAGATGGATGGCGCGATCCTGGTTGTTGCTGCGACTGACGGCCCAATGCCTCAGACCCGTGAGCACATCCTGCTGGGTCGTCAGGTTGGCGTTCCTTTCATCATCGTGTTCCTGAACAAATGTGACATGGTTGATGACGAAGAGCTGCTGGAACTGGTTGAGATGGAAGTGCGTGAGCTGCTGTCTCAGTACGACTTCCCAGGCGACGACACCCCAGTGGTTCGTGGTTCTGCTCTGAAAGCGCTGGAAGGCGAAGCTGAGTGGGAAGCAAAAATCATCGAACTGGCAGAGCACCTGGATTCTTACATCCCAGAACCAGAGCGTGCGATTGACAAGCCGTTCCTGCTGCCAATCGAAGACGTATTCTCCATCTCCGGTCGTGGTACTGTTGTTACCGGTCGTGTAGAGCGCGGTATCGTTAAAGTCGGTGAAGAAGTTGAAATCGTTGGTATCAAAGATACTGCGAAATCTACCTGTACCGGCGTAGAAATGTTCCGCAAACTGCTGGACGAAGGTCGTGCAGGCGAGAACGTTGGTGTTCTGCTGCGTGGTATCAAGCGTGAAGAAATCGAGCGTGGTCAGGTACTGGCTAAGCCGGGTTCAATCAAGCCGCACACTCAGTTCGAATCCGAAGTGTATATCCTGAGCAAAGATGAAGGCGGCCGTCATACTCCGTTCTTCAAAGGCTACCGTCCTCAGTTCTACTTCCGTACAACTGACGTAACGGGCACCATCGAACTGCCAGAAGGCGTAGAGATGGTAATGCCGGGCGACAACATCAAAATGGTTGTTACCCTGATCCACCCAATCGCGATGGACGACGGTTTGCGTTTCGCAATCCGTGAAGGCGGCCGTACAGTAGGCGCGGGCGTTGTTGCTAAAGTTATCGCTTAATCGCTGATAAACTTAATGCATGAAAAAGGCACTTCGGTGCCTTTTTTTACGTCCTAATGATTAAATGGAAATTGAAATAAAAATAATTCTTATTTAGAATAACTCAGTTGGTTAAAAAATCGCTAGGAGCGATTTCAAATGCTGGTTGCAGTGTCCTGAAAGGTAGTGCGAAAGACACTCGTGATAACAATGAGTCATTCTGATATGTATGTTTGTTTGTGCAACGCGATTTCTGACAAAGTCATTCGTAATGCTGTTCGTCAGCACCAGCCTCAATCTATGCAGCAATTACGCAAACTCGTCCCTATCGGGACAGATTGCGGTAAGTGTATTCGTCAGGCGCGTGTCATTTTTGAGGAAGAGCAGGCTAAAATTCCTGATATGTATGAAGTAGCATAAAATGTAGGGTCGTTTTTTTGACTCTCTGCTTACCGGTTCTACACTTTAAGAACTGGAGCGGAGGAGCATGTCATGAAAGGCGATAAAAAAGTCATCACACACCTGAATAAGTTATTGGGCAACGAGCTGGTAGCCATTAACCAATATTTTCTTCATGCCCGAATGTTTAAAAACTGGGGCTTAACCCGTCTTAACGATCACGAATATCATGAGTCTATTGACGAAATGAAGCATGCTGATCGCTACATCGAACGAATCCTGTTTCTCGAAGGCATCCCGAATCTACAGGATTTGGGGAAGTTAAATATTGGCGAGGATGTCGAAGAGATCTTACGTTCTGATCTTCAACTTGAGTTGGATGGCGCAAAGAGTTTGCGCGAGGCAATTGCCTATGCTGATTCGGTACATGACTATGTCAGTAGAGATTTAATGATAGAAATTCTTGCCGATGAAGAAGGGCACATCGACTGGCTGGAAACAGAATTAGATTTGATTTCACGTCTTGGTATACAAAACTATCTCCAAGCTCAGCTAAAAGCTGAGTAATGGATTATCGTAGCCTGCTATGTAATTTATGACTCAATTCGGCCGGACTGCGCACATTGCTCCGGCCGGGTTAAAATCATTTCATCCTGCTTGTTGCTTCCCCAGCCAATTTGCGTATAATGCGCGAGCTTACCGAAACTAGGTAAGCCTGATTCAATCCGAATCAGACGGCCAATATTCATTTATTGACCAAAACAATACTCCCGATATGGGGGTTATGTGCTGACGATTACACTCCCCCATCAATCGAAATGGGTGTGAGGAGTAATCATTTACGTTTATAAATAATTGGAGCTCTGGTCTCATGCAGAACCAAAGAATCCGTATCCGCCTGAAAGCGTTTGATCATCGTCTGATTGATCAATCAACTGCGGAAATCGTCGAGACTGCTAAGCGCACTGGTGCGCAAGTACGTGGTCCGATCCCGCTGCCGACCCGCAAAGAGCGCTTTACTGTTCTGATTTCTCCGCACGTCAATAAAGATGCGCGCGATCAGTACGAGATTCGCACTCACAAGCGTCTGGTTGACATCGTTGAGCCAACCGAGAAAACCGTTGATGCTCTGATGCGTCTGGATCTGGCTGCTGGTGTAGACGTGCAGATCAGCCTGGGTTAATCAGGTCATTGAGCGATTGAGAGGTTGAAACAATGATTGGTTTAGTCGGTAAAAAAGTGGGCATGACCCGTATCTTCACTGAAGATGGCGTATCTATCCCCGTAACCGTTATCGAAATTGAAGCAAACCGCGTAACTCAGGTTAAAGACCTGGCTAACGACGGTTACCGCGCTGTGCAAGTAACTACTGGTGCTAAAAAAGCAAACCGTGTTACCAAGCCAGAAGCAGGTCACTTTGCTAAAGCTGGCGTAGAAGCTGGCCGTACTCTGCGTGAATTCCGTCTTTCTGAAGGCGAAGAGTTCACTGTAGGTCAGAGCATCAGTGTCGAAATTTTCGCAGACGTTAAAAAAGTAGACGTTACTGGTACATCTAAAGGTAAAGGTTTTGCTGGCACAGTTAAGCGCTGGAATTTCCGTACCCAGGATGCTACTCACGGTAACTCCTTGTCTCACCGCGTTCCGGGTTCTATCGGTCAGAACCAGACTCCGGGCAAAGTGTTCAAAGGCAAGAAAATGGCAGGCCAGCTGGGTAACGAACGTGTAACCGTTCAGAGCCTGGACGTAGTGCGTGTTGACGCTGAGCGCAACCTGCTGCTGGTTAAAGGTGCTGTTCCGGGAGCTACCGGTAGCGACCTGATCGTTAAACCAGCTGTGAAGGCGTGAGGAGATAGCAATGGAATTAGTATTGAAAGACGCGCAAAGCGCGCTGACTGTTTCCGAAACTACCTTCGGTCGTGATTTCAACGAAGCGCTGGTACATCAGGTTGTTGTTGCTTATGCAGCAGGTGCCCGTCAAGGTACTCGCGCCCAGAAGACCCGTGCTGAAGTAACTGGTTCCGGTAAAAAACCTTGGCGTCAGAAAGGTACTGGCCGTGCGCGTTCTGGTTCTGCTAAGAGCCCGATCTGGCGTTCCGGTGGTGTGACCTTCGCTGCTAAGCCACAGGACCACAGTCAGAAAGTTAACAAAAAGATGTACCGCGGCGCGCTGAAAAGCATCCTGTCCGAACTGGTACGTCAAGATCGTCTGATCGTTGTCGAGACGTTCTCTGTAGAAGCACCGAAAACTAAGTTGCTGGCGCAGAAACTGAAAGAAATGGCACTGGAAGACGTGTTGATCATCACCGGTGAACTGGATGAAAATCTGTTCCTGGCTGCGCGTAACCTGTACAAGGTTGACGTGCGTGATGCAGCAGGTATCGACCCAGTTAGCTTGATCGCCTTCGACAAAGTCGTTATGACTGCTGATGCAGTTAAGCAAGTTGAGGAGATGCTGGCATGATCCGTGAAGAACGTCTGCTGAAAGTACTGCGCGCGCCGCACGTATCTGAAAAAGCATCTACCGCGATGGAAAAAACTAACACCATCGTTCTCAAAGTTGCTAAAGACGCGACTAAAGCAGAGATCGTTGCTGCTGTAGAGAAACTGTTCGAAGTAGAAGTTAAAGACGTAAACACCCTGGTAGTTAAGGGTAAAGTTAAGCGTCACGGACAGCGTATTGGTCGTCGCAGCGACTGGAAAAAAGCTTACGTCACCCTGAAAGAAGGCCAGAATCTGGACTTCATCGGCGGCGCTGAGTAAGTCGGAGGAGAAAGACAATGGCAGTTGTTAAATGTAAACCGACATCTCCGGGTCGTCGCCACGTTGTTAAAGTGGTTAACCCTGAGCTGCACAAGGGCAAGCCTTATGCCCCGTTGCTGGAAAAGAACAGCAAATCCGGTGGCCGTAACAACAATGGCCGCATCACTACTCGTCACATCGGTGGTGGTCACAAACAGCAATATCGTCTGATTGACTTCAAACGCAATAAAGATGGTATTCCTGCGGTTGTTGAGCGTCTGGAGTATGATCCGAACCGTTCCGCGAATATCGCGCTGGTTCTGTACAAAGACGGCGAACGTCGTTACATCCTGGCGCCGAAAGGCCTGAAAGCCGGCGACCAGATTCAATCTGGCGTTGATGCTGCGATTAAAGCGGGTAACACCCTGCCGATGCGTAACATTCCAGTCGGTTCAACGGTTCATAACGTAGAAATGAAACCAGGTAAAGGCGGCCAATTGGCTCGTTCTGCTGGTGCTTACGTTCAGATCGTTGCTCGTGACGGTTCTTACGTTACCCTGCGTCTGCGTTCTGGCGAAATGCGTAAAGTCGAATCCGACTGCCGCGCTACGCTGGGCGAAGTTGGCAACGCTGAGCACATGCTTCGCGTTCTGGGTAAAGCTGGTGCTGCACGCTGGCGTGGTGTTCGTCCTACCGTTCGCGGTACGGCAATGAACCCAGTCGACCACCCACACGGTGGTGGTGAAGGTCGTAACTTTGGTAAGCACCCGGTTAGTCCGTGGGGCGTTCAGACCAAAGGTAAGAAGACCCGCAGCAACAAGCGTACTGATAAATTTATCGTACGTCGCCGTACTAAATAATCTTAGAGGATAAACCATGCCACGTTCTCTCAAGAAAGGTCCATTTATTGACCTGCACTTGCTGAAGAAGGTAGAGAAAGCGGTGGAAAGCGGAGACAAGAAGCCTTTGCGCACTTGGTCCCGTCGTTCAACGATCTTTCCAAATATGATCGGTTTGACCATCGCTGTCCATAATGGTCGTCAGCACGTTCCGGTGTTTGTTTCCGATGAAATGGTCGGTCACAAACTGGGTGAATTCGCGCCGACTCGTACTTATCGCGGCCATGCGGCCGACAAAAAGGCTAAGAAGCGCTAAGGTAGGAGGAAGAGATGGAAACTATCGCTAAACATTGCCACGCTCGTTCTTCTGCTCAAAAGGTTCGCCTGGTGGCAGACCTGATTCGCGGTAAGAAAGTGTCGCAAGCTCTGGAAGTTCTGACCTACACCAACAAGAAAGCTGCTGGTCTGGTTAAAAAAGTGCTGGAGTCTGCTATTGCTAACGCAGAACACAACGATGGCGCTGACATTGATGATCTGAAAGTCGCGAAAATCTTCGTTGACGAAGGCCCAAGCATGAAGCGCATTATGCCGCGTGCTAAAGGTCGTGCGGATCGCATCCTGAAGCGTACCAGCCACATTACTGTGGTTGTGTCCGATCGCTGAGACTCTGGAGACTAGCAATGGGTCAGAAAGTACATCCTAATGGTATTCGCCTGGGTATTGTCAAACCTTGGAACTCTACCTGGTATGCGAATACCAAAGAATTCGCTGACAACCTGGACAGCGATTTTAAAGTTCGTAAATACCTGACGAAGGAACTGGAGAAGGCTTCCGTTTCTCGTATCGTTATCGAACGTCCGGCAAAAAGCATTCGTGTGACTATTCACACTGCTCGCCCGGGTATCGTGATCGGTAAAAAAGGTGAAGATGTTGAAAAACTGCGCAAAGTCGTAGCGGATATCGCTGGCGTACCTGCACAGATCAATATCGCAGAAGTTCGTAAACCTGAACTGGACGCAAAACTGGTTGCTGACAGCATCACTTCTCAGCTGGAGCGTCGTGTGATGTTCCGTCGTGCTATGAAGCGTGCGGTACAGAACGCCATGCGTCTGGGCGCTAAAGGTATTAAAGTTGAAGTAAGTGGCCGTCTTGGCGGCGCTGAAATCGCGCGTACCGAATGGTACCGTGAAGGTCGTGTTCCATTGCATACACTGCGTGCGGATATCGACTACAACACCTCCGAAGCGCACACCACTTATGGTGTTATCGGTGTGAAAGTGTGGATCTTCAAAGGTGAGATCCTGGGTGGTATGGCTGCCGTTGAACAACCGGAAAAACCGGCTGCTCAACCTAAAAAGCAGCAGCGTAAAGGCCGCAAGTAAGGAGAGTCGCTGATGTTACAACCAAAGCGTACAAAATTCCGTAAGGTGCACAAGGGCCGCAACCGTGGTCTGGCGCAGGGTACGGATGTTAGCTTCGGCACTTTCGGTCTGAAAGCTGTTGGCCGCGGTCGCCTGACTGCTCGTCAAATCGAAGCTGCACGTCGTGCCATGACCCGTGCTGTTAAGCGTCAAGGTAAGATCTGGATCCGTGTATTCCCGGACAAACCGATCACCGAGAAACCGCTTGAAGTTCGTATGGGTAAAGGTAAAGGTAACGTGGAATATTGGGTTGCCTTGATTCAGCCAGGTAAAGTCCTGTACGAAATGGACGGTGTGCCGGAAGAGTTAGCCCGTGAGGCATTCCAACTGGCAGCAGCGAAACTGCCTATCAAAACCACCTTTGTAACTAAGACGGTGATGTAATGAAAGCAAATGAGCTGCGTGAAAAAAGCGTCGAAGAGCTGAACACTGAACTGCTCGGCCTGCTGCGCGAGCAATTTAACCTGCGTATGCAGGCTGCCAGTGGTCAGTTGCAACAGACTCACCTGGTAAAACAAGTGCGTCACAATATTGCACGTGTTAAGACTTTACTGACTGAGAAGGCGGGTGCGTAATGACCGATAAAATCCGTACTCTGCAAGGTCGTGTTGTAAGCGACAAAATGGAGAAATCCATGGTTGTTGCTATCGAACGTTTTGTGAAACACCCGCTTTACGGTAAATTCATTAAGCGTACGACTAAGCTGCACGTACATGACGAGAACAATGAATGCGGTATCGGTGACGTGGTTGAAATCCGCGAATGCCGTCCGCTGTCCAAAAATAAGTCTTGGACACTTGTTCGCGTTGTAGAGAAAGCGATTCTGTAATAAAGTAGCGCTCTTCTCTTATGATAAACGGCTCTGCAAAGGGCCGTTTATTTTTTCTACCCATACCAAGGAAGCGGTGTTATAATGCTGCGCCCTCAATTATGGGGTATTTAATGGCCCGAAAGGGTCCTAGAGTAGTAGTTGACAAGCGGAGCACTAAAATGATCCAAGAACAGACTATGCTGAACGTGGCCGATAATTCCGGTGCACGTCGCGTAATGTGTATCAAGGTTCTAGGTGGCTCGCACCGTCGCTACGCAGGCGTCGGCGATATCATCAAAATTACCATCAAGGAAGCAATTCCTCGCGGTAAGGTGAAGAAAGGCGATGTTCTGAAGGCGGTAGTGGTGCGCACCAAGAAGGGTGTTCGTCGCCCGGACGGTTCTGTCATTCGCTTCGATGGCAATGCTTGCGTTATTTTAAATAATAACAGCGAACAGCCTATCGGTACGCGTATTTTTGGGCCGGTAACTCGTGAACTGCGTAATGAGAAGTTCATGAAAATTATCTCTCTGGCACCAGAAGTACTTTAAGGAGCGAATCATGGCAGCGAAAATCCGTCGTGATGACGAAGTTATTGTGCTAACCGGTAAAGATAAAGGTAAGCGCGGTAAAGTAAAAAATGTCCTGTCTGCTAGTAAGGTCATTGTTGAAGGTATTAACCTGGTTAAAAAACATCAGAAGCCGGTTCCGGCCCTGAACCAACCAGGTGGCATCGTTGAAAAAGAAGCTGCAATTCAAGTTTCTAACCTTGCAATCTTCAATGCGGCAACTGGTAAGGCTGACCGTGTAGGCTTTAGATTCGAAGACGGAAAAAAAGTCCGTTTCTTTAAATCTAATAGCGAAACTATCAAGTAATTTGGAGTAGTACGATGGCGAAACTGCATGATTACTACAAAGACGAAGTAGTTAAAAAACTCATGACTGAGTTTAACTACAATTCTGTCATGCAAGTCCCTCGGGTCGAGAAGATCACCCTGAATATGGGTGTTGGTGAAGCGATCGCTGACAAGAAACTGCTGGATAACGCAGCAGCTGATCTGGCAGCAATCTCCGGTCAAAAACCGTTGATCACCAAAGCACGCAAATCTGTTGCAGGCTTCAAAATCCGTCAGGGCTATCCGATCGGCTGTAAAGTAACTCTGCGTGGCGAACGCATGTGGGAGTTCCTTGAGCGTCTGATTTCCATTGCTGTACCGCGTATTCGTGACTTCCGTGGCTTGTCCGCTAAGTCATTCGATGGTCGTGGTAACTACAGCATGGGTGTGCGTGAGCAGATCATCTTCCCGGAAATCGACTACGATAAAGTCGATCGCGTTCGTGGTTTGGACATTACCATTACCACTACTGCGAAATCCGATGATGAAGGCCGTGCGCTGTTGGCCGCCTTTAACTTCCCATTCCGCAAGTAAGGTAGGGTTACTAATGGCTAAGCAATCCATGAAAGCACGCGAAGTTGTTCGTGTGAAACTGGCTGAAAAATACCGCGCTAAACGCGAGGAATTGAAAGCTATCATCTCTGGTGTGAACTCATCCGACGAAGATCGTTGGGATGCAGTTCTTAAGCTGCAGACTCTGCCGCGTGATTCCAGCCCGTCTCGTCAGCGTAACCGCTGCCGCCAAACTGGTCGTCCGCACGCTTTCCTGCGGAAGTTCGGGTTGAGCCGTATCAAGGTCCGTGAAGCCGCTATGCGCGGTGAAATTCCGGGTCTGAAAAAGGCTAGCTGGTAATTGTCACCAATTGAATCACGGGAGTAAAGACAGATGAGCATGCAAGATCCGATCGCGGATATGCTGACCCGTATCCGTAACGGTCAAGCCGCGAACAAAGTTGCGGTCACCATGCCTTCCTCCAAGCTGAAAGTGGCAATTGCCAACGTGCTGAAGGAAGAAGGTTACATTGAAGATTTCAAAATCGAAGGCGACACCAAGCCAGTTCTGGAATTAGAACTTAAATATTTCCAGGGCAAGGCAGTGGTAGAAAGCATTCAGCGAGTAAGCCGTCCAGGTCTGCGCATCTATAAAAGAAAAGATGAGCTGCCAAAAGTTATGGCCGGTTTGGGTATCGCAGTTGTTTCTACCTCTAAAGGTGTTATGACTGATCGTGCAGCTCGCCAGGCTGGTCTTGGTGGCGAGATTATCTGCTACGTAGCTTAATCGGGAGGAAAAATGTCTCGTGTTGCAAAAGCACCCGTCGTCATTCCTGCCGGCGTAGAGGTAAAACTCAACGGTCAGGATGTTTCGATTAAGGGTAAAAACGGCGAGCTGAGTCGTAAGATCCACGATGCTGTTGAAGTGAAACAAGCTGACAACGCTCTGACTTTCGCTCCGCGCGAAGGTTTTGTTGACGGATGGGCCCAAGCGGGTACCACTCGTGCTCTGTTGAACGCAATGGTTATCGGTGTTACCGAAGGCTTCACTAAGAAGCTGCAACTGGTTGGTGTTGGTTACCGTGCTGCTGTTAAAGGCAACGTGGTTAACCTGTCTCTCGGGTTTTCTCACCCAGTAGAGCATGCACTGCCGGCAGGTATTACTGCAGAATGCCCAAGCCAAACTGAAATCGTACTGAAAGGTGCTGATAAGCAGGTTATTGGTCAGGTTGCTGCGGAATTACGCGCCTACCGTCGTCCTGAGCCTTATAAAGGCAAGGGTGTCCGTTACGCCGACGAAGTCGTGCGTACCAAAGAGGCTAAGAAGAAGTAAGGTAACACTATGGATAAGAAAGCAGCTCGTATCCGTCGTGCGACCCGCGCACGCCGCAAGCTCCAGGAACTGGGTGCGACGCGTCTGGTGGTACATCGTACTCCACGCCATATTTATGCGCAGGTCATTGCACCGAACGGTTCTGAAGTCCTGGTAGCCGCTTCTACTGTAGAAAAAGCTATCGCTGAACAACTGAAGTCTACCGGTAATAAAGACGCAGCAAGTGCAATAGGTAAAGCTATTGCAGAACGCGCGTTAGAAAAAGGCATTAAAGATGTCTCTTTCGACCGTTCCGGTTTCCAATATCATGGTCGAGTCCAAGCACTGGCAGATGCTGCCCGTGAAGCTGGCCTTCAGTTCTAAGGTAGAGGTGTAAGATGGCTCACATCGAGAAACAAGCTGGCGAACTGCAGGAAAAGCTGATCGCGGTAAATCGCGTATCTAAAACCGTTAAAGGTGGTCGTATTTTCAGCTTCACCGCACTGACTGTAGTGGGTGATGGCAACGGCCGCGTTGGTTTTGGTTACGGTAAAGCTCGCGAAGTTCCAGCAGCGATCCAGAAAGCGATGGAAAAAGCCCGTCGCAATATGATGAATGTCGCGCTGAACAACGGCACCCTGCAGCACCCAGTTAAAGGTGCTCACACGGGTTCTCGTGTGTTCATGCAGCCAGCTTCCGAAGGTACCGGTATTATTGCCGGTGGTGCAATGCGCGCCGTTTTGGAAGTTGCAGGGGTTCACAACGTATTGGCTAAAGCCTATGGTTCCACTAACCCGATTAACGTGGTTCGTGCAACGATTGATGGTTTGGCCAATATGAAGTCCCCGGAAATGGTCGCTGCCAAGCGTGGTAAATCCGTTGAAGAAATTCTGGGGTAATGACCGTGGCAAAGACTATTAAAATTACTCAAACCCGTAGTGCAATCGGTCGTCTGCCGAAACATAAGGCGACACTGCTTGGCCTGGGTCTGCGTCGTATTGGTCATACAGTTGAACGTGAGGATACTCCTGCGGTTCGCGGTATGGTCAACGCGGTTTCCTACATGGTTAAAGTAGAGGAGTAACAGATGCGTTTAAATACTCTGTCTCCGGCCGAAGGTGCTAAACACGCACCGAAGCGTTTAGGTCGTGGTATTGGTTCTGGCCTGGGCAAAACCAGTGGTCGTGGTCACAAAGGTCAGAACTCTCGTTCTGGCGGTGGCGTGCGTCGTGGTTTTGAAGGTGGTCAGATGCCTTTATATCGTCGTCTGCCGAAATTCGGTTTTACTTCTCGCAAAGCGATGATCACGGCAGAAGTTCGTCTGTCTGATTTAGCTAAAGTAGAAGGCGATGTGGTTGACCTGAATACGCTGAAAGCCGCTAATGTTATTGGCATTCAGATTGAGTTCGCGAAAGTGATTCTGTCTGGTGAAGTTGCTCGTCCGGTAACGATTCGTGGTCTGCGTGTCACTAAAGGTGCTCGTGCTGCTATCGAAACTGCTGGCGGTAAAATTGAGGAATAAGTAGCAGATGGCTAAGCAACCAGGATTAGATTTTCAAAGTGCTAAAGGCGGAGTTGGTGAACTGAAGCGCAGACTTTTGTTTGTTATCGGTGCGCTAATTGTTTTCCGTATTGGCTCTTTTATCCCAATTCCTGGTATTGATGCCACTGTGCTTGCCAAATTGCTTGAACAGCAGCGAGGCACCATCATTGAAATGTTTAACATGTTCTCTGGTGGTGCTCTCAGCCGTGCTTCTATCTTTGCACTGGGTATTATGCCGTATATTTCGGCGTCGATTATTATCCAGTTGCTGACGGTGGTTCATCCCGCGTTAGCTGAAATAAAGAAAGAAGGGGAAGCTGGCCGTCGTAAGATTAGCCAGTATACCCGCTACGGTACCTTGGTATTGGCTATATTCCAGTCGATCGGTATTGCTACCGGTTTGCCGAATATGCCTGGAATGCAAGACTTGGTGATAAATCCAGGTTTTGCTTTCTACTTTACCGCTGTTGTGAGCCTGGTTACTGGGACAATGTTCCTGATGTGGCTGGGAGAACAGATTACGGAACGTGGTATCGGTAACGGTATCTCGATCATAATCTTCGCTGGTATTGTTGCGGGACTACCGCCGGCCATTGGCCATACCATCGAGCAAGCTCGGCAAGGCGACCTGCACTTCCTCCTGTTGCTGTTGGTTGCAGTTTTAGTGTTTGCAGTAACCTTCTTCGTTGTTTTCGTTGAACGTGGTCAACGTCGTATCGTCGTTAACTATGCAAAACGTCAACAGGGTCGTCGTGTTTATGCAGCACAGAGTACGCATTTACCGCTGAAGGTGAACATGGCTGGGGTTATCCCTGCAATTTTCGCCTCCAGTATTATTCTGTTCCCAGCCACGATTGCATCTTGGTTTGGGGGCGGTACCGGTTGGAACTGGCTGACAACTATTTCGCTCTATTTGCAGCCCGGACAACCGCTTTATGTGTTACTCTATGCGTCTGCAATCATCTTCTTCTGTTTCTTCTACACTGCGTTGGTTTTCAACCCGCGCGAAACAGCAGATAACCTGAAGAAGTCCGGTGCATTCGTGCCAGGAATTCGTCCGGGAGAGCAAACGGCGAAATATATCGATAAAGTGATGACTCGCCTGACTCTGATTGGTGCGATGTATATTACTTTTATCTGCCTGATCCCGGAGTTTATGCGTGACGCAATGAAAGTACCTTTCTATTTCGGGGGTACATCTTTATTGATCGTTGTTGTCGTCATCATGGACTTTATGGCTCAAGTGCAAACTCTGATGATGTCGAGTCAATATGAGTCTGCATTGAAGAAAGCAAACCTGAAAGGCTATAACCGTTAATTAGGTGAGCTTGAGAAGTTACGGAGAGTAAAAATGAAAGTTCGTGCTTCCGTCAAGAAATTATGTCGTAACTGTAAGATTGTTAAGCGTAACGGTGTCGTTCGTGTGATCTGCAGTGCCGAGCCGAAGCATAAACAGCGTCAAGGCTGATTATCTCGCATATTTTTCTTGCAAAGTTGGATTGAGCTGGCTAGATTAGCCAGCCAATCTTTTGTATGTAGCTGCAACATTATTTGAGTATCCTGAAAACGGGCTTTTCAGAATGGTGTTGCTGTATAAAATTGTAGGAGTGCATAGTGGCCCGTATAGCAGGCATTAACATTCCTGATCATAAACATACCGTTATTGCGTTAACGTCGATTTTCGGTATCGGTAAAACCCGGTCGCAGGCTATTTGTGCTGCAACAGGGATTGCCGAAGATGTTAAGATCAGTGAGCTGTCTGAAGAGCAAATCGATAAGCTGCGTGACGAAGTTGCCAAGTTTGTTGTAGAAGGTGATCTGCGTCGTGAAGTTACCCTGAGCATCAAGCGTCTTATGGACCTTGGTACTTATCGTGGTTTGCGTCATCGTCGTGGTCTGCCGGTTCGCGGTCAGCGTACCAAGACTAACGCCCGTACCCGTAAGGGTCCGCGCAAACCGATCAAGAAATAATCGGGGTGATTGAATAATGGCAAAGGCACCTATTCGTGCACGTAAGCGTGTAAGAAAGCAAGTCTCTGACGGTGTGGCTCATATCCATGCTTCTTTCAACAACACCATCGTAACCATTACTGATCGTCAGGGTAATGCGCTGGGTTGGGCAACTGCCGGTGGTTCCGGCTTCCGTGGTTCTCGTAAATCTACGCCGTTCGCTGCTCAGGTAGCTGCAGAACGTTGCGCAGAGGCCGTGAAAGAGTACGGTATTAAGAACCTGGAAGTTATGGTTAAAGGACCTGGTCCGGGCCGTGAGTCTACTATCCGCGCATTGAACGCGGCTGGTTTCCGCATCACTAATATTACTGATGTGACTCCGATCCCTCATAACGGTTGTCGTCCGCCGAAAAAGCGCCGCGTATAACGCCGCTTTTAGGATTGTTGGAGAAAGAAAATGGCAAGATATTTGGGTCCTAAGCTCAAGCTGAGCCGTCGTGAAGGCACCGACCTGTTCCTGAAGTCTGGTGTTCGTGCGATCGATTCCAAGTGTAAAATTGAACAAGCTCCTGGCCAGCACGGTGCGCGTAAACCGCGTCTGTCTGACTATGGTGTACAGTTGCGTGAAAAGCAAAAAGTTCGCCGTATCTACGGTGTTCTGGAGCGTCAGTTCCGTAACTATTATAAAGAAGCTGCACGTCTGAAAGGCAACACAGGTGCAAACCTGCTGCAACTGCTGGAAGGTCGTCTGGATAACGTTGTTTATCGTATGGGTTTTGGTGCCACTCGTGCTGAAGCACGTCAGATGGTAAGCCACAAAGCTATCATGGTAAACGGTCGCGTTGTTAGCATCGCTTCTTATCAGGTATCCCCGAATGACGTAGTCAGCATCCGTGAGAAAGCTAAAAAGCAATCTCGCGTGAAAGCCGCTCTGGAGCTGGCTGAACAGCGTGAAAAGCCAACTTGGCTGGAAGTTGATGCTGCCAAGATGGAAGGTGTGTTCAAACGTATTCCTGAACGTACCGATCTGTCTGCGGACATTAATGAACACCTGATCGTCGAGCTTTACTCCAAGTAAAGCTTAGTACCAAAGAGAGGACACAATGCAGGGTTCTGTGACAGAGTTTCTAAAACCGCGCCTGGTTGATATCGAGCAAGTGAGTTCGACGCACGCCAAGGTGACCCTTGAGCCATTAGAGCGGGGCTTCGGCCATACTCTTGGCAACGCACTGCGCCGTATTCTGCTTTCATCCATGCCAGGTTGCGCGGTGACCGAGGTTGAGATTGATGGTGTACTGCATGAGTACAGCACCAAAGAAGGCGTACAGGAAGATATCCTGGAAATCCTGCTCAACCTGAAAGGGCTGGCGGTGAGAGTTCAAGGCAAAGATGAAGTTATTCTTACCCTGAATAAATCTGGCATTGGCCCTGTGACTGCAGCCGACATCATCCATGATGGTGATGTCGAAATCGTCAAGCCGCAGCACTTAATTTGCCATCTGACCGATGAGAACGCATCTATTAGCATGCGTATCAAAGTTCAACGTGGTCGTGGTTATGTGCCGGCATCTGCCCGTATTCATACGGAAGAAGATGAGCGCCCAATCGGTCGTCTGTTAGTTGATGCTTGCTACAGCCCTGTAGAGCGTATTGCCTACAATGTTGAAGCAGCTCGTGTAGAACAGCGTACTGACCTGGACAAGCTAGTCATCGAAATGGAAACCAATGGCACGATCGATCCTGAAGAGGCGATTCGCCGTGCGGCTACCATTCTGGCTGAACAACTTGAAGCTTTTGTTGACTTACGTGATGTTCGTCAGCCAGAAGTTAAAGAAGAGAAACCAGAGTTCGATCCGATTCTGCTGCGCCCTGTTGACGATCTGGAATTGACTGTCCGCTCTGCTAACTGCCTTAAGGCAGAAGCTATCCACTACATCGGTGATCTGGTACAGCGTACCGAGGTTGAGCTGCTCAAAACGCCTAACCTTGGTAAAAAATCTCTTACTGAGATTAAAGACGTACTGGCTTCCCGTGGTCTGTCTCTGGGCATGCGCCTGGAAAACTGGCCACCGGCAAGCATTGCTGATGAGTAACCAGATCACAGGTTAAGGTTTTACTGAGAAGGATAAGGTCATGCGCCATCGTAAGAGTGGTCGTCAACTGAACCGTAACAGCAGCCATCGTCAGGCTATGTTCCGTAACATGGCTAGTTCTTTGGTTCGTCATGAAATCATCAAGACGACCCTGCCGAAAGCGAAAGAGCTGCGTCGCGTTGTTGAACCGCTGATTACTCTTGCCAAGACCGACAGCGTTGCTAATCGTCGTCTGGCATTCGCCCGTACTCGTGATAACGAGATCGTGGCAAAACTGTTTAATGAACTGGGCCCGCGTTTCGCGAGCCGTGCCGGTGGTTACACTCGTATTCTGAAGTGTGGCTTCCGTGCTGGTGACAATGCGCCGATGGCATACATCGAGCTCGTTGATCGCTCAGTTTCGCAGACAGAAGAAGTGGCTACTGCAGAGTAATCTGTAAGAGCATAAAAAAACCGGGGAAACCCGGTTTTTTTATATCTGAAATAAGTCATGCTTTCGCATAAATGTACATGGTAAGCAACTACCTGTGTCTGAGTGAGCTGAAAAATACATCCCACCTGTTCTCATCTACCCATTTCGACTATATACTCTGCACGTTTTATTGATGTACATACCAACCCGAGTTCCTCAGGAGTAATGATGACCACATATCGCCATAAACGTGGGAAAATCCAGGACAACGCCATTGAGGCATTGCTACATGACCCACTGTTTCGCCAACGAATTGAAGTGAATGAGAAAGGGAAAGGAAGTTATCGTAGAAAAGAGAAGCACATGAAGAAAGGTAACTGGGAGGCCAGTGGTAAGCAATCAAATGATTATTTACCTCTGGCCTTTCTACTTTCTGCTTAACGATACTGAGTCTAAGCAGAAACTCAATTCTTACTGTCTAGTCTGTTGTTCTTTTAGTAAGTCGCGAATTTCAGCTAAGAGCTTTTCTTCTGCGCTAGGTTTTGGCGGTGCTGCAGGGGTATCTTCCTGTTTACGACGCATTTTATTCATAAGCTTGATCGCTATAAAAATCGCGAAAGCGACGATGACAAAGTCGAAAATATTCTGGATGAAAGCGCCATAATTCATGACGACGGCAGGAATTTCGCCTTGTGCATCACGAAGAATAAGGCTGAATTGTTTAAAATCGACACCACCAATCAAAAGCCCAAGTGGCGGCATAATAATATCTGATACCAGAGAAGAGACGATTTTGCCGAAAGCTGCACCAATAATGACACCCACCGCCAAATCGACAACGTTGCCACGCATGGCAAACTCTCTGAATTCTTTAATGATGCTCATATCCGTTCTCCTTGCCAAAATTTATAAATTAATTCTAACCAATAGCCGTATCTTTGCCAGATTATCGATTAGTAATAAAGCTGTTCCCACATTATAAAAAGAAGGGACTCGGTTGAAATAGACGTTCAACATCAGGCACAAATTTCTTGTCAGCCAAGAACATGATGACATGATCACCTTGTTCAATTTTGCTATTTGCGTTGGCAATGATGACATCATCACCGCGAACGATTGCACCGATGGTCGTACCGGGTGGAAGCTTAATATCTTCGATCATTCTGCCGACAACTTTCGATGTGCCCTCATCTCCATGGGCGATGGCCTCGATTGCTTCGGCTACACCACGACGTAAAGAGGATACACTAACAATATCCGCCTTACGGACATGGCTGAGTAGCGCAGAAATTGTTGCCTGCTGTGGGGATATTGCGACATCGATGACGCTGCCCTGAACCAGATCGACATAAGCCCGACGCTGGATAAGGACCATTACTTTTTTCGCGCCCATGCGTTTAGCCAGCATAGCTGACATAATATTCGCTTCGTCATCGTTGGTAATGGCGATGAATACATCGATCTGCTCGATATGCTCTTCGGCGAGGAGTTCTTGATCTGAAGCATCGCCATGGAATACGACTGTATTTTGCAGAAGCTCAGCCAGTTCCACAGCTCGGTCTGCATTTCGTTCTATCAATTTTATGCTGTAGTCTTTTTCTAACCGCTGCGCTAATCCTGCACCGACGTTCCCGCCACCAACGATCATGATCCTTTTATACGGTTTTTCAAGGCGCTGCAGTTCACTCATCACCGCACGAATATGCTGTGAAGCGGCGACAAAAAACACCTCATCTCCAGCTTCGATAATGGTGGAGCCCTGTGGGCGAATCGGGCGATCGTGACGAAAAATAGCCGCAACGCGGGTATCCACGTGAGGAATGTGTTCACGGAGAGAGGTGAGCGCATTACCGACCAGTGGACCACCATAGTAGGCATTAACTGCCGCAAGACTCACTTTGCCTTCAGCGAAGTTGACGACCTGAAGTGCTCCGGGATATTCGATCAGTTTGTAAATGTTATCGATCACCAACTGTTCCGGGGAGATCAGGTGATCAATGGGAACCGCTTCTGGTAAAAACAGCTGTTCTGATTCACGAATGTATTCAGCGGCACGAATGCGCGCAATCCGGTTTGGTGTTTTGAAAAGAGAATAAGCAATCTGGCAGGCTACCATATTCGTTTCATCTGAATTGGTAACGGCGACCAGCATATCAGCATCTTCTGCTCCCGCTTCACGCAGCACGCGTGGATGAGAGGCATAGCCTGTAACGACACGCAGGTCAAATTTATCCTGAAGCTGGCGTAACCGATTTGCATCAGTATCAACGACAGTGATGTCATTGTTTTCACCCGCTAAATTTTCCGCCAGTGTTCCGCCGACCTGACCCGCGCCAAGAATGATAATTTTCATAATAAGCCATGCCGTTTATTGATTGCTGTCTGTTGCAGACAATACTGGGTTCAATATCAGTTTTTTACCAGCTTCGCATAAAAGAAACCATCACCACCATCGGCATGGGGAAGCATCTGTATACCCGGCATCTCTCTTGTTCCTGTATCGATAAGCGTTGCATCGATATGGCGAGTCAAGAAATCAGCAACTTGTTGGATATTTTCTTGTGGCAGAATAGAGCAGGTCGCATAGACCATCGTGCCGCCTGTTTTGAGATGTGGCCAGATGGCGTCAAGAATTTCTTTTTGCAATGCCACTAGCTCCTCGATGTCTCTGTCTCGGCGCAACCACTTAATATCAGGATGACGGCGAATCACACCAGTGGCCGAGCAAGGGGCATCCAACAGAATGCGATCAAACACACGTCCTTCGCACCATGAATCGGGGTAACGTCCATCACCTTGTTTTACTTCAGCATGCATTTGTAGTCGTAGTAAATTTTCTTTTACCCGACCTAAACGTGTTTCATCAACATCGACAGCGAGCACGTGAGATTTTGGTGCCGCCTCTAAAATGTGTGTCGTTTTTCCGCCAGGCGCAGCGCAGAGATCGAGGATCTGTTCGCCATCCTGTGGATCGAGCCAATAGACGCAACCTTGAGCCGATGCATCCTGTACCGTTGCCCACCCTTGCGAAAATCCTGGCAATTGATCGACCGCACAGGGAGCTGCAAGTCGTATCGCATCGCTGTATTCAGCATGAGGAAATGCTTCGATTCCCTCTTGCTCTAACAAGTTTAAATACGTTTCACGTGTGTGGTGTAATCGATTCACACGTAGCCACATTGGGGGGCGTTGATTATTCGCCTCAATGATGTTTTGCCAGTGATTTGGATAGGCACGCTCAATGCGGGCCAGCAGCCAGCTTGGATGCAGGTAGTGAGATGAGTGAGTTGCCTCACGTTGAATCAGTTCTTCCTGCTGACGCTGAAATTGGCGTAATACGCCATTAATCAGTCCTTTGAGCTGTGGCCGCTTTAATGCGACGGCACCTTCTACTGTTTCTGCCAGGGCTGCATGTGGCGGGATCCGAGTGTAATGTAGCTGGTAGATGCCGACCATGATGAGGTAGTGCAGCGTGCGTTGTTTACCCGTCAGAGGTTTGGCCATCAGTTGTTGAATGCACCATTCCAACTGCGGTAAAACGCGTAATACGCCGAAGCAAAGCTCTTGCAAAAGTGCGCGATCTTTATCGGAGACTTCACGCTGATGAACAGGTAATAAGGCACTGAGTGATTGTCCCTGATCCAGTACCTGTCCCACCACTTTTGCGGCAATACTGCGTAGATTGTATGAGCTTTTCATGTGTTAGCGATGACGTATACGTAAAAGAGAGAGGATATACCGGCATGGTGCCGGTATGAAAAATAGATTAGTCCAGTGTATTACCGGGAACGAACCACTCACGACGTGAGTTAAGCAGATCCTGCGCGCCCATGACTTTTTTGCCTGCGGGCTGCAATTCCTGAATATTCAAGATGCCATCGGCTGTTGCTACCTGAATGCCCTGCTTGTCTGCCTGTATGATTGTACCGGGCTGTGAGCCATGTGCTTTGGCGATGACTTCAGCTTTCCAGACTTTCACTGGTTGTTCATCGACGATGAAATAGCTGACTGGCCAAGGATTAAAAGCACGAATACAACGCTCAAGCTTCTCGGCAGATAACTGCCAGTTGAGACGAGCTTCTTCTTTGCTGAGCTTTTCTGCATAGGTGGCAAGGGCATCATTTTGTGTTTCAGCAACAGCGCTGCCATCAGCAAGCTGCTCCAGCGTTTCCAATAAGCCACGTGGGCCCAGCTCAGCAAGTTTATCGTACAACGTTGCACTGGTATCCTGTGGCAGGATCGGGCACGAAATTTTGTGCAGCATTGCGCCAGTATCGAGTCCAACATCCATTTGCATGATCGTCACGCCGGTTTCACTATCCCCAGCCCACAATGCACGTTGAATGGGGGCCGCGCCACGCCAGAGAGGCAACAGAGAACCGTGAACATTAATGCAGCCAAGGCGAGGCATGGATAACACGGGCTGCGGCAGAATTAGACCGTAGGCGACAACGACCATAACATCGGCATTTAATGCCTGAACCATCGCTTGATTTTCTTCCGGCCGCAGAGATTTAGGCTGGAAAACGGGGATGCTATGCTGCTCTGCCAGTACTTTTACCGGACTGGGAGTGAGCTTGTTGCCCCTGCCTGCTGGACGATCGGGCTGGGTGAAAACGCCAACGATTTCATGTCCGGATGATAAAAGCGCGTCAAGGTGACGCGCGGCAAAGTCAGGGGTTCCGGCAAAGATTATGCGTAAAGAATCAGACACGGTGCTTCCTGTCAGGATGAAAATTATCGGGCTCGACTATTCTGCTTAGCCAGTTTTTCCAGTTTTTGACGAATGCGCTGGCGTTTAAGCGGGGAAAGGTAATCGATAAACAGTTTCCCAACCAGATGGTCCATTTCATGCTGAATACAAATGGCGAGTAGCTCGCTTGCTTCAAGTTCGAACGTCTTACCTTCACGATCCAATGCGCGCACTTTCACATGCTCTGCACGAGGAACCAGCGCGCGCGTTTCAGGGATCGACAGGCAACCCTCTTCGATGCCCGTATCGCCGCTCTTTTCAATCAGCTCGGGATTGATCAGCACCAGTCGTTGGTCTCGTTCTTCAGAGACGTCGATAACAATAATACGCTGATGAATATCCACCTGTGTCGCAGCCAGCCCAATACCTTCTTCTTCGTACATGGTATCGAACATATCATCCACGATACGTTGAATATCTGCATTGACTTCTTTTACGGGTTGCGCAGTGATGCGGAGCCGCTCGTCTGGAAAATGTAATACCTGCAAAACTGCCATATATGTTTAGATCTGTATCTGAATAGTGAGAGAGTCTTAGCCCTCATTCTAGACATTTCCTTCCTCGATTGACAGCATCGGCACTGAATTGCAGCACTTATCTGAACAGGGCGGAGTAAGGGACACCGATGCGATCAATGGAAATCTGGCTACGTATGACGGGCGTACGGCATCTGGGGGCCAGACGTGCTTGGGCGATTGTCAGAAAGCTTATTGACTTAAACTCGTTCGATAATGAGATTTTGGGGGCGTTAGGCCTGTCTGATACTCAAATAGCCCAATTCTGTACCTACGATCGTAAGATCCTGGAAGAAACTCTCAACTGGTTGTCTCATCCTAATCATCATATCGTGACGTGCGAAGATGCCTTATATCCTTTTCTGTTGAGCAATATTCGTGATTTTCCGCTTCTGCTCTTTGTTTCTGGTTCTCCTGAGTTACTGGCATCGCCACAAATATCGATTATTGGTAGCCGGGGGAGTAGTGCTTACGGTGAACGCTGGGGATGCTTTTTCGCTCAAGAGCTTGCCGCGAATGAACTCACGGTGACAAGCGGGCTAGCGATTGGCATTGATGGTATTGCTCATCGTGCTGCTTTGGATGCGGGAGGGCGAACCATTGCAGTGCTGGGAAGTGGGCTGAAGAATATTTATCCCAAGCGGCACGCTAAGCTTGCCGAACGTATCTGTGGCGGTGGTGGCGCGTTGGTCTCCGAATTTCCCCTCGCGATGCCGCCTTTCCCAACCAACTTTCCCAGAAGAAATCGTATTATCAGCGGGCTAGGGCTGGGTGTTCTAGTCATTGAAGCGACTATCCGCAGTGGGTCGTTGGTCACTGCGCGTTATGCTTTGGAACAAGGACGGGAAGTTTTTGCTCTGCCGGGGCCGATTGGTAACCCGATGACTGAGGGAACACACTGGTTGATCCAGCAAGGAGCCAGTCTGGTTACACATCCGAAAGATATTCTTGAGCAGGTGGTGAGTGAGTTACGGTGGCTGCCGATGGAAAGCGGGCAAACTATTTCTAACGAAGAAGAGGATGGCGAATTGCCATTTGCCGATGTGTTGGCTAACGTAGGAGATGAGGTTACACCTGTTGACGTTGTCGCTGAACGCGCCGGCCAACCTGTGCCAGAGATAGTCACTAAGCTATTAGAGCTGGAGTTAGCAGGATGGATCGCAGCAGTACCCGGCGGCTATGTCCGATTAAGGAGGGCAGGCCATGTTCGACGTACTCATGTACTTGTTTGAGAGCTACATCCACAATGAAACTGAAATGCGTGTCGATCAGGATACGTTAACTGATGACCTCACCCGCGCTGGATTCCATCGTAACGATATTTATAGCGCGTTGAGTTGGTTGGAGAAACTGGCCGATATTCAGGAAGGGCAGACTGCGCCGCTTTATTTGGCGAACGATCCTCTTGCTATACGGATCTATACGCAGGATGAGGCGCTGCGTCTTGATGCGGAATGTCGTGGCTTTTTATTGTTCCTTGAGCAAATTCAGGTTCTGAACCTTGAAACGCGGGAAATGATTATTGAACGCGTCATGGCGTTGGAAACGCAGGAATTTGATCTGGAAGATCTGAAGTGGGTCATTCTCATGGTGCTTTTCAATGTACCTGGTTGTGAGAATGCTTATCAGCAAATGGAAGAATTACTCTTTGAGGTCAATGACGGTTATGTGCAATAGCCAGAGGAATAACAGTTCGAATGGCTAAGCCTGCACTGTTTGCTGAAAAAAAACAGGAAATGTGTCCAGACTGTGGGTCAGTGCTGGTTATCCGTTCTGGTCGGCACGGCCCATTTCTTGGCTGTTCTGCGTATCCAGAATGTGAGTTCATTCGTCCGCTGAAAGCACAAGCTGATGGACATATCGTCAAGGTGTTAGATGGGCAGCAATGTCCGCTTTGTCAGTCGACCCTGGTCTTACGGCAAGGCCGTTATGGGATGTTCATCGGCTGTGGCAATTACCCTGAATGCCATCATACCGAGACTATCGATCGCCCTGATGATACGGAGATTCGATGTCCACAGTGTAATGAAGGCACGCTGTTGCAGCGTAAATCTCGCTACGGCAAGGTGTTTCATTCTTGCGATCGCTATCCCGATTGCCAGTTTACGTTAAACCATAAGCCGATAGCGGGTGAATGCCCTTCTTGCCATTACGCTTTATTGTTTGAGAAAAAAACGGCACAAGGCATCAAGCTATTTTGTGCCAGTAAATTATGTGGAAAACCGATAGCGGCAGAAGTTGATAAGAATGAGTGATGTGTCTGATGAACTAATGATTCCCATTTTGCGGGAGTTACATAACGAGCAGGTTATTGCGTACCCGACGGAAGCGGTATTTGGGTTGGGCTGCGATCCTGATAGTGAGGTGGCGGTTAATCGCCTGCTGGCGTTAAAACAACGCCCTTGGCAAAAAGGGTTGATCCTGATTGCGGCAGATTTTAGCCAACTGGCTTCTTATATTGATGACAGTGCGTTATCCGATGAGCAGAAAGCGGTGATGTTTTCCACATGGCCAGGTCCGGTTACTTGGGTATTGCCAGCAAAACGCACGACTCCGCAGTGGTTAACGGGGCAATTTTCTTCACTTGCGGTGCGCGTTAGCGACCACCCATTAGTCAAGGAACTGTGCCAGCGTTACGGTAAACCGTTGGTATCGACCAGTGCCAATTTAAGTGGTCAACCGCCTTGCCGTACGGCTCAGGAAGTTTCTCTACAGTTTGGTGATGATTTTCCTGTGCTAGTTGGGGATGTCGGCGGAAGAATGAACCCATCAGAAATCAGGGATGTATTAACAGGCGAGCTTATTCGTCAAGGGTAACGACAAGTTGGAGAGGAACGTGTCTGAAGTAACGTCTTTTGCGGTTTTTGGCAATCCGATTGCGCATAGTAAATCACCTCGCATACATGAGCTATTTGCTGCACAGACGGGGATAACGTTGACGTACCAGCGCGTGTTGGCGCCTCTGGATGATTTTGAGCAGATGCTACGCCAGCATTTTCGTGATGGTGCTGGTGGGGCGAATGTGACAGCGCCCTTTAAAGAGCGGGCCTTTGCTGAAGCCGATGAGCGTAGCGAATGTGCTGCGCTTGCTGGGGCGGTTAATACATTGAAGAGGCTGAGTGACGGCCGCCTGTTGGGTGATAATACTGATGGCATCGGTTTGCTCAGCGATCTGCAACGATTGGCGCTGGTGAAGCCGTTGGATCGTGTTTTGTTGGTTGGTGCGGGCGGCGCGGCGCGGGGTGTTATCCAACCTCTGCTGGCTTATGGCTGTACAGTCGTGCTCACGAATAGGACCTTTTCCAAGGCCGATGCCTTAGCTAAGATCTTCCGTGACATTGGTGATATTAACGCTGTTGCTCTCGATGATTTACAGGGTCAGTCGTTCGATCTGATCATCAACGCCACATCTTCTGGTATGTACGACAGCGTTCCTAACTTACCGACAGAACTCATTTCGCCGGAAACGTGCTGTTATGACATGTTTTACCTGCCGCAACTGACACCATTTTTGTCATGGTGCGTACAGCATGGTGCCCGCCATTATGCAGATGGTTTGGGAATGCTGGTGGGGCAAGCGGCACATGCGTTTAAACTTTGGCATGGTGTTATGCCGGATGTGGAGCCAGTTATTGCTTTGCTAAAGCAGGATCTTGCTAAATGAACCAGGCGATCCAGTTTCCCGATCGTGAAAGCTGGGATGATAAGGTAAGGGCGATCCGCTTTCCTGTTTTAGTGAATGGCTTTCAGCAGGAATGCTTAGTGAGCGCTGAGCTGCTCCAGCAACGTTATGGTGGTGATAGCCCTGAACGGTGGCTGGCACTGTTCAGGGAATATCGATGGGATCTTGAAGATGAACTGGAACAAATGATCGCTGCTGAAGAATGGGATGATGAAGGCTGTTACTCGTTGTCCTGAGCAAGGTATTCATCTTTCCAGCGAACGTAGTTGTTTGCCGAGTAAATCAATCCCTCTATTTCTTCCTGTGTGAGTGGCCGAATTTTTTTGACTGGGCTGCCGAGGTATAGATGTCCCTTCTCTAGCCGTTTTCCTGGCGGGACTAAGCTACCCGCACCAATCATGACATCATCTTCAATAATTGCTCCGTCCAAAAGTATTGATCCCATTCCGACCAGAACCCGATTTCCTATTTGGCAACCGTGCAGCATCGCTTTATGGCCCACTGTGACGTCTTCACCAATAATAAGCGGATTACCTTCTGGCTTTTTCTCTGAGCAGTGGGTGACATGAAGTACAGAACCGTCCTGAACATTACTCCTTGCACCAATAGTAATGTAGTTAACATCACCGCGTATGGCGACAAGGGGCCAGATGCCGACATCATCGCCTAGTGTTACCTTGCCAATCACCACGCTGGAACGATCGACCATGACCCTTTCGCCTAAAACGGGAGAAATGCCGTTATAACGACGGAATGTTTTTGCACTCATCGACAACCTCGTAGTTATTTGCCACATACTGATTATTCGTTATTAGACAAAATATCGACAGATATGGGATGTCGGCAACTGAAAAGTGGCGTGGATCGAGTAAGATCTCATCGAAAGGGTCGAAAAACACGCGAACAGAAAAAAAGATCAAGAAAGTTGTTGTGTAACGAAAACGGATCCCTATAATGCGCCTCCATCGACACGGCGCTGTGAATACACAACCGGGTCGATAAAGAAAGAGAAAACGCTTTAAAATAAGCGTTGACTCTGAAGGTGAAAAGCGTAATATACGCCACCTCGCGAAGTGGTTAAGACCACAACGCACTGCTCTTTAACAATTTAATCAGACAATCTGTGTGGGCACTCACAAGACCGTATCTTGACGATATAAAAAGTCTTGAAGAGTGAACAACAGTAAATTCATTACGAATAAACAGTTACTAATTCTTTGAGCATCGC